>NZ_JAVFXA010000003.1:0-293495 GCF_040981195.1 Kocuria oxytropis | reverse complement strand
GCCGGGCAGTCCAAGGCCTCGTTCACCGAAGGCACCCGCTTCCTGCGCCAGCTCGCCGCACTGCGCTTCGGCCGGATCGCCCGGTTCGGGCTGGTCGGCGGGATCGGCGCCGTGCTGAACCTGCTCATCATGGCCGCGCTCATGGGGCTGGGCATGCACTACGTCGCGGCGGCCGTCATCGCGGCGGAGACCACCATCCTCAGCAACTTCCTCATGCAGGAGCGCATGGTCTTCCACGCGGACCGCGGCGAGGCCCACCCGATGCTCCGGCGGTTCCTGCAGTCCTTCACCTTCAACAACGTGGACGCCGCGCTACGGCTGCCCGTGCTGTGGGCGCTCGTGGAGTTCGCGGGGCTGGACAGCCTCGTGTCCCAGGCACTCACCCTGGCGGGCGCGTTCCTGCTCCGGTACCTCTTCCACTCGCGCGTCGTCTACAGCGCGTCCCGGCCGGCGACGGCCCACCCCGTGGACACCCGGAACCGGGCGGGGCAGCGGAGCACGCCGCCGGTCACCGGCCGCCGGCGAGCGGGGGTGCCGACCGTCCCGGCCCCGTCCGCTTCCGGGGCACGCCCGGTCCGCGAGCCGCGGGCCGGCAGGACGGCTGGGGTCTGAGCCTCCGGAGGCAGTCCCCGGCGTGTCACCGGCCGTGGAACCTCTGCTGCGCCTCGAGCAGCCCGTTCTCCACGAGGTGCTCGACCGCGTCGGCGGCGTCGTCGAGCAGGAAGGGCAGCTCCTTGCCCTCGGTGGAGGAGAAGGGCTTCAGCACGTAGGAGGCGGCGTCCATCCGGCCCGGGGGCCGGCCCACACCCACCCGCACCCGGTAGTAGTCCTTGGTGGACAGGGCCTTGGACATGTCCCGCAGGCCGTTGTGCCCGCCCTCTCCCCCGCCGATCTTGAGCTTGAGCGCGGCGAAGGGGATGTCGATCTCGTCGTGCACGGCGATGACCCGCTCGGCCGGAATGCCGTAGAACTTCGCGAGCCCGGCCACGGGACCGCCGGAGAGGTTCATGTAGGTCAGGGGCTTGGCCAGCACCACCCGCGGTCCGCCCGGGCGCAGCCGGGACTCCAGGACCTGGGCGCGGGCCTTGTGTACCTTGAAGGCTCCGCCGAGCCGGGAGGCGAGCTCGTCGAGGACCATCTGTCCCACGTTGTGCCGGGTCCGGGCGTACTCAGGACCGGGGTTGCCCAGCCCCACGACCAGCCATGCGTCGGACATCGGTGCCTCCATCGAGAAGGTGAAGAGTGCGGTCATGCGAAGTGCGGGGCGGCTCGCAAGCCGCCCCGCACCACGGAGGCTCGATTGAGCGGTGGGACTCAGGCCTCGTTCTCGGGGACGACGTCGCCCTCCGGGGCCTCGTCCTCGCCGCCGGCTGACTCCTCGCCGAGGTCCTCGGCCTGGGGGGCGGAGACGTTGATGACCAGCAGCTCCGGGTCGGAGACCATGGTCACGCCCTCGGGCAGGCGCACGTCGGCGGCGTAGACGTGGTCGCCCACGCCGTGGCCGTCGAGGTTGATGGTGACGGCCTCGGGCACGTTCAGGGCGTCGGCCTCGACCGTGAGGGTGTTCTCCTCGACGTTGTGCACGGCGTTGGGCTCGACCTCGCCGATGACGTGGACAGGGATCTCGACCTCGACCTTCTCGCCGCGGCGCACGGCCAGCAGGTCGACGTGCAGGATCTCCGGGCGGGTGGCGTGGCGCTGGATGTCCTTGACCATGACCAGCTCGGTGCCGCCGTCGAGCTGGAGCTCGAGCACGGCGTTGGAGTGGCGCACGGCGAGCATGGTCTCGTGGCCGGGAATGATCACGTGCTGCGGCTCGGCGCCGTGGCCGTAGACGACCGCGGGGATCTGGTCGTTGTTGCGGATGCGGCGGGCGTAGCCCTTGCCGAAGTCGCTGCGCGTGGTGGCCGGGATGCGGATGGTGTCAGCCATGGGAACTCCTCGAAGTCGGGTCTGTCGTCTGAATGGCCAGGCGATACCGGCCGCAGACCCTCCCCCATTGTCTGGACTCCGGGCGACGCGCCTCGCGGGGCGCCACCGCACAAGTGGGGACGGGAACGTTCAACCAGCCGTCGTCGATCACGGGATCCACAAGGATCCCCTCGCCTTGGCAACCGCACAAGGCTAGCACGGGCCACGACACCCGACGGGCCCCAACGGATGGAAGGGGCCCTCGCGACGATTCAGCTCAGGTGACCGCACCCCGCCGGACCGCCTTGGTCGCCAGGAGGTAGGCCAGGATCCACGGCTCGACGACGTACCGGTGGCCCAGCCGCTTCGGCTGCGTCACGAGCCGGTACGCCCACTCCAGGCCGATCGGCCCGAGCCAGCGCGGCGGCGGCTTCTGGATGCCGGCGTACTCGTCGATCCCGCCGCCGACGGCCGCGTAGATCGCCGTGGGCAGCTCCTCCCAGCGCCGGCTCAGGAACTCCTCCTGCAGCGGCATGCCCAGGCCCACGATCACGAAGTCCGGCCGGAACTCCTGGAGGGACCGGACGATGTGGTCCTCGAGCACGGGGTTCCAGCCCTCCCCCGGCCAGCCCTCGATCCGTCCGGCGGACGCGTCCCGCCGGAGCAGGTCCACCGTGCGGGCGTTGCCGGCGGAGGTCGCGCCGACGACGGCGACGCGCCGCACCGGGGTGCGCCCCATCAGACCGGGCAGCCAGTCCAGGGTTCCGAGACGGTGCCGCTTGGCGCTGAGGTCGCGCCCGGACCGCCACTTGGCCAGCTTCAGGACGGGGAAGCCGTCCGTCAGCACCACGTCGGCCTTCTCGTAGAAGGCGCGGAACGTCGGGTTGACCTCCCACGTGTAGAGACTGTGCAGATTGTGGGCGAGGACCGCGGCCTTGCGCCGCTCCTGCCACGTGGCCGAGATCCACCGATGCAGCTCCTCGGCGTCCATCGGCGTCACCCGGACACCACTGACCGGGATCTCGATCGGGTCCGTGCTCCGGTCACGGGACTGGTGCTTCAACATGCGAACTCCCCCTGTGCTGCGCCGCTGCGGCGCCTCGCTCCCCCGCCGGGCCCGGGGACCGGGCCGGCCTTTGAGCAGGGAGCGCCGTCCGTGGTGCGGCGGGATCCCCCCCGGATCTCGCCGGCGGACCGGCACCCCTGCAGCACACGTCTCGCGACCACCAGCCCTGGCGGCCCGCGACCATGCACGTGCATTTACGCTAGCAAAGAGATTGGAGCATCAAGCCCCGGGAACTGTCCCCTGTTAAGCACCTGTTTGCATCGATGTGCACTTGTAAAGTCATCGATGGGGGCCGGAACCACGCCGGGGGGCGTAGGAGGAGTGTTCCGGCCCCCGCACACTCGGGGGGAGTGACCAACGTGCTCAAGAAGAACATGTCCGTGCGACCTGCCGCCTGGCGGGAGACCCACATCAGGAGTCTGCGTCGCGTGGACGCGCTGGCCCTGGCGGCCACGCTCGTGCTGACGCAGCTGCTGCGCTTCGGCCTCGTCCAGGAGGCCCTGGAGCTCGGCCGGCTCACCGTGCCGTACTGGCTGGTGGGCGCTGTGCTCGGCGCCGCCTGGTGGGGCTGGCTGGAACTGCGGGGCGCCCGCGACGTGCGCCTGATCGGCTACGCCGTGGAGGAGAACCGGCAGGTGGTCTCCGCCACGCTGGTGCTCTTCGGCGCGATGGCGATCCTGTCCTACGTGCTGAACGTGCCGATGGCCCGCAGCTACGTGGTGATCGCCCTGCCGCTGGGCACGCTCCTGCTGCTCGCGGGCCGCGGCGTGGTGCGGCGGGGGCTGACCCGCCGCCGGCTGGCCGGCGAGGCGATGTCCCGGACCCTGGTGGTCGGGCGCGTGCCGGGGGTCGTGGAGATGCTCAGGTCCCTGCAGCAGAACCCGGCCGCGGGCTTCGACCCGGTGGCGGTCTACGCGCCGTCGTCGTCCCGGCCCCTGCCGCACCACCTGGCCCGGGTGCCGGTGCCCCAGAACATGCTGCCGGCCGGGGAGGCGCCCAGTGTGGAGGGGATCGTGGCCGCGTGCCGGACCCACCGCATCGAGACCCTGGTGATGGCCGCATCCGCGCCGCTGAGCTCGGAGGAGGTCCGGCACCTGTCCTGGTACCTGGCCGACGAGCGCATCCGCCTGGTCCTCGACACCGGGCTCACCGACATCGCCGGCCCCCGCATCCACACCCAGCAGATGGCCGGTCTGCCCCTGATCCACGTCTCCACCCCGCGGCTGAGCCGCTCGCGGCGGATGCTCAAGCGCTCGGTCGACATCGTCGGGGCGCTCACCGCGCTGGTGGCACTGTCCCCCGTGATGGCCGTGCTCGCCCTGATCGTCAAGGCGCACGACGGCGGGCCCGTGCTCTTCGCCCAGGAGCGCACCGGCCTCGACGGGACGAGCTTCAGGATGCTGAAGTTCCGCTCCATGTACACCGACGCCGAGGAGCGCAAGGCCGAGCTCATGGCCGCCAACGACGCCAAGGGCGGGGTGCTGTTCTTCATGGCGAACGACCCGCGGGTCACCGCCCCGGGGCGATGGATGCGCAAGTACAGCCTCGACGAGCTCCCGCAGTTCCTCAACGTCCTCAGGGGCGAGATGTCCCTGGTGGGCCCGCGCCCGCCACTGCCCTCGGAGGTCGCCCAGTACGAGGAGCACGTCCACCGCCGGCTGCGGGTCAAGCCCGGCATCACCGGCCTGTGGCAGGTCTCGGGACGCGACGACCTGGACTGGGAGCAGGCCGTGCGCCTGGACCTCTACTACGTGGAGAACTGGTCCCCGGTCCAGGACTTCGTGATCCTGCTGCGCACCGTCAAGGCCGTGGTGGCCAAGGAGGGCGCGCACTAGACCTCTCTAGTGCTCCGTGGTACGGGGGCGCAGCCGCGTCTCCTCGAGGTCCAGGACGCGCTGGGCGTCGGCCAGGATCCGCGAGGGGTACCGTCCGTGCCGGCGCGCGGTGAGCATCGCCTTGCGCTCCGCGCGGACCACGGCCAGGCGCAGCTGCCGGTACTGGTGGTGGGGCGTGGGTGCGTCCTCTCCCTCACCGGCGCGGGCCTGCTCCCAGAGGGACTCGCCGCGCAGGAACGTGTCCTGGCGGACGCGCTCGACGACGTCGGGGTCGACGCCGGCGCCCAGGACAGTGTCCGGTGCGTCGAGCACCCGCAGTCCGGCGTCGGCGATCTCGTCGAACAGGGCCGCGGAGTCCCACAGGTCGGCGGTGGTGTCGACGCCGCGGATGCCCAGCACGCGGATGAGCGCGGGCAGGGTGCCGCCCTGCAGCAGCAGGGTGGTGACCGCCACGGTGAAGGCGATGAGCACGAGCTGCTCCCGGTAGGGCACCGTGCTCGGCAAGGACTGTGCCGCCGCCAGGGTCACCACCCCGCGCATGCCGGACCAGCCCAGGACCACGGCACCCCGCCAGCCCAGTCCTTCGCGGCGTTCCTGCTCCAGGTCGGCCCGCCGCTGGGCGTAGAGGCGGCGGAGCAGACGACTCCGGCGCTGCTGCCGGGGGTCGGCGGGGCGCTCGCGCACCTGCTCCAGGCGCAGCCACAGGCGCATGATCCGGCGCTCGGCGCGGCCGGCGCGCCGGCGTAGGAGGAACACCAGCGGAAAGACCCAGGCGACGCGGATCACGATGAGCACCGCCGTGACCAGCAGGCCGATCAGCGCCGTGTGAGGAATGCTCAGCAGGTCCTGGTCGATGTCATCCACCAGGTCGTGCAGCTCCAGGCCCATGAGCAGGAACACCGCGCTCTCGAGCAGGAACTGCACGGTGCGCCAGTTCACGTCGTCGCCGATCCTGGCCTGGGCACCCAGCACGGCCGCGCCGCGGTGACCGGTGCACAGTCCGGCCACCACCACGGCCAGCACCCCGGAGGCCCCGAGCTCCTCCGCGGGGATGAAGGCCAGGAACGGCACGACGAAGGACAGGGCCGTGTCCAGCACGGGGTCGTCGATCCTGGCGCGCACGGCGACGGTGACCACACCCACGAGCAGACCGACGGCGACGGCGACCACCACGGCGTAGCCGAAGTCGGCAACCCCGCTCCACACGCCGGACATCGTCCCTGCCGCCACGGCCAGGGCGCTGCGCAGCAGCACGAGGGCGGTGGCGTCGTTGACCAGCCCCTCGCCCTCGAGCACGGTCACCAGCCGCGGCGGCAGGCCCAGCCGCTTGCCGATCGAGGTGGCCGCCACGGCGTCCGGCGGGCTGACCACGGCCCCCAGGGCGATGGCCGCGGCCAGGTTCAGGTCCGGGAGCAGGGCGTAGAGCACCAGCCCGGTGATCAGGGCGGACACCAGCACCAGGACCACGGACAGACTGGTGATGGCTCCGAGGTTGCGGCGGAAGTCGATGACCGGGACCTTGATCGCGGCCGCGTACAGCAGCGGGGGAAGCACTCCGGTGAGGATCCACTCGTGGGGCACCTCGATGTCCGGCACCCCAGGGGCGTAGGACAGCGTCAGTCCCACCACCACCAGGAGCAGCGGCGCGGCGACACCGAGCTTTTTCGACAGGCCGGTGACCGCCACCATCAGGACGATCACCAGGACGCCCACGATTGCCATTCCCATCCCCGCACTCTAGCCAGCGCCGCGAGCGCGGGCGGCGGTGCGACCAGGGCAGGGCCGTACCGGCAGGCGTCAGGATCGGGCGGCGACCTCGTCCCGGGCGAGGGAGATGTCGCCCGCTGCCGCGAGAACCTCGTCGCGGTCGACGAACGGCACCCGGCTCCCCCGCGGGCCGATCTCCATCCACTCCTCGTGCCCCCTGCCGTTGAGCACCACCGTGCCATCTGGTCCGGCCGTCTCGAGGGCGAACCGGATGGCCTCCCGCCGGGTCGGCAGCTCGTAGACCTCGGGCACGGACAGACCGGCGGACCGCCGCGCCGCCACGGCTCGACGGACGCCCCGCAGCACCGCGGCGCGGATGGCGGCCGGGTCCTCCGTACGGGGGTTGTCGTCCGTCACCAGGACCACGTCGGCGCCGGACTCCACGGCCGCGACTCCGGCGGGCTCCCGCTTCGTGGGGTCGCGGTCCCCGCCGGAGCTCGCGGTGACCACGAGCCGGCCCCGCGTGCGCGCCCGCAGCGCGGCCGCGGAGGACGCGAGCGCGTCCGGGGTGTGGGCGAAATCGACGACGACGGTCGACCACCCCGGCCCGAGATTTACGTGCTCCATGCGGCCGGGAACGCTCACCGGCCCGTCAAGGGCTGCAGTCACATCGGAGGGCGACACCCCGAGCTCGAGCAGCATCAGCGCGGCCACCGCGGTGTCGGTCCGGTTGTGCTCGCCGGGCAGCGGCGACCGCAGCGCCAGAGTGCCGGCCGGGCCCTGGAGGAGGAACGCGTCCTCGCCCCGCTCCCCCGCGATGTGCCAGTGCGCTTTCACCCCGGGATCGTTGGCCAGGCTCACCACGGGCACCCCGCGGCGGCCGGCCAGGTCGCGGAGACGGCGGCCGGCGTCGTCGTCGACCACCACCACCGCCCGGGACGCGAACCCGGGGGTGAAGAGACGCGCCTTGGCGGCGAAGTAGGACGCCATGTCCCCGTGGCAGTCGAGGTGCTCGTGGGTGAGGTTGGTGAAGGCGACCACGCTGTAGTGGATGCCGTCCACCCGGTGCTGGTCCAGGGCGTGGCTGCTGACCTCCATGACGCAGGCGTCGTTGCCCGCGTCCCGCATCTGCGCCAGCAGCTCGTGCAGCACCGGGGCGGCGGGGGTGGTGACCGTGCTGGGCCGGCGACGGTCGCCCACCACGGTCTCCGGGGAGCTCAGTAGCCCGGGACGCCGGCCCAGGCGGGCCAGGGCCGCCTCGAGGAGATAGGCGGTGGTGGTCTTGCCGTTGGTGCCCGTGATCCCCAGCATCGTCAGGTCCGCGGCCGGGTGGCCCTGCAGCCGGGCCGCCACCGGCCCCAGCACGGTGCGCGGATCGTCGACGACGACCACCGGCACCTCCGGCGACCGCCCCAGGATCTGCACCCCCCGGCGGTCGGTGAGTACCGCGACCGCACCGGCTTCGATCGCCGCCGCGGCGTGCTGGACGCCGTGCCCGCGACCACCCTGCCGCGCCACGAAGAGGTCGCCCGGGCCTGCCTCGCGGTAGTCCTCCACCACCCGGCGCACCAGCGGATCTCCAAGGACGTCACCCGCGGCGATCGTCCCACCGATGTCCTGCACCAGATCGGCGAGGAGCACTGCACCGGACGGCAACCGCCGGCCCCGCGCCCGCTCAGGAGGATTCACCGTTCCAGCGTATCCGCGCCCGGAAAGAAGTCAGTACACGTATGAATTCACGTCTTTCCTTGGGGTGAGCAGTACCCCTGCGCGACCGCGGACGTCCTCCGAAGATCCGGACCGGACAATGGTCCGCACTCGGCCACTTTCCCAACGAGCACTGCTCCGCATACTGGGCCCTTGGGCGCCGCGAGGCCGCACGGGACGAGATCCTTGCTGCTCGCGGCTCGGCCGCCGAAGCATGGGCCGGACGGCGCCGGGGACCGGTCACGACAGGTGCTGCCGCCCGGCCCCGGCGTCGTCTGCGCGCAGACTACTTCTCCCAGATGGCCGCGTAGCGGGTCCGATCACCCTCTCCGTAGCCTTCCACGTGGACCAGTCGGTAGCCCTGATCGACGTACTCGTTGAAGGCGTCCTGGTACTGCCGGGCGGTCAACCCGTGCCGGGCCACCCACGCCGGACCCGATCGCTTCTCCCAGATCGCCGCATAACGGGTCCGATCACCCTCTCCGTATCCGCTCACGTGGACCAGTCGGTAGCCCTGATCGACGTACTCGTTGAAGGCGTCCTGGTACTGCCGGGCGGTCAACCCGTGCCGGGCCACCCACGCCGGACCCGATCGCTTCTCCCAGATCGCCGCATAACGGGTCCGATCACCCTGCCCGTAACCGTCCACGTGGACCAGTCGGTAGCCCTGATCGACGTACTGGTTGAAGGCGTCCTGATACTGCCGGGCGGTCATCCCATGCCGTGCCACCCACGCCGGGCCCTGTCGCTTCTCCCAGATGGCCGCATAACGGGTCCGATCGCCTTCCCCGTATCCACTCACGTGGACCAGTCGGTAGCCCTGATCGACGTACTGGTTGAAGGCGTCCTGGTACTGCCGGGCGGTCAACCCGTGCCGAGCGACGAAGGCCACGGCCTGCTGGGTACTGACCACGGACGCACGGCTTGTCTCCGGTGCCGCCACTGCCGACGACACGGGCACGGAGGCGCCGCCGGCCAGCAGGGCGGAGAGGCCGATGCTGGAAACGCGTCTCCGCCATCCCGGACCGGCCCAGGCCCCCGACGGCTCCACTGCGCTCGTTGACGCTCTCTTGAACATGATTCCCCCCACAACGGATGAGCCGGCCTCGACAGGCCGGAGCGGGCGACCTGCCACTCGCGAGCACAGCCGGGTGCGGGTATCAGTCCACCCAGCCTCACAGATCCCTGCTGAATCGTCCGCCGAATTCAGGGTGCGCCCGCGCAGGGGGCGAATCAATGGTGCGTCGATGAACAACCATCGAAAAGTTACAGTTACCCGCTGGTCCATCGACAGGAAGCCTGAGCGGGAGAGCCGCTGTGTGGCCCCCGACACACCCCGGAAATACTGCCTGGACAATGGTCTACACCGAACCACTCTCCGCATAGGAACAAGGGGCTGACAATAGACTTTTGTCCGGTCCGATGGGGACCATGTGGGGACAAGAAACGGCCCCCACTAGGGCCGTTGCCCCGATACGCTCGGAGGACCCGAAGATCCGTACCCCTCGACGGACAAGAGAGAATCCGATGCGCACCTCCCCCCTTGCCACTGACATCCAGCACTACCTCGAGTCCTGCTCCCCCGCGGGTCTCACCCTCCTGGAGCTCGACATCGACGAGGACGTCGCCGAGCTGACCCTGGCCTTCACCCCCGAGGCCCTCGACCGCGTGCTGCGCACCCAGCTGCGCACCGCCGGCACCCCCAGCGATTGGGACTGCCCGAAGGCGTCCATGGAGGTCGGCACCCCCACCTGGGCCTACGCCCTGGAACTGGCCGACCTCTTCAACGACCACTACTTCGGCCACGTGGTCCTCGAGCGCCACGAGGCCGCCCTGGGCGAGATCCTTACTACCCACGGCCACGAGGGCACCCCTGTGGTGATCCGCCCGGCCTACGCCCCCAGCTGCCTGGCGCTGAACCTCCGCCGCCTCAAGGCCGAACACCTCCGCACCGCCGAACACACCGCACCGGAGGCTCGCGCCGCCTGAGCGGCTGGCTCCACAATGCCTTGGTCCCCCGAGTGGGGGACAGAAAATGGCACCGTCACCGTCGGGGCGACTTCCCCGCCCGACGACGTGACCCCCGTCACCACAAGGCATGACGCCGTCCCGCGAGTTCCCGGCACGGGCAGGTGCAAGTGCAAACACCTTTCGTCATAGAGCCGGTTTCATCGATTTGCGCCACTAAACTGGCGACAAGTGCAATGCAGCGCGCGGTCCACCGTCTCCCCCACGGGCTGGGAGGAGATACCCCAGGTGGCCGCGTGCTTTTTCGGGGAGGGAGCACCACCATGCTCAAGGTCAACGAGATCAGCCGAGCGGACGACCACCGGCGTCCGCAGCTCAACAGCACCCGCACCACCGCTCGCGACGCCGCCTCCCGCTCCGGCTGGCGCTCCTCCTACCTCACCCGCATGCGCTGGGCCGACGGCCTGGCCCTGCTCGTCACCCTCATCGGCGCCCACCTGCTCCGCTTCCAGCTGGAAAACGCCGGCCTCGACCTCGGTCCCCTCTCGGTCCCCTACTGGATCGTGGGCATCGCCCTGGCCCTGACCTGGTGGATGCATCTGGGCGCCCGCGGCGCCCGCGACGTCCGCCTCATCGGCCACGGTCTCGAGGAGACCCGGCAGGTGGTGCACTCGAGCCTCATCCTGTTCGGCGCAATCGCGATCATCTCGTTCGGCTTCGACCTCCCCACGGCCCGCAGCTACGTCCTGCTGGCCCTCCCCCTCGGCCTGGGATTCCTGATCCTCGGACGCTTCATCGTCCGGGATCGGCTGGTCAAGGCCCGGTACAAGGGTGAGGCGCTGTCCAGGACCATGGTGGTGGGCCGGTTGGCCGGCACGTGCGACCTCATCAAGTCTCTGCGCCAGCACCCGACCTCGGGGCTCTACGCGGCCGCCATCTACGTCCCCGAGACCCGCAAGCCGGTCCCCGCTGAGCTGCAGCGCATGAGCCTCCCGCCCAACGCGCTCGCGCCGGGGGCGCGCCCCACCGTGGAGAGCATCGTCGACGCCTGCCACGAGCGCGACATCGAGACCGTCGTCCTGTCCTCCAACGTCCCCCTGGGCACCACGGAGATCCGCCACCTCAGCTGGCAGCTCGCCGACGCCCACATCCGCCTGGTCATGGACACCGGCCTCACCGACATCGCGGGCCCCCGCATCCACATGCAGCAGGTGGCCGGTCTCCCCCTCATCCACGTGGCAACCCCCAAGCTGAGTCGCAGCCGCGCCATGACCAAGCGTCTCATGGACATCCTCGGCTCCGGGGCCGCCCTCCTAGTCCTCTCCCCCGTCCTGCTCACCCTCACGCTGATCGTCAAGAGCCACGACAAGGGCCCCGCCTTCTTCGCGCAGGAGCGCATCGGCCAGGACGGCAGCCGCTTCAAGATGCTGAAGTTCCGCAGCATGCGCACCGACGCCGAGCAAGTACTCCAGCGCCTCAAGGAGCAGAACGAGGGCGCCGGCCTGCTGTTCAAGATGAAGGACGACCCCCGCGTCACCGCCCCCGGCAAGTGGATGCGCCGTTACAGCCTGGACGAGCTCCCCCAATTCTTCAACGTCCTCAGGGGGGAGATGTCCCTGGTCGGCCCCCGCCCCCCACTCCCTGCCGAGGTGGAGCAGTACGAGGACTACGTCCACCGCCGGCTGCGCGTGAAGCCCGGCATCACGGGCCTCTGGCAGGTCTCGGGCAGGTCGAACCTCGACTGGGAACAGTCGGTACGGCTGGACCTTTACTACGTTGAGAATTGGTCGCCGGTGCAGGATTTGCTTATCCTCGGGCGGACCTTCAAGGCAGTCATAGCCAAAGAGGGTGCATACTAATCACTCCGACCGCGACTCCATAAGCTCTCTACACGTTTGGATTCCGCACTCAAGCGGTGATTTAACAGACATAACTTGCCATTTCCACAACGCATCATGAATTGCGATGCTACATGGAGCGAGCCTCAAATCCGACCGCATAATCAACCGCCGCCTAGAATAGTTCTTAAAAATTAGGAGTTCCACATCAAGTTGCAGCCTTTAAGAAGGGGAAGGACTCGGTTGGCACCACCGCTTCAGGCAAGACAAGTAACCCACGTCGCACAATGGGATCCGGTGCGCGGACTTGCCTACATCACCTTTCTCCTCGGCCTAACGCTCGCGCCTATTCTCACCCTTCGGATTGGCGGAGGCATAAATGTTGGGGATGCCTTATTGGCGCTTAGCGCCTTTCTCCTTGTACTGACCTTTCCTGCCAGACGATGCAATCCACCAGGTCATCGTCTTCGCTTTTATGCGACGATCCTGGTCGCATTTGGAGGTCTTTTTGCCTCAAGCGTTTCCGAGGCGCCAGTGGATAGCCTGTTTGTCCTAATCAGAGTAATCTATGTAATGACAATACTCCCCTGGCAAGCCATTATTTTACTTAACACTCAAAGGCGTCTTTCAAATGCCATACTTGCATTCGCAATTGGCGCTGGCATAACGGGGTACGGAACATTGGTTCAATACACGCTTGGAGCCGACGCGATCCCGGGCGCAATTGTAACTAGCGCTGGACGATATTCTGGATTTACAGGGCACGTCAGTGACGCGGGGGGTATTACAGCACTTGCGGTCGTACTGTCTATTGGCAGCATTGAGAAGTGGAATGTGTCAATACGCACGCTCCTCAACTACTTCGCTCTTTTCGGTGGAGTAATTGGACTTGTGTTATCGGGGAGCGTTGCAGGCATGCTGTCGGCAATGATGGGCATTGCGGCAGTATTGCTATTGCGAGGATTTAAACTAGTACACCTCGTTTTTCCTTCCGTTTTACTAATTGGTGGACTATATGTTAGTACCATTCTGCAAGAAGGAACAAAAATCGCATTGTCGCCAGTGGAGCGACTGCTTCAGGCAACCGGAATAAGCGCGAGCGACCGATCGCTCAATACCGCAGCTTCTCGACAGGAAACGTACAAGTTAGGTTTTCAAGGATTTCTCGAAAACCCACTTACAGGAGAAGGTCTCGATCCGGGGTCGGCTAGTGTGATTGGGGAACTTGGTGTTCATAATTTTTTATTGGCCGCCGCGTACCAGGGTGGCAGCCTGTTTGTAGTCGGTATAGGACTCGCCGCCCTGGGGGGCGGGCTAGTCGCATGGGCCCATCGGAGCAAGCAACATGCGTCAAACGCAGCCATTTCCGGCGCGCTAGTATCAATCACCTTTGCGATGAGCGCACCTAGTTTTTACAATCGCTACTTTTGGATCCCCCTAACGTTTTTGATCGTACATGCAGCGCTAACCTCAGACACAGACGGACGCAATAGGTATTGGCCTCGAACGCCTAAAACGTCGGAAACTCGACCGATTGACACTTTGATCAATAATCATAGCAGTTCCCAAAAACTAAATTCCCAGTGAGTTAACTAATTAATGGGTCATCTTACCCATACTCCCGACAAAGATAGTATCTACTGTCAAAATCCGGTAAACGCTACGCGCTGCTCTTGGACGACGAGTTTGCCCTTCTTCACGGGAAACGCGGACAGGTGCTCGTAGACGCCGAGGAACGGGCCGTGGTTTCTCACCAGGACGTTGCCGGCGAAGTCCCGCGCCAGATACCCCCGTGACGCGCACCCGGCCACGGAGTCGCCCCAGGGAGGTTCGCGGCGTGCCCCACTCACAGCCCGGTGCCAGGGTCCACGGAGCAGATGTCCGTGCCCACAGCCGCGGCGTAGTCGATGTCCGTGTGGCCCAGCGGCTGGTGATTCTCGAAGCTAGGGTGCGGCTTGCAGGCGATGGGGTTGAACCCGTAGTGCTGGGAGACGAGGACGAAGTTCGACACCGGGCGGATGTACCCGGCTACCTGGGTGGACTGCGCCACAGTGCTGGCCGAGCCGAGCCCTGAGGAGGCGCGGGAGTTGTAGGAGTTGTACTCGACTGGTGACAGGCGCAGATCCCTGCCCCACTGCTGGTCTCCCGCGGTCCGCCCGCGGGGCATGCTCACGCAGATCCATCCCGCCCTGGAGCGGGTGCTGGGGCCGAGGGTGACCCACCCGGCGGTGGCCGACCTTCTCACCCGGTATCCGACTCCGGCCTAGCTGGCCGCGACTGGTTGATCTTTTGACCGAGGAGATCTTCACCGCGCTGGGGCAACAGACCGTGGTGGTGGCCGGCACCGAGGCTGCCGCCACCGTCGTACCGATCCCGGCCGGGCAGCTGGCCGCCCTGATCAATCAACACGCCACGGTAGCTACCCCGGTCGAGGCCCCCGTGGAAGCCCACCCTCTTTGCCCGGTCTTGACCTCGATGCCCGGAGTAGGGGTCAGGACCGCCGCGAGGATCCTCACCAAGAACCTGGGCAAGGACTTCGCCGACGCCGGGCACCGGCCCTTCTAAGCCGCGATCGCCCGGGCACCCCCAGTTTCGGAACCTCGAAACGCGGCTAACACGCCGTCAAGGGCGGCAACGAACGTCTGAAGCGGGCGCTATTCCTTCGGTATTCGCCTCGCTGCACCACCCGCCCTCGCGTACCTACTACGACCGGAAACGTGCCCAGGGCAAACGCCGCAGTCAAGGGATCATTGGCCTGGCTCGACGACGGACCGACGACCTGTTTGCGATGCTGCGGGACGGTACTTTCTACCAAGACCCCGCCGAGCCTCAGACCCCGTCACCGGTCGCCCTGACCGCTTGACGAGAACGATAGAGGCCCCCGGATGCCGAGGTACCGGGCGATCTTCCAAACTGACAGGGCGGCCTCCAATTTAAAGAGCCAGCCCATGGCGTGGCTCGTGGTCGTGTCATGTAGGCGGTTATGTGAACAATTGCCCGGTAAGATCTCACGCATGCAACGCACCCCCCCAGCTACTGGGCAACGCCCATTTCTCACCGTGAAAGCAAGGAACCGCTTCAACGCGGTGATCGTCGCGGCGGTGATCCTACTCATCGCTGGACTTGGCGCCGCATGGGCTCAGAATCATCAGGCCACCACTCAGGCCGCAGAAGCGGCCAAGAGCTATACGCCAGTCCCGCCGCAACCAATCGAGAAGCCAACAACTGCAGCATTTCTAGGTGATTCCTACAACGTCGGAATCGGCTCTTCGATCAAGGCCAAACGATGGACGACGCTCGTGGCGGCGGACCAAGGCTGGGCCGAGCTGAATTATGGGTATGGCGGGACCAACTTCGCCACCGCAGGCGAGCAAAAAGGCGGACGCCCATACCACGATCGATTGACGGATCTTGTCCTGTCTCGACCGAACATCGTTGTGGTGTCCTCAGCGGGCAACACACTAGGCATTGACCAGCAACCCGGCATCCGCAAGACCTTCCAGGCGTTGCGGGATAAACTCCCCGACGCCCGCATCATTGCCACATCGCCATTCCACTGGGATGGCAGCTATCCGGAGTCGAAGCGTGAGTTCGGAAAAATGATGCAGTCCGAAGTGGAAGCAGTCGACGGGGAGTATCTCGAAATCGGACACCCGCTTAAAAACCAGACTGAGCACATCATCGATGACGGGGTGCACCCCGACGATGTCGGCTACCAATTGATTGCCGCAGCCGTCATTAAACAGCTTGATCGCTAGTCAACTTTAGCCATCGGGACTATCGCAGTAACGGATGTAAGAGGCCCAATCACCCCGGGAGGGGCTGGAGGGTCGACATGAGCGAGAAGATCGAGACACTGGTGGACGTGAGCCCACCGACACCCGGTGATGACCCGGAAGAGAACGCGCAGCGGAGCGCGGCCGACCAAGACATCGTCCAGGAACTGGTCGGCGCCGCACGCGCCAGCGGGGCGGTGTTGACTTGCCCCGGCGGGCTGCTGAAGCAGCTGATCAAGATCGTCCTGTGACGGGTTCAGTGGAGTCTTGGTAGTGCCGCTTCGTCGGTCACCGGGGCGGTGTGGTGACGATAGTAGGCGTCCTCGAACTCGATCGGTGGCACGAGGCCGATCTCGCCGTGCAGGCGCCGGTGGTTGAACCAGTCGATGTACTCGGCCACCGCGATCTCCAGGTCGTCAAAGTTCTTCCAGGGGCCCTTGTTGCGGATCAGCTCGGCCTTGAACAGCGAGTTGAACGCCTCGGCGAGGGAGTTGTCGTAGGAGTCCCCGGTGGATCCCACCGAAGCCACCGCCCCGGCCTCTCCCAGGCGCTGGGTGTAGCGCACCGCGACATACTGAACGCCCTTGACGCCCTTCTGTTCGTTAAGCGGCGAATTGGACCTGGTCGGCGGCTCGGTATTGGTTGCGGATGAGGTAGTAGACCTCTCGGGCGATGTAGCGCTTGAGGCACGGCAGGATCTCGATGTTGGAATGGCCTTCGGCCTTCTTCCGTTCGACGTAGTGCTGGGTGACCGGGTCCATGCGCCAGCGGCTGATGGCGATCATGTGCAGGGCGGAGTTCGCGGCCCGGTCTCCTCCGCGGTTAAGACGGTGTCGGGTGGTCTTTCCGGAGGAGGCCGGCAGCGGCGCGGCTCCGCAGAGCATCGCGAAGGAAGCCTCCGAGGTCAATCGGTCAGGATTGTCCCCGGCGGTGATCAGCAGCTGGGCCGCCGATTCGTAACCGACCCCGGGGCGCTCGAGCAGGGTGGGGGCGAGTTCGTCGACGATGTTGTGGATGATCTGGTCCAGATCGGCGATCTCGTCGTGCAGTTCCAGGAAGCGGCGGGCCATGGACTTCAGCGCGATCCGGTTCGCGCAGGTGGGGTCACGATAGCCGGTGGCATCCGGGCGCCAGGCGGCGATCGTGCGGATCAGCTGCATGGGGGTGAGGTTGCGCAACTGGTCGCGGAGCTCTTCCGGAGCGGCGACGATCTGCGTCTGGATCAGTTGCAGGGCTACACGCCGGGAACGCACGGCCGAGGTGCGGGCCACGCGCAGCACCCGTAGGGACTCGGTCATCCCATCGCGGGTCTTCGGGGTGACGGTGCGGATTCCGCGCAGTGCCGCACGAGCGGCGTTCTCGGCGTCGATGGTGTCGTTCTTGCCGCGTCGGCGCCGGTCGGCCCGGTCACCGGCCATGACCTCGAGGACTTCCACACCGGCGGCCTCGAGGTGGCGCAGCAGCCCGGCCCCGTAGGACCCGGTGCACTCCACCCCGACGCGGGCGACGTCGCCGTGGGTGTGCATCCAGCGCAGCAGCGCCCGGTATCCGGCACGGGTGGTGGAGAAAGCCGCAGTGGCCAGCACGTGGCCGTCGGTGTCGACGACGGCGGCCAGATGCAGGTCCTTGTGGGTGTCGACTCCGCCGATGACGACCGGTCGATGGTGCGGCAGCGATGGTGATGTCGTCATGGCGGTGGCTCCTGGTTCTGAGCGTGGGGATGGTGTCCCCGGGTCGAACCAGCCACCTGGGCACGACAGTAATGAGACGGATCCCCGTCAGGCCCTTCTTGAGTCACACGGCGCCGGCGAGACCTCAGGGTCTCGCCGGAGGTGTTCCCGAGCGACCGACACGTCAATGGAATGACACCGATCAGGGGTCGGTCAGCGTGAGGGTCAGGACGCTGCGAGAGCACCTCCGGCACCACGGTAGCCCCATGGGGTCGATCGCTGTGAGGGTCAGGACGCCCGGGAACACCTGGCCCTCACAGTCTTACTGTCGGAGTGATGCACGACCCCAGTGGTGTCGTGGTCCTCCCGCTCCCGGGTCCACAGCCCCATCTCGAGGGCATCCAGCGCCAGATCGGTGCGCAGGGAGGTCGACAGCTGCCATCCCACCACCCGGCGGGAGAACACGTCGATGACGAACGCGGCGTAGACCCATCCGGCGAAGGTTCGGCAGTAGGTGATGTCGGCGACCCACAGCCGGTCCGGGGCGGTGGCGGTGAAGGACCGCTCCACCAGATCCGGGCGGGTGTCCGGGCCGGTGCCGGCCACCGTGGTCCGCGGGCCCTTGGCACGGATGACCCCGCGCAGCCCGGCCGCGCGCATCAGCCGGTGCACCGTGCACCGAGCGACCTGGTGACCTGCCCGGCGCAGCTCGGCGTGGACCTTGGTGACCCCGTACACCCCGTAGTTCTCCGCATGCACGCGGGCGATCACCTTCGTCGTGGCCGCGTCGCTAACCGACCGAGCTGACGGCGGCCGGGTCTTGGCGGCGTAGTAGGTGCTCGGGGCGACCTGCAGAACCTTGCAGATCGGCTCGACCCCGTACTCGCCCTTGTGGGCGTCGATGTAGGCCACTACCTGTTGTGTGGGTAGAACGAGCTCCGCCGCGAAGAAAGCCGAAGCCGACCGCAGAATGGCGTTGGCCCTGCGAAGCTCCCGCACTTCTTTCTCCAGCTCGGCCAGCTGCTGGGCGTCATCGGTGGTGGTCCCCGGCCGGTATCCCTCGTCGACCGCGGCCTGCCTGGCCCAGTTCCGCAGCGTCTCCGGATTGATCCCCAGCTGCTGCCCGATCCGCGCCAGCGCCCCGGCCTTCGTCGCCGGGTCCCGCCGGGCCTCCACCGCCATCCGGGTGGCGCGCTCTCGCAACTCGTCCGGGTACTTCCTCGGTGCTCCCATGACTCTCATCCTTCCGTGGAATGAAAGCCTCCAACAGACCCGTCACGGGACACCCCGGCCAGCCCAAGCCCGCGCATGAGCCGATCCACCGTGCAGTGGACGAGCGCCAGCCCGTACCGCCACAGGTGCGCCGTCAAATTGCGCCACCCGTAGAGCCCCTCCGGGGTGCCATTTCCGCAGATATCCATTGTCGAACAACTATGGGCTAGCGTGTTACAAATTTTCTGACACGAAAGCAATAGTCCGCCTGAACAGTCTCCGATAAGCTACAAAAGACCCTGCGGCGGTTATCAACGCCGTGACGACCAACGGATCAAGATTGGTCGCAAACCATAAACTTATACCCAAAATAATCGCCAGCACATTCGTGCCCAGCACTTGGATCCTGGGCAGGATGGTCGAACTATGTCTAGATAGCGCCCTTGTGAGTCCCAAATAAGGAGTACATGGACTCGCGATAACCGCTGCCAGCACCGTGACCGGAACTGCATATACCAACTGATCCACTAGGACAGGATCGACATAATTTCGCAAACAATAGAACGCAATGACAACTGCAATGCCGTAGGTGAACGCAACTAACATTAGTCCGCGCGAAGTACGAGCGACGACTCGATGCATTTGTCCCACGGAGGATCGAGAAATTAATGAAGACTGAAGCAGGTAACGGACTGACACGTACGAGGTAATAGTATTAAGCGGGCCCATAAACGTTTGCGCCAGTCGAAACGCCGATACACTTGCCAGCGGAACCAACCATTGTACAAGGAGCATGGGAACTACGGTTGTAAAACTTGCAACCGCCCACTCTGTCACCTGATACTTACCAAGATCAAGAGCAGGGCTGAGAACCTTTTCCTTGCGCTTAGGGGAGCGATATACCAAAGGCACCAACGCCAAGGCAGCACCACCTCCCCAAAGCGCGATCATCTCCCAGACACTGGTCGGATGCACAACAAACGCGCCAATAAGTAAGCATAACAACCACAGACCATCTGAAAGCAAAGCACGAATATAGCGACCTAAAGCAAATGATTTGTAGCGAAAGCAATCTTGTATAAGAGGGAAAGAAATCGCAAGAAAGACGAAGGGCCAATAGAACGTCCACAGTCCTAGTGCACTACCCGCAAGAAGCGCCACCCCGGGTGTCAATAAAAAGGCGGCTAGCCATCGTCCATAAGCTATGCCTACGTTAGATTTGGAAGTCACAACCAAGGAGGGGTCCAGCAAGATAGACCTTTGAAAGCCAATCGCCGTAGTAGCCAACAGCTGCAGCAAAACGTAAGCATTTAGGGCCTCTGTTTGCAAAAAGACGGAAGCTACAAGAACCGCGACAGCGTTACTTCCGCTGCACACCACTTGGTCTACCAGAAGGAGCGTCTTTCCGTTTCCCAACGACTGCGCCCGCATCCGCGAATGCGAACGAAGCCGTTTTCTCATCGCTTTCAACATTTTGCCTGTCTCCCGCGGACCCGCGTCCGACACCGCTTTCAGCCAGAATTCACAATGAACCCTCTTAAGTGCAACAGGTTCCTCACCACCCCACGCGCCACAAACTACACCTTAAATGCGCATGGGCATTGAATGCGAAACGTGAAATGACTTTGGTCACTTTGTAACTAGACGGATACCTTCATCGTGCGCTAAGCGCAGTTCCTCGGAATCAAACCGGCGTTTTATCACCCTGGCGGGGTTTCCACCCACAATGGAATACGGCGGTACATCAGAAGTGACAACTGCCCCCGCACCAACCACACTACCCTGTCCAATCGTGACACCGCTCAAGACGACGGAGGCACCCCCGATCCAAACGTCTCGTCCGATCGTCACAATATCTCGATCGTTTTGGGGCCTTTCAGCCGCACGCGTAGATTGCGCAATGGGAACTCCAACTTCATTGATGGCGTGGTCTAAACGTCCAACTATTTGCACCCCCATTCCGATAATCGTCCAGTCTCCAATCTCGCCATCCACTTGAATAATCGAGCGGGGACCAATCGAAACATTATTGCCAATCTTTAGCCCATGTGGGGAACTTACAATCGCGCCGCGGCCCACTCGGAAATTGGCCCCCAGAATCACGTTCTCATGTACAGCAATCCTTTCAAGTGCTTTACGAACTAAATGAATCAATGGTCGCGGTATGCCTGTGTGCCCGGGAATTGCCATTATTCTTCCTTTCGTTGAAGGCCTTGTAAAGCGTCGGCCAAACCAGCTGCCATGCTTTCGGCTGAGTATCGACTGCGCACAAGGTCAGATGCATTTTCATCTGGTAAAGTTCCCCTGCAGTCCCACAAGCGGACCAAGGCAGCGGCAAGATCTGAAGGACTATCTGTTTCAAACCACGTGACGGGTCCGCCTTGCGCCAGCTCGATCTCAGGAGAGTGGGGTTCGTCCTTAGCAATGACCATGGGTACGCCAAAGCCAAGGCTTTGGGTCAATCCGAGACCTGCAAATCCGGGTGAGGCGGAAGCAAATGCTCGATCATAAAGTGACCGAAGTTGGGATACGTCTTCAACCCATCCGGCAAGCTCGACGTCCCCACAGATTGATAATTCGGTTACAAGCTCGCGGATGTTCTGTTCCTGAACTCCGCCACCCACAAGAATGAGTCGCATTTCGGGCTTTAGTTTCCGAGCTTCTGCAAATCCTCGAACAAGCAATGCCACCTTTTTCTGCGGTTGAAATCGCCCCACGTAAATGACAGCATTTCGAACTGCGCCTGTATTGTCGCCTGGCCTAATATCCTTGGCCATATAAATCGCGTTAGGCGCTACCCAGACAGGTTGGTGAGGGATCTCTTCAAGTGCCGCAGTGCGGTCAATATGTGTATAAGATATTGTGCCGCGCGCAAGTCGACGCATCGTGCGACGAAGCATCGCCGTGCGAACGGAGCCGCCGGCCTGTGGATGCAAATGTCCCCAAACAAGCGTCCGCCGACCTAAAAGTCTCCTCATTACAAGAAGCGCCCATGACGTGATACTCCGAGGATTCAAATCGACTACCAGGTTGTCCGCCAAAAGAGGATTTAGGCTAAGCGGAACTTGCATAAAGGCTTTTTTACCAAATCGCACCATGGGTACGGCTCTAAATAAAGACGGCCGAATGCCCGTTTTAACTGTAGGGTCCAAGTGCGCTGAGCTAACTTCGATGGACAGTCGATTCCCAAATTGGGATTTGAGAATTTCGATACAGTTTGTCCTATAACTAGGAAGCACGGCCAAAAACATGGCATATGGGGATCTGCCCGTTTGCAAAATATACTTTCTTCCTGTTATTTTACTGATCGGTTCAGCAACCGAAATGTACAATACTTGGTAAATGCGGGCCGTTAAAGCCCATTTTGTATGGTTGTACCCAGCAAACGAAACCGTTAGATGCTTGGCTGTGGCTGGCTCTTGCACACCTCGTTTGTTTCGATGCGGTTTTTGTGGGCACCAGGTTTGGGACTAAGTGATCCATCCGTTTTTCAGTTCTCTTACTTTTAGCTGAATTTGCCAGTAGTAAAAGCTAAGAGCTAGAGCGTAATCGAATCCTGCGCGCCCATCTGCGAAGCCTAGGCGTATGACGTAAGAATAAACAAAGAACACGACAGGTTTGAAAGGCAACCGGTCAAAAAACCGCCCTTGAAGACTACGTGCCTTTCGAGTCTGCCTGCGTGCGGACGGATGTGTGTGTAGGTGTGCTTCCCAGTCCGAATACTTATTGTGCCTGTCAAACCACGACCTTACTGGGTCGTGGTCGTCATGTAGAATCCGACCCCTCAACTTCCCAACACGTCCTCGCGCACTCGGTTGATAGTGCCCCTCAAGTTCGCCCATGCCTGGCGCGTCGAGATCGTTCATCTCTGGGAAATCTACTAGAGATTTTTGCACAAGGCATCTTTTGACGACGGTATGTCCGTGTTTAAGTACCGTGCCTGCAAACCTGTAGTTCAGACTGATGTCGAATGCTGCAAATTGATTTACTCTTTCATCAGAGAACAACTGTTGAAGTTCCTCCACAAGTTCCGCTGTTGGATATTCATCCGCATCTATAAATAAGATCCACTCATTTTTTGTGTTGACATTGTCAAGCTGCCATTGTTTCTTTTTGGGATACCTTCCGTTCCAGGAAAAGTTAATTACTTGAACGCCCATCTCAGTAACGAGCCGCTTTGTGCCGTCTTCGCTTAAAGAGTCGACTACAATTATTTCTTCACTTTTTCCTTTCCACGCACTTAGGCATGCCTGAATGCCGTTTGCCTCGTTTTTAGTTTGTACAAGTATTGTTACTGGTATTGGAGCTTGCATAAAAGGTGTGGAATCATAGTTACTCATGATTGCCCCTGTCATTACTTGTAAAGCGATGTCCGAGATATTGGGGTGCACCTTGTCCGTAAATAGTATTCTCGGGTATGCGGGCATTAGGGCCTACAGTAGTTCCCGGAGTAATTACCGCACTCCTGCCAATCAGGGATCCGCCGAGGACAACGCATCGAGTGGTTAGCCAGGATCCTGCTTCCACAACGACTGGTCGCGTAATCAGCGCCATATTTTTTCGAAGGTCATGGCTTCCCGTGGTAACAAAGGTGTCCTGCGACACGACTGCGTCGTGTCCGATGGTGACCTGGTCCTGGTTGTGGATCCATACGCCCTCGCCAATCCACGATCGGTCGCCAATCTCCAGGTTCCAGGGGAACTTGATGCGCGTGCGGGGCCGGATGATGACACCGTCGCCGATCTTGGCACCGAAGGCGCGGAGTGCCTTCGTCCGCAGGCGGGAGCTGATTTGCCACGGGTTGGTGACCAGAACGAGCTCGGTGGCTGACCACAGATAGATCATCCACTTTGGCCTGTTCCAGGCTTCGCCCTCGCCGGGCGCCTGGGAGAGGTCGATCACAGGAACGTCGGTGTCGGCAGGGCTGCGCTCAGCGGCGGTGGCCATGAATACCTCTGCTTGTGGGGGGCGGGGAGGTCATGTGAGCTGAACCACGGGGCGACGTGGGGCGTCGTCCCAGAGCTGAATGCGCTCACATGTATTGTCTGATTTATACCCCATCCCCTCCGGTGGGCCGCTGATCCCCCTCGGCGTTGCTCCCAGTGTGACGAAAGCATCTCCATGCCCCCTCGTTTGACGATCATCGGCATCAACTACGCTCCCGAGTCCAGCGGCAACGCTCCCTACACCACGGCCCTCGCCGAGGGCATGAGCGAGCTCGGGTGGGACGTCCGGGTCCTCACCGGTTTTCCGCACTACCCGCAGTGGCAGGTTTATGACGGCTACGAAGGCCGGACGCTGGAAGAGGATCACGGCGGGGTCCACATCCTGCGCCTGCGTCACTACGTGCCCGCGGAGCCGAAGCTGCTCAACCGGCTGCTCATGGAAGTCCACTTCGGTGTCCGCGCGGCAGTAGCGAACTGGGGTCGCCCCGACGTGGTGCTCTTCGTGAACCCCGGGCTGTTCTCCTCGGGCGTGGCAGCTCTGCGGGCCAAACTCGGCCGGCGCCGTCCCGGGACGGCGATCTGGATCCAGGACCTGTACTCCCGTGGCCTCGAGGAGGTGCACACCTCGGCCGCCGCTCTGGCTCCCGTCATGCGACAGGTTGAGGGACTGGTCCTCCGCGCCATGGACCGCGTGATCGTCATTCACGACCGGTTCCGCCGCCATGCGGTCAACGAGCTGGGTGTGGCTTCAGAGCGGGCACTTATCCACCGGAACTGGTCCCATATCACCCCGCAGCACGCGATCGACACCGCGGCGGTCCGCACCAGTCGGGGCTGGTCCGAGGACGAGGTGGTCGTGCTCCACGCGGGCAACATGGGCGTGAAGCAGTACCTCGAGAACGTGGTGGACGCCGCCCGGCTGGCCGATGAGCGGAACTCCCGTGTCCGGTTCGTCCTGCTCGGCGCAGGCAGCCAGTTGCCGCGACTTAAAGAGCTGGCCGCCGGTGTGGAGAGCCTCGAGTTCGTCGATCCCCTGCCCGACGAGGAGTACACCGCGGCCTTGGCCGCAGCGGACGTCCTCCTCGTCAATGAGAAGCCCGAGCTCCGGGAGATGTGCGTTCCGAGCAAGCTCACGTCCTACTTCGCGACCGGGCGTCCTGTCCTGGCTGCGGTGGACGACGAGAGCTCGTCCGCCGGCGAGATCGAGTCCTCCGGGGCCGGCAGGGTGGTTCCTTCCGGCGACCCCGCGGGACTGCTGCAGGCCGCTGAGGAACTCGGCAGTGACCGGGCTGTGGCCTCGGAGATCGGCGGGCGCGGTCCCGGATATGTTGCGGAGCACCTCGCCGCGGACGCCGCGATGCGTCGGTGGGACGAGGTGCTCCGATCTTTGACGCAACATGTCCGGCGCTGATCACCGGCTTTGCCCGTTCATTCACTAGCATAAAGCTGTCCCCTCAACGGCCCACGCCTCATCCCCCCGAAGGACGATCATGCACGCCACCCCCAAGAAGGCTTTCATCACCGGGATCACCGGTCAGGACGGCTCCTACCTGGCGGAGCTGCTGCTCGCCAAGGGCTACGAGGTGCACGGGCTGATCCGTCGCGCCTCGACGTTCAACACCCACCGGATCGACCACCTGTACTCGGACCCGCACGAATCGGATGCGAGGCTGTTCCTGCACTACGGCGACCTCTCTGACGGATCTCGTTTGGTGACGCTGATGGCGCAGATCCGCCCCGACGAGGTCTACAACCTCGCCGCCCAGTCCCACGTGAAGGTCTCCTTCGAAGAGCCCGAGCACACCGGGGACACCACCGGCCTGGGCACCGTGCGGCTGCTCGAAGCGATGCGCCTGGCCAATGTGGACGCCCGCTACTACCAGGCCTCCACCTCCGAGCTCTACGGCGCGACTCCGCCCCCGCAGCACGAGGACACCCCCTTCTACCCCCGCTCCCCCTACGGGGCGGCGAAGATCTACTCCTACTGGATCACCAAGAACTACCGCGAGGCCTACGACATGTACGCCGTCAACGGGATCCTCTTCAACCACGAGTCCCCCCGCCGCGGCGAGACCTTCGTGACCCGCAAGATCACCCGGGCCGTGGCAGCGATCAAGGCCGGCACCCAGGACAAGCTCTACATGGGCAACCTCCAGGCCATCCGCGACTGGGGCTACGCCGCCGAGTACGTCGAGGGCATGTGGCGGATGCTCCAGGCCGACGAGCCCGAGGACTTCGTGCTCGCCACCGGCCACCCGTGCACGGTCCGGGAGTTCCTGGAGATCTCCTTCGACCACGCCGGCCTCGACTGGCGCGAGCACGTCGAGTTCGACGAGCGCTACCTGCGACCCACCGAGGTCGACGCCCTCATCGGGGACCCCGCCAAGGCCAAGGACAAGCTCGGCTGGGAAGCCACCGTCAAGGCCCCCGAACTCGCGAAGCTCATGGTCGACGCCGACATCGCCCTGCTCGAGAACGACGCCTGGATCGACACCGTCGACCTCGCCTC
This sequence comes from Kocuria oxytropis, assembly GCF_040981195.1. Taxonomy (NCBI): domain Bacteria; kingdom Bacillati; phylum Actinomycetota; class Actinomycetes; order Micrococcales; family Micrococcaceae; genus Kocuria; species Kocuria oxytropis. The sequence goes on along the minus strand of NZ_JAVFXA010000003.1, from coordinate 267,350 downwards.
CTGGGCCAAGTGAGACAGGACCCCACCATGACAGCAGACACCACCGAGAAGACCGCCGACGCGACCGCCTCGTTCACCCCCGGCCCGCTCGACCGCACCGCCCCGTTCTACGTGGCCGGCCACCGGGGCCTGGTCGGCTCCGCCATCTGGCGCAGACTCCAGTCCGAGGGGTTCACCGACCTCATCGGCCGCACCTCGACCGAGCTGGATCTGAAGGACCGGGACGCCGTCTTCGCGTTCTTCGCCGAGGCCAAGCCCCGGTACGTGGTGCTGGCCGCGGCGAAGGTCGGCGGGATCCTCGCCAACAACACCTTTCCCGTGGACTTCCTGTCGGAAAACCTGCGGATCCAGGTCAACGTCCTCGACGCCGCCCTCGAGCACGGGGTCAAACGGGTCCTGTTCCTGGGGTCCTCCTGCATCTACCCGAAGCTGGCGCCCCAGCCGCTGAAGGAGGAATACCTCCTCACCGGGCACCTGGAACCCACCAACGACGCCTACGCCATCGCCAAGATCGCCGGGATCCTCCAGATCCAGGCCGTCCGCCGCCAGTACGGGCTGCCCTGGATCTCGGCGATGCCGACCAACCTCTACGGGCCCGGGGACAACTTCTCCCCCACCGGTTCCCACGTGCTGCCCGCCATGATCCGCCGCTACGAAGAAGCCCGGCTGTCCGGGGCGGAGTCAGTGACCAACTGGGGCACCGGCTCCCCGCTGCGGGAGTTCCTGCACGTCGACGACATGGCCGAGGCCTGCCTGCACCTGCTCGAGCACTACGACGGGGCAGAGCACGTCAACGTGGGCACCGGCACCGACGTCACCATCAAGGAACTCGCCGGTCTCGTCGCCGAGGCCGTCGGCTACGAGGGTCGGATCGAGTGGGACACCACCAAGCCCGACGGCACCCCGCGCAAGCTCATGGACGTCACCAAGCTCGCCGACGCGGGCTGGACCGCCCGCATCCCCCTGCGCGAGGGGCTCCGGTCCACCGTCGAGTGGTTCCGAGAGCACCAGGACGGCATCCGCGAGTGACTTCTACCCATTCCCCCACCCCCGAGCCGATCCCGAGGAGAACCATGGAGCACCTTGACGCAGAGCGGGAAGCCCCCGCTCTCGATGCACGGGACCTCCTCCGGCTCGTGCGCACGCACTGGCGGGCCATCACGCTGATCACCCTGCTGTGCACCTTGCTGGCGCTCGGCTGGACGCTTCTCCAGCCGAAGATCTACTCGGCCACTGCGTCGGGTCTGGTCGTCGCCACGGGTGAGCAGGATCTGGCCAGCGCACTGGCGGGCAACAACCTGGCGCAGTCCAAAGCCGTGTCCTACGAGTCGCTGGCCACCTCCCGGCCGGTCGCCGAGGCGGTGATCGACGAGCTCGACCTCGACGCCACGCCGGAGCAGATCCTGCCGCGCATCGCCACTGATGTCCCCGTGGACACCCCGGAGCTGCGCATCACCGCCGACGCCGAGGACCCGACGGAGGCGGCCGACCTGGCCAACGCCTGGGTCGTGGCACTGGCCGGTCAGGTGCAGGAGCTCGAGAGCCAGGGCGACGAGGACGCGATCAACCGCGTGGCCGTCCAGCCGCTGAGCAACGCCTCCCTGCCGCTGGCACCGTCCTCGCCGAACCTCAAGCTCAACCTGGCCCTCGGCTTCGTGGGCGGTCTCGGGCTGGGTCTGCTGTACGCCTTCGCCCGGTACAAGATGGACCGCCGCATCAAGTCGGTCGAGGAGATCCGGGACGGCTTCGGCGTCTCGGTGCTCGGTGTCATTCCGACCGACGACCGGCTGTCCGACCACCGCGCGATCGTCGAGACCGGCATCTCCGCCGGCCGAGGCCACCACGAGTTCGCCGAGGCCCTGCGCGAGCTGCGCACCAACCTCAGCTTCGTCTCCGTGGACAACCCGCCCAAGATGATCGTGGTGACCTCGTCCCTGCCGGGTGAGGGCAAGTCCTCGATCACGGCCAACCTGGCGGTGGCCATCGCCTCGACGGGGCGCAACGTCGTCGTTGTGGACGGCGACCTCCGCCGCCCCGTGATGACCGATCTGTTCGGCCTCGTGGCCGGCGTGGGCGTCACCGACGTGCTGACCGGGCAGGTGCAGGTGGAGGAGGTCCTCCAGACCTACGACGCCTTCCCGAACCTGCAGGTGCTCGGCGCCGGGAAGACCGCACCCAACCCCACGGAGCTGCTGTCCTCGAAGGCCATGCACACCATGCTCGAGACCCTCGCCGAGGACGCCCTGGTCCTGGTGGACGCTCCCCCGCTGCTGCCGGTCACCGACGCGGCGCTGCTCACGGCCTCCGCCGACGGCGCGCTCATCGTGGCCACCGCGCAGAAGACCACCACGGACGAGCTGTCCAAGGCCCTGGAGAACCTGCACCAGGTCCGCGGCAACGTCCTCGGTGTGGTGCTCAACCGGGTGCCCACCACCGGTGCGGACGCCGGTTACTACGGCTACTACGGCAAGTCCTATTACGCGAACGCGGACGAGAAGGCGGCGCCGAAGACCGGCGCGCAGCCGGTCGTCCCCGCCCCGGTCGGCAAGCACCAGCCGTGGGGCACCGAGCTGCGACCGGAGCCCGCCGCGGCCCAGCCGCCCGCCGCTCCGCGGGCCCAGCAGGAGCCCACGGCTCCGGCGGCCGAGGACGCGGCGCCTGCGCCCACGCGCCCCGAGCAGCCGGACGTCCCGGGCTCTGCCGAGCACGAGACCTTCGGGCTCGAGGCCTGGGGCCGGTCGGGCTCGTCCACCGGGTCCACGTCGACGGGGCACTGACCTCGGCCGAACTTGGCTCGGCTGTCCGCGGGGCGCCTTTCCCAATAGGAAAGGCGCCCCGCTTTTTAGCAATGACTCTTATTTGCCCGGACGCTCACGAGTCCAAAGGCACCTCCGACGAGCCGATCAGACCACCACGGCCGAGCGGCTCAAATACGGTGTGGTGGAGTCTCTTCCGCGCCCCGGATTCCTGACAGGTACGAACTCGGCGCTCGGGACGATCCCGGGACGAATCCCAGCTCAATGAGCAGTGGTTATAGGCAATGTCGTCTTCGGCCTCAAATAAGGTCCCCGTCCACCGTGCGGTCCTCGACCCACCGCGTGCCGGTCGGCTCATTTTTTATCGGCGCAAGAGGCGGGGTCACCGTTTCTATCAACATTCATAACTGGTCCCTGATCAGCCGCAGAAGAACTTCTGCCTCGTCACGGCCGCCATGATCGTCACCTGTTCAAAAGTGGGAATAGTCCCTTAAATTGAACTTTAAGAGTTTGGTCTGGGTTCGACCTCGAAAGAGCCGTCGCTGGGAAAGGCAGGTGGGAGTACGTGTTGATCTGTCGACGCGGCACGTAGCACGTTTGAACTTTGGATCAGCACCTGCTGGACCGATCTCTCGATCGGTCCAGCAGGTGCTGATCCATGAATATGCGACATTAACTACTGGGTCGTTTAGGCGAGAGAATCCAGCTCTGCGCAAATATCGCGCTCCTGACCCCTAAAGCTGACGAATTCGAACACCTCGTCCGCGCTGACGGTGTACACCAGGCGGCCCTTGTAGTGCTTGGCGCTCGGGTCGCCCTCGTCGCCAGAAGTGAGGATTAGTCCGTTGAACCCGGTCGCGTAGGCAGTGTAAGAGCCGTCGGAGTTGAACTCGCGTCGAGTGACAGACCCCGGGGTCTTAACCGTGATGGTGTCATCCGCGGTTGGGGTCGTTTCGTTGGTGTAGACAATCGTCCTACCACGGCCAGCTTGAATTTCGCGCACTTTGTTGCCCTTTTTGTCGAAGAACTCCCGAATCTCAGGAGCGTCTCCGACGAATTCAACTCCCAGAGAGAATCCCTGGGCTTCGCACGCATCTTTCGGTGGTAGCACGAAAGTGGGGGCGGCGTAGGCGGGTGTCATGCCCATCAATGTCGCCCCGCCCAGCAGAGTTGCCGTCGCAGCCACACTGATTCCCCGAGCCACTTTCATTCTTGCGTGCATGGTTCCCCCTTAGTTGCTCCCGTGCTGGTGACGGGACTGGTGCATTGCCTCGCTCAGCATGAACAAATCTGCTTAACACAAGCAATGGAGCAACTCGATGGTGACAAGAACGTGATAAATACCGTCGAGTATGCATCTGAATAAGGGCGTCACAGCTATTTAACCTGTGCGAAGGTGAATATTCTGTCATCGCTATCGGCGCTTGTACTTCTCGATCCAGGCAATAAGAGGGGACGCAGTTCGTCTCCGCTGTGCCACGACTGGCGCTCCATAGCACCATCCGTTGGAGGCGCCGGAACAAGTGCACGGATACGTTATCCAGTCACGCGCCGCCTCATCGACCATCCGGACTCGCGGTGGACCAACGCGTCAGCGCACCGGCGGATTGGACACTGATCGGCGGTTCTGGTGGAACTCGACCGCGTCAACCACTCAATCCTCCCCGCGAGCTTCTGGCGTCGTTAGCGCATCAGCGGCCATGAGTCATGGCTCCATTTCGTCACGGGCTGCCGCACGTAGACACGCGACACATGACCATAATCGTGCGCGCGTGTCTGGCATGACATTGGCCATTTCCGCCAGATGCCTGTACTACTGCCCGGCCGCCTCCGGGACGTTCAGCTGGGCGATCTGGATGAGATTGCCGCAGGTGTCGTCGAGCACCGCGGTGGTGACCGGGCCCATCGCGGTCGGCTCCTGCACGAAGCGCACGCCCAGGGAGGTGAGCCGCTCGTACTCGGCCTGCACGTCCTCCACGCCGAAGCTGTTGAACGGGATGCCGTCGGCCACCAGGGCGTCCTTGAACGGGTGGACGGCCGGGTGCTCAGAGGGCTCGAGCAGCAGCTGCACCCCGTCCGGGGCCTGCGGCGAGACGACGGTCAGCCACCGGTAGGGGCCGGTCGGCACGTCGACCTTGAGCTGGAAGCCGAGCTTGTCGGTGTAGAACTCCAGGGCCTTCTGCTGGTCGTCCACGAAGACGGAGGCGTAGGTGATGATCACGGCGTGTCCTTCGGCGGGGGCGGCAGGGAGTCCATCCACTGCCGCGCGTCGGTGAGCGGGGAGGTGTCCAGGTGGTGCACCGTGGTGCGCCCCTGGACGGTGGTGGTCACCAGGCCGGCCTCGCGCAGCACGGCCAGGTGCTTGGTCACGGCCTGGCGGGTCATGGCCAGGCCGTGGTCGTTGATGAGCCGCACGGTGAGCTCGAAGAGGCTCTGGTCGTCCCGCGCGGCGAGTTCCACGAGGAGGATCCGCCGCGCGGGATGGGCCAGGGCCTGGAACACGATGTCCACGCCACCAGATTAGGCAACCTTTTGGTTGCCGGTCAAGAAGGTGCATGCTCCTCGACCTGACGCCCACGGCGTCGTCTGCTCACAGCAGAGCGGCGGCGCTCGCGGCCCGGGGCGGATCTACCATGAGCCCATGAGCAGCGTGGTCCGCCCCACATCCGTTTCGTCGCCGGCCTACCTCCCGTCGCCCGCGCCGAGGGAGCGTGCCGCGCCGCGAGCGCCCGTGGACCCGCTGTGGCGGTCCGTGCTGGGGATGTTCCTGCGCCGCCACCGCCTGGCGCAGGGGTTGACGCTGGCGCAGGTGGCCCGCGTCTCCGGGGTCTCCACGCAGTACCTCTCCGAGATCGAGCGCGGGGTGAAGGACCCCTCGTCGGAAATCATCGCCGCGGTGGTCGGTGCCCTGGGACTGAATCTCGTTGATCTCACCGAGGGGACCACCGGGGTGCTGCTCCACAGCGCCCCGGCCGCCCGTGCCGTCCGGGGCGGTCCGGTCTGCCTGGCCGGGCCGGTGGCCCTGGCCGTCTGAGCGCTCACCCCGGTCCCCCCGGTCTCACCGGGCCCGGGCCTCCCGCGGGGTCACGACCCGGTCGGCCACCCCGTAGGCCACCGCCTCCTCGGCGGTGAGCACGAGGTCCCGGTCGGTGTCCTCCCGGATCTGTTGTGCGCTGCGCCCGGTGTGCCGGGCGAGCACCTGCTCCAGCTGCTCCCGGGTGCGGGCGATCTCCTCGGCCTCGAGGATGAGGTCCGGGATGGTGCCCTGGCCCTGCGCGGCCGGCTGGTGCAGCACCACCCGGGCGTGGGGCAGCACCGAGCGCCGCCCCGGGGCGCCGGCGGCCAGCAGCACCGCGGCGGCCGAGGCCGCCTGGCCCACACAGGTGGTCTCCACGGGCGCGCCCACGTGCTGCATGGCGTCGTAGACGGCGAGCATCGCTGTGGTGGAACCGCCCGGGGAGTTGATGTAGAAGCCGATCGGCTGATCGGAGCCGTAGGAGTCCAGGTAGAGCAGCTGGGCGATCAGGACGTTGGCCACCCCGTCGTCGATCTCGGTGCCGAGGTAGACGATCCGCTCCACCAGCAGCCGGCTGAAGACGTCCATGCTGCGCTCGCCGTTCGGCGTGCGTTCGACGACGTAGGGCACGGCGTAGCTGCTCACGACCCCACCCCCGCGGCGGCCGTGGCGGCGGAGCGGGGCCGCACGTCGTCGAGCCCGGCGATGACCCGGTCCACGAAGCCGTAGGCGAGGGCCTCCTCGGCGGTGAACCAGCGGTCCCGCTGGGAGTCGGCTACGATCCGCTCGAGCGGCTGACCGGTGTGCTCGGCGATGAGCCCGAGCACGGTGTCCCGGGTGTGGCGCAGGTCCTCGGCCTGGATGGCGATGTCCACGGCCGTGCCGCCGATCCCGGCCGAGCCCTGGTGCAGCAGGATCCGGGCGTGCGGCAGGGCGCTGCGCTTGCCCGGGGTGCCGGCCGAGAGCAGGAACTGCCCGGCGCTGCAGGCCAGTCCCATGGCCAGGGTGGACACGTCGTTGGGGATGATCCGCATGACGTCCATGATCGCGAGCATGGACGGGACGGAGCCGCCCGGGGAGTTGATCCAGAGGCTGATGTCCCGCCGCGGGTCCTGGGCGGAGAGCAGCAGCAGCTGCGTGCACAGCCGGTTGCCGGTGGCCTGGTCCAGCTCGGCGCCCAGCACGATGATGCGCTGCTCCAGCAGCCGGGAGGCGAGCTCGTCGTCGATCGGGGTCCGGGGTGGTGCGGTGGTGGTGTTCATGGGCCCAGCGTGGACCCGGGCTCCCTCGCGCGGAACCCGTTTCTGCTGTGCGCGGCTCTGCCCTGAGCGGCTCCGCTGTCGGCGGCGCTGAATCCTCGAGCGGCGGGCGGACCGGACGTAAGCTCGGAACCGGTCGGATCGAACCGGGCCGCGTCGTCGGGAGTCCTGACGCAGGCGCCCCAGGGATGGAGACACGATGAGCACACCCCCGAGCCAGGACCCGCACTCCCCTGCATCGTCCTCTGCGCGGCCTTCCGCGCCGCACGTGGCCGACCGCCACGACCTGATCCGCGTCCAGGGCGCCCGCGAGAACAACCTCCGGGACATCAGCGTGGAGCTCCCCAAGCGCCGGCTCACCGTGTTCACCGGGATCTCCGGCTCCGGCAAGAGCTCCCTGGTGTTCGCCACGATCGCCGCGGAGTCGCAGCGGCTGATCAACGAGACCTACAGCACCTTCGTGCAGGGCTTCATGCCCACCCAGGCCCGACCCGACGTCGACGTCCTCGACGGCCTCACCACCGCGATCATCGTGGACCAGGAGCGGATGGGCGCCAACGCCCGCTCCACCGTGGGCACCGCCACCGACGCCGACGCGATGCTGCGGATCCTCTTCAGCCGCCTGGGGAATCCGCACATCGGCACTGCCAAGGCGTTCTCCTTCAACGTCGCCTCGATCAGTGGCGCCGGTGCCGTGACCATGGAGCGCGGCGGGAAGACCGTCAAGGAGCGGCGCAGCTTCTCCATCACCGGCGGCATGTGCCCGCGCTGCGAGGGCATGGGCCGGGTCAACGACGTCGACCTCACGGCGCTCTACGACGACTCCAAGTCCCTCAACGAGGGTGCGCTGACGATCCCCGGCTACAGCATGGAAGGGTGGTACGGCCGCATCTTCCGCGGCTGCGGCTACTTCGACCCGGACAAGCCGCTCCGCGACTACACCGACACGGAGCTGCACGACCTGCTGCATCGGGAGCCGACCAAGATCAAGGTCGACGACATCAACCTCACCTACGAGGGCCTCATCCCCCGGATCCAGAAGTCCTTCCTGTCCAAGGACGTGAACGCCCTGCAACCGCACATCCGCGCCTTCGTGGAGCGAGCCGTGACGTTCACCGCGTGCCCCGAGTGCGGCGGCACCCGGCTCAGCGCGGCGGCCCGGTCCTCCAAGATCCAGGGGATCAGCATCGCCGACGCCTGCGCGATGCAGATCAGCGACCTCGCCGCGTGGGTGCGCGCCCTGGACGAGCCGTCCGTGGCGCCGCTGCTGACCGCACTCGGCGAGACCCTCGACTCGTTCGTGGAGATCGGGCTCGGCTACCTCTCGCTGAGCCGGCCCTCGGGCACGCTCTCCGGCGGCGAGGCCCAGCGCACCAAGATGATCCGCCACCTCGGCTCCTCGCTCACCGACGTCACCTACGTCTTCGACGAGCCGACCATCGGACTGCACCCGCACGACATCCAGCGGATGAACCAGCTCCTGCTGCGCCTGCGGGACAAGGGCAACACGGTGCTGGTCGTGGAGCACAAGCCGGAGACCATCGCGATCGCCGACCACGTGGTCGACCTCGGCCCCGGCGCCGGCACCGCCGGCGGCACCGTCTGCTACGAGGGCACCGTGGCGGGGCTGCGCGCCGGTGACACCCTCACCGGGCGGCACCTTGACGACCGCGCCGCCCTGAAGGCTTCCGTGCGCACCCCCACCGGGGTGCTGGAGGTGCGCGGCGCCGACACCCACAACCTGCGGTCCGTCGACGTCGACATCCCGCTCGGCGTGCTCACGGTGCTGACCGGGGTGGCCGGCTCCGGCAAGAGCTCGCTGATCACCGGCTCGGTGCTCGGCCGGGAAGGAGTGGTCTCGATCGACCAGGGCGCCATCCGCGGCTCCCGCCGCAGCAACCCGGCCACCTACACGGGGCTGCTGGACCCGATCCGCAAGGCCTTCGCCAAGGCCAACGGGGTGAAGCCGGCGCTGTTCAGCGCCAACTCGGAGGGCGCCTGCCCGGCCTGCAACGGTGCCGGCGTCATCTACACCGATCTGGTGATGATGGCCGGGGTGGCCACCACCTGCGAGGAGTGCGAGGGCCGGCGGTTCCAGGCCGCGGTGCTCGAGTACACCCTGGGCGGGCGGAACATCGCCGACGTGCTCGCGATGCCGGTCGAGGAGGCCGAGGCGTTCTTCGGCGCCGGCGACGCGCGCACCCCGGCCGCCCACGCCATCCTGCACCGGCTCGCCGATGTGGGCCTGGGTTACCTCAGCCTCGGCCAGCCGCTCACCACGCTCTCCGGCGGCGAGCGCCAGCGACTCAAGCTGGCCACCCACCTGGGCCAGAAGGGCGGCGTCTACGTCCTCGACGAACCGACCACGGGCCTGCACCTGGCCGACGTGCAGCAGCTGCTCGGGCTGCTCGACCGGCTCGTCGACTCCGGCAAGTCGGTGATCGTGATCGAGCACCACCAGGCGGTCATGGCCCACGCGGACCGGATCATCGACCTCGGCCCCGGCGCCGGCCACGACGGCGGCCGGATCGTCTTCGAGGGGACCCCCGCCGAGCTCGTCGCCGCCCGCTCGACGCTGACGGGCGAGCACCTCGCCGCCTACGTGGGCGCCTGAGCAGCCGTCCCGCTCGCTCCGGTGGTGCCGGTCCTGGCTCAGGCCGACCCGAGGGCCTGGACGAGGTAGGCGACGTTCATCCGCAGGATCTCGAGGGCGAGGTCATGGTCGACGTGCTCCAGGGTGTCGCCGGCGGTGTGGATGCGGTCGTTGGCGCCGTCGGCCCCCTCGATCGTGAGCACGGCGGGGATGCCTGCGTCGAGGAACGGCACGTGGTCGCTGTTGAAGGGCATTAGGCTGGTCTGCACGGTCAGGCCGGTGTGCGCCTGCGCCGCGGCGGCCAGCTCCTCCAGCACGGCCTGGGACACGGTGGCGCCCTCGAGCAGCACCGTGGGCGCGGGCGTGTTCCGGGACGCGATCATGTCCATGTTGACCACCGCGTGGATGCGCTCGCGGGCCTGGTGATCCAGCTCAGCGACGTAGTGGCGGCTGCCGAACAGTCCCTGCTCCTCGCCCCCGAACAGGATCAGCCGCAGATCGCGGGCGCCGGGGTGGTCCCGTAGCGCCCGGGCGATGGCAAGCACGCCGGCGGCGCCGGACCCGTTGTCGTCCGCGCCCGGGGCCGGGGCTGCGGCGCCGTCCCTGCTGTTGATCGAGTCGAGATGCGCGGTGACGAGGACCGCGCCGCCGTCGCCGCCGTGCCCCGGCCGCTCGGCGATGAGGTTCTGCGTGCTTCCGCCGTGGAGAACCACCATCTGGGTCCGGGTCGCGAAGCCCAGGCCGCGCAGCACGCCCTCGGCCCAGTCGAGGGCGGTGCGGAACTCGGTGCTCGTCGAGTGCCGCGTCCGGAACTCGGCGAGCGTGCGCAGGTCCGCTGCGAACGCGTCCCGGGACACGGAGGCGACGAGCGGCTCCGCCGCGGCCCGCGTCTGTGTCGGTGCAGATGCCGGTGTCGGTGCCGGTGATCGCTGCTCGAACACCACGGTGTTCGCCGGCAGGGGGCGGACACCGAAGCACGGCACGTGCCGCTCGGAGGGCTCGACGAACCTCCCGGCCTCGGCGGGGTCGAGGTCGACGACGAGGAAGCGTCCCCGGTCGACCAGGACCGGGACCTCGGGATGGGCCTGTTGGAACTGCCGGCCGTTCTGGATCACCAGGTGCAGGCGGGCGGCGGGGACCTCGATCCGCTCCGCGGGGGTCCGGCCGGCGGCCGTCCGCTCCAGCTGGGCCGGCGCCCCGGTCACCAGGAGCGTGTCGCCGAGCCGCGTCCAGGCGGCGCCGGCGCCCGCGGCCGCGGCGGTCAGTGCCCGCAGTGCGTCCGGCGCCGCGGCGCGGGGCACGTCGTCGTTCCCCGGCGTCTTCCCCAGGTCGAAGCGGAGGGCCGTCATGGTGCGCCTCCTACGGCGTGCTGAAGCTCTCGACCACGCCCGCGAGCGACGTGGACGTGCTGGGCGGGGACACGGCGCCGGCGCCCAGGCCGCGCTTGGCGAAACCGCGCCACACCGCGCCGAGGTCCCCGGGGTTCAGTGCGGCGACCGCGGTGACGATGCCGTCCCGCGCGAGCGTGAAGGTCGGCATGCTGGGCGTGAGCTTGAGCCCGCCGACCACGTACTCGAGCACGCGGCGCTCGGCCTCGGCGTGGCCGTGGGCGGCGACGAGGTTGACGAACACCTCCCACAGGGCGGCGCACCAGACCTCGCCGGCGTTGTGCACCTCGCTGTTCGGCCCGCCGCCGTGCGGACGGCGCGGCGGGCCGGGCGGGAGCACCACCCCGTTGCTGATGTGCTTGAACGTCAGCGGGTTCTTGCCCAGGTCCGCGGAGTAGGGGTAGCGGCGGATGGAGAAGTAGTAGTTGTCCGTAAAGGTGGGGGTGAGGTCGGTCCACCCTCCGGCGGGGAAGGCGCCGGTGCCGAACTCGTCGGTGGCCTGGGAGGTCATGGTGATCGCGAAGAAATCGCCCCAGCCCTCGCCCATCGCCCGGCCCTGCTGGTTGGCCAGCCCAGTGGCGTTGCCGACGAGACGATTGGTGATGTAGTGCCCGAGCTCGTGGTAGGTGATCAGCGCGTCGAAGTTGCTGGTGCGGGACGGCAGCGGGGCGACGCCGCGGAACTCGTACATCTGCATCCGCGGGCTGGCGCCGTCGGCCGGGGTCTGCATGTTGGCGTTGTCGGTGCCGCTGAAGTCGTTGCCCTCGGCCAGGATCGGGTCCCCGCCGAGGCCCGCCCCCGTGAGGTTCACCTGCTGGGCGTTGCCGGCCGCCTCGTCGAAGCCCGCCTCGTACCAGCGGTCGTGCAACCAGTTCACGTGGAAGAACATCCCGACGAGACTGGCCTGCAGATTGGTGGGGTCGCTCGCGGGCCGGGCGTGGTCGTAGGCGTGGTCGAAGGTGCGCGCCCTGGTGGCCCGGCCGTCCACGTCACCGGAGCTGCTCCCGTCCGGGGCCCGGACGTCCGCGTAGGCGATGCAGTTGTTGCCGCGGGTGGTCGAGGCGCCCTCGGGCAGCCACGGGGCGCCCGGGAGCAGGCTCTCGAGCGTGACCAGCCGGTCGGGGATGGTGGGAGCCTGGAACCCGTCCGGGCGCCCGGTCGGGTGCGGCGAGCCGGGCGCCGGCCCGTCCTCAGGGCGGAACAGGGCGTCCCCCGTGTTGAACACCCGGTAGGTGAAGGCGGCGTCCGCCCGCAGGTTCTTCCGGAACAGCACCTCCGGCTCCCCGAGCGCGTCGATCACGTAGCTGAACGCCGGGAAGCCCTCGATCCACAGCTCCAGGTAGTAGCCGGGGGTGAACTGCTCCTCCCCCAGCGGGAACAGCACGTCCTTCACCCGGACCTCCCGCTCGAACGCCGGCCGCCCGGCGCCGGCCAGTTCGGTGCCAGCCGATTCGGTGTCGGTCGGCTCGGCGCCGGCCGGTTCGGTGAAGCGGTAGAACCGGTAGCCGCCACCGGCGGTGTCGCCGGTCTCAGTACCCCCGGCGTCCTCGGCGCTCGCCGCGCTCGCCGTGCTCGTCCCGGTGAAGGCCGTGGCGGGGTACTCGACCCCGGTCAGGTCGAACGCCGCCACCGCGATCGCCTCCTCCGCCGTGGTGACGCCGGTGGTGGTGCTGGCCGCGCGGGCACCGGCCGCCTGCGCGGCGCCGGGAAAGAACTGGCCGGCCACGGACATCACGTCGCCGTCCGGTCCGATGGCCGCCGTCGCCTCGGAGTTGAAGACCTCCAGGCCGTCGGCCCGCTGCACGAGCTGCACCGTGCGCAGCCCCCGTCCGCTCACCGACACGATGGTGACGCCCTGCGCGTCCGCCTCGGACAGCCGCCACAGGTCGCCGTGCTCGGTGACGAAGCGCTGGACGGTCTCCTCCGGCGATGCGCCCGCCTCCCCCGACAGCCCGGCGGCCGGGGCCCGCCGTGCGATGCGGTTCGGCAGCGCGGTCGCCTGGTCGTAGTCCACCTCCAGGTCGCCGAGCTGCGCGTCCATTCGGAGGTGGCCCGGCGACCCAGGAGCCGGAGCAGCCGGCGGCGCGGTGCCGCGGGCGTTACGGACGCCGGCGTCGTACAGCGCGTGGAAGTCCTCGGGGAGTGCTCGGTCAGCGGCCATCAGGAACTCCTCGCGAACGATCGGTGCAGCACCTGGTCATCGCCCACGTGACCGGGAACGGGTTCTCCTCGCAGGCGTGGCCGACCTGGGCTCCATTAAGGAACCGGTCCCGTTCATCGGTCAAGCAGCGAACAGGCGTGTGACGTGCCCGTTCGTCCTTCTCGTCACCAGCCCGCGGCGGCGGAGCGCGCCCATCATGGCGGTTGGCGTCAATTTCATCTTGACACGCCCGGGGCGGTCCGGCACACTGGAGAAATGGAGGTTCGGGGATCCGCGCGGAAGCACGGCATCGACGACGCCGACATCGAGCACGCGTGGGTAAATGCGATCCGTCTGGTCGAGTACGAGTACCAGGGCGAAGACCGCCTCCTGGTCATCGGGCCCGACCAACACGGCAGGCTCCTCGAGCTGGTCGCCGTACCAGCCGGAGAACCGACGAGGATCATCCACGCCGATCTGCTCAGACCGAAGTTCTACGACTATTTGAGATGAGGTGGAATTCCATGGATATCGCAACCGCGCACGACCGCACAGGACTGGACGAGCTCGACGTGTCGTCGCACCCCGCTCGTGACGCCGTGCACTTCCGGCGCATCCTGGCCGCTCGGCAGCACATCACCGAGGCGGAGAACGAACTGCGGGAGGCGGTGAAGGCCGCCCGTGCGGCCGGCGACTCCTGGGCCTTGATCGGTTCCGCTCTCGACACGACGCGCCAAGCGGCCCAGCAGAGGTTCGGTCAGGACTGAACGTCCGCGCGGTCGGTGCAGGACTCCCCGCCCCACAAGGCGCCCCACCCGGGTGGAACAGGCACCCGCGCAAAACACACCTGACGCAGTACTACTCTGCCACCGGCGCGGGCTCCGCGTAGCGGCGTTCGAAGGCGAGGATCGCGTCCGTGGCCTCGAACAACTCGTCCGCCATCTGCTGGAGCACAGCGTCCTCCTGGCGGTAGGGGTCGATCACGTCGTTGCGCTCGGGGTGGCGCACCGGCACCCGCTGCCGCAGCCGCGGCGCCTGCTGGACCAGCCAGGCCCAGCGCTCGGCACGGTCGGACGGCACCGCGCGGTCGAGCTCCGGGTCGGTGGAGAGGTACTGCAGGATCCGGGCGAACTCCCGCAGGGTGAAGACCTTCTTCAGCAGCCGCGGTGACTGCTGGAGCACCGGCTGGGTGTGCTCCCGGGCCATCACGAGCACCAGGTCGATGTCCTTCAGCACGTCCGGGGTGACCTGCCGGGCCCGGTGCGCGGCGGCGGCCTCCAGGCCGCGGTCCTGGGCCAGCCTGCCCACCCGGTGCTCGAAGCCCTCGTCCACCAGCGCGTGCATCCCGGCGCTCGTCACCTCGAAGCCGCCGGGCGAGATCTCGTTGAGGCCGTGGTCGAGCTCGACCGCCGCCATGGGCGAGCGGCACACGTTGCCCGTGCAGACCGTCAGGATGCGCGTGGGGGCCATGGTTCTCCTCTGGGGGGGTCGAGTCCGGTTCATCGTATCCGGCACCGGGTCCTGAGCTGGGTCTTCACCCGACCACCGGGATCGCGCCGCCGACGGGACCCGCGCCGCGCCGGGTCCCGTCGTCGTCGTTCCCCGGCACGCCTCCCCCGCAACGCACCCAGCGGACAGAATCACTACGGCCAGAGATGTACGGGTGCGTAACACGGCCCATCGTTATTGATTATTTATGCAAACGCGCCTTTATACTCGTCGTGGCTCTGAGGATCTTCCCCCCATCCCGATGGCCTTGCACGAGTCGTTCCCCCAACGATCCATGCGAGTTAGGCGTTCCAGCGTGAAAGCACCCCCCCGACTGACGCTGCCTGCCGCCCTCACGGCGGCGGTGCTGGCCATCACCACCCTGACCCCGGTCGCGGCTCTGGAAGAGGCTGCCACCACCCGATCCACCACCCTCTCCGAGGAGCGCGAGGGCAACCTGGTCTCCCAGCTCGTGGAGTCCGAGGGCGAGGTCGTCTCCACCCTCGTGGACGGGACCACCGGCGAGGCCGTGCTCCCCGACCCGGAGCAGGCGGGCACCCAGCCGGCCGCCGGCGACCCCCTCGGCGGGGCCGTGCTGGGTCAGTGGGCCAAGTCCGACCGGCACTTCGAGCAGCTGGCCGCGAACTCCGCCCGCACCGCCGCGGAGCTCGCCGGGGAGTCCGACGACGACGCCGACGACGCTGCCGCCGACGACGTCGACCCCGCGGCCGAGGCCGGCGCCGGGGTCGCCTCGGCCTCCGCCCTCGGTGCTGCCGCCTCCTGGGCCCCGAGCGGCATCAAGGGCACGGACGTCTCCAACTGGCAGCCGTCCCTGAACTGGTCGAGCCTGTGGAACCAGGGCTCCCGCTTCGCCTACGTGAAGTCCTCCGAGGGCGACAGCATCCGCAACAGCCTGTTCACCCAGCAGTACGCCGGGGCGGGGGCCGTGGGCATGTACCGCGGCGGCTACCACTTCGCGATCCCCACCCGGGACTCCTCCGGCGCCAAGCAGGCCGACTACTTCCTGGCCAACGGCGGCGGCTGGTCCGCGGACGGCAGGACCCTGCCCGGGCTGCTCGACATCGAGAACAACCCGTACCCCTCCCTCTACGGCAACGCCTGCTACGGCTTCTCCCCGTCCGAGATGGTGCGCTGGATCCGCGACTTCTCCGACCGGTACAAGTCCCGCACCGGGCGGCTGCCGGCGATCTACACGAACTACTACTGGTGGCGGGACTGCACGGGCAACTCCAGCGCCTTCAACGACCACCCCATGCACATCGCCGCGTACGAGACCGCGGCCCCCACGGTGCCCAGCGCCTGGTCCACCTACGACTTCTGGCAGTACACCGACGCCGGCTTCGCCGAGCAGATCGACGCCAACGTCTACCGCGGCAGCGCCACGCAGCTGCGGGACCTGGCCCGCAACGCCTCCTACAAGCCCCTCGGCGGACGGGCCCCGGCCAGCGCACCGGCGACCCCCACCGAGGTGGCCCCCGCCGGGTACGTGGTCAAGGGCGCCATCGGCAACCAGTACCGGGCCCTCGGCGGCTCCTCGGTCTTCGGCACCCCCACCGGCAACGAGCGCGGCGGCCTGCTGAACGGCGGCGTCCTGCAGGGCTTCTCCAAGAAGCAGACCTTCTACTGGACCTCCTCCACCGGGGCGTGGCCCGTGAACTTCAACGGCGCCATCGGCCGCAAGTTCGCCGCGAACCGTTGGGAGAACGGCTACGGCTACCCCACCACGCGTGAGGCCGGCGGGCTCGTGAACGGCGGCGCCTACCAGGTGTTCCGCAAGGGCCGCGACGTGACCAAGGTGCTGTGGAGCCCCGCCACCGGCGCCGTGCCGGTCCGGGAGACCAGCGGGATCGGCGGGGCGTGGAAGCGGGCCGGCCACGAGCGCGGCTACGGCTACCCCGTCACCTCCGAGCGCGGCGGGCTGCTCTACGGCGGCGCCTACCAGGTGTTCCGCAACGGCAGCAGGGTCTACCGCATCCTGTGGAGCTCCTCCTCCGGCGCCCACGCGGTGCAGGAGAACGGCGCGATCGGCCGCGAGTGGATCGCCGCCGGCTCCGAGCGAGGCTACGGCTACCCGACGACCAACGAGTACCGGTACGGCTCCGAGATCCGCCAGCGGTTCTCGAAGAACTTCACCGTGCACTACTCGACCACCACGAAGAGGACCTGGGTGACCCGATGAGCCACGCCAAGCACCGCGCCCCGGCGCGCACCCGCACCCCCGGCCCCCTGACACTCACCGCGGCGGCCCTCGCCCTGGCGGTCCCCGCCACCGGGATCCTCACGGCGGCCCCCGCCGCCGCGGCGTCCTCGGACATCGTCACGGTCTCCTCGAGCACCCGCTCGGCCGACGCCCAGCAGCTGCTGGAGCTGATCAACGCCCACCGCAAGTCCAAGGGCCTCGCCCCCGTGAAGTACTCCGCCACCGTCTCGGGGATCGCCCAGGGCGAGTCCGACCGGCTGGTCCGCGAGGAGGTCATCGACCACACCGACACGTTCCTGAAGGACTCCCGGGCCGCCGGCTGGAACGCCGCGGGCGAGATCCACGCGGTCTCGTGGCAGGGCCGGGTGAGCGACCTGATGACCTGGTGGAAGAACTCGAAAGCGCACAACAAGGTGCTCACCGATCCGGACATGACCGTCATCGGCATCGGCCTGACCTACGCGGACGGCTCGCTGGCCGAGTCCAAGCAGGGCTGGCGACTGGTGGGCACGGTCGCCTCCTACGGCTACCCGGACGGCAAGGGTCCGGCGGACGCGCGCACCACGGTGGGCACGGCCCCCGCGCCGGCTCCCGCGCCCAAGCCCACCCCGACCACCGCGCCGATCACCTCGGTGGACTACGCGGTGCGCGGGGCCATCGGCCGGCAGTACCACGCGATGGGCGGGGCCTCCGTGTTCGGGGCCCCGACCGGCAACGAGCGCGGCGGGCTGCTCTACGGCGGCGCCCTCCAGGGCTTCGCGAACAAGCACACCTTCTACTGGAGCTCCGGCACCGGGGCGTGGCCGGTGAACTTCAACGGCGCCATCGGCCGCAAGTTCGCCGCCCACCGCTGGGAGAACGGCTTCGGCTACCCCACCACCCGGGAGATCACCGGGCTCACCGGCGGCGGCGCCTACCAGGTCTTCCGCAAGGGCACCGCCGTGCACAAGGTCCTGTGGAGCCCCCGGACCGGGGCGAAGGTCGTGAAGGAGTCCGGTGCCATCGGCCAGCGGTGGAAGGCCGCCGGGGCCGAGCGCGGCTACGGCTACCCGGTCACCGACGAGTACCGCTACGGCTCGGAGGTCCGCCAGCGGTTCTCCAACGGCTACACCGTGCACTGGTCCTCGATCACCAAGCGGAACTGGGTCACCCGCTGACCCAGTTCGTACCACCCCATCCGCACCACCTCATCCGCACCACCCGCACAGCGCCCGGCCGGGCTCCCCGGCCGGGCACTGTGCCGTCCGCGGGTGCAGTGCCGTCCGCGGGGGCTCCGCCGTCTGCTGGTGCTGCTCCGTCCGCTGGTGCTGCGCTGACCCCGGGACGGTGCTGTCCGCCGGTGTTCCTCCGGTCCCCGGCATCGGTGTCCCCCGAGAGGTGGTCTGGGCCGGCCCGGCTTCTCGCCTCCCCGTGGCAGCACGTGCACGTGTCCGCAGGTCAGCCTGTAGTCCAGGTCACCTTCGTGACAGACCGTGACTGTGTTCTCTCCAGCAAATCTGTGAATGTGCCGCTGGGCGCGTGGTCTTTTCCGGGGACAGCCCGCCGGAACGACTGTCCCCCAACGCGTCCACGTTCCCGTTCATTAAGTACCAACGCGTAATCAACAAACCTGCAGTCCTGCATCTTTGCATTCGCACTTTGATGCATGCCGATGCGCTGGGTTCCTGTGACGGTGTATTTGCACCTGTGACAGCCGGGTTCCGGCTTGGCAGGCTGACCCGGTCGGCACGTCCGGGGGGACGCGCCGGCCGGTCCGTCGAGGGGGCGGACCGCCGACCGGGGGAACGAGCGTGCCGTGGACGATGCCTTTGACGACCGACGACCACCGCGCCGCGGGCGCGCCGCACGGAATCCGCGCACGGAGCGCGGCGGCAGCACCGAGCTCAGCGGAAGCACCGAGCGCACCGGGAGCGCCGCCTCCCCGCCGGTCTTCTTCGACCCCAGCGGCAAGCGCTGGTACCGCATTCTCGCCACCCTCGTGGTGCTGGTGGCGCTCGTGGCCGGAGCCGTCTCCTGGATCCTGCCGCAGGCACTCGCCCAGCCGTGGGAGCGTCCGCTGCACCAGGAAAGCAGCTACCCCCGCGAGCTGATCGCCACCGGCGACGCGGAGAACATCCCGCTGCTCGGGGACGCCTCCAACCCGTTCAGCCGGATCGGGCTCGTGGAGCAGACCGACGCCGGGACGGTGCTGCGCAGCCCGTTCAGCGACGAGGTCTTCCAGGTGCTCACTGACGAGGAGCGCGAGCTCGTCGGGGACAGCCCCTACGCCATGGAGCGCTTCGGGCAGCTGCCCGAGAAGCAGCTCATGCTCACCTTCGACGACGGACCGGACGCCGCCTTCACCGGCCAGATCCTCGACGTGCTCTCGGCCGAGGGCGTGCCGGCCACGTTCTTCGGGGTCGGCACCAACGTCGTCGAGCACCCCGACCTCTTCCGCCGGATCATCCGGGAGGGGCACATGGTGGGCAACCACACCATGACGCACACCACGGTCTGGGACGACGAGCGGCGCAACCGGGAGGAGCTCATCGGCACCGACCGGGCCATGCGCTCGATCGGCGGCTACGCGACGCACCTGTTCCGTCTGCCCACCGGCGACCCCGACAACAAGGCCCTGCCCATCCTCGAGGCCCAGCAGCTGGGCTACCTGCACGTGGACTTCGACTACGACACCCTGGACTGGCAGGCCACGCCCGGGGCGACCGTCGACCTGCCCGAGCTCGACGGCGCGGGCCACATCGTGCTGATGCACGACGGCGGCGGGGACCGCACCGCCACCGTGGCCGCGCTGAAAGAGCTGATTACCAAGGCCAAGGCCGAGGGCTACACGTTCTCCACCCTCGCCCCCGTGGTCCCCGAGCAGTATTTGCCGGTGGCGAGCATCGACCCCGTCCTGGCCGACGACGCCACCGCCCTGGCCGTGGCCGGTCTCACCGTGGCCCCGGACGTGGTGATGGGCTGGCTGTTCTGGTTCGGCATCGGATCCCTGACCCTGATGTCCGCCCTGTACGTGGTGCTGGCCCTGATCGGCCACCGCCGCCAGTCCCGCCGCGCCTGGCCCGAGCCGCCCGAGGACGAGCTGCCGCTGGTCTCGGTGGTCCTGCCGGTGTTCAACGAGGAGCCGGTCATCGCCCGCACCCTGGCCGCCCTGCGCGCCAGCGACTACCCGAACCTGGAGGTCATCGCGGTCGACGACGGCTCCACCGACCGCACCCTGGCCGTCCTGGAGGCCACCGCCGCCGACTGGCCGGCGCTGAGCGTGCTCACCCAGCCCAACAGCGGCAAGTCCATCGCCTCCAACCACGGGATCATGGCCGCCCGCGGGGAGATCGTGGTGACCCTCGACGGGGACACGCTCTTCGAGCCCCAGACCGTGCGGATGTTCGCCCGCCATTTCATGGCCCCTCCGGGCCGGCGTCCCGTGGGGGCCGTGGCCGGGCACGTGAAGGTCGGCAACCGCCGCGGCCTGCTGACCATGTGGCAGTCCCTGGAGTACATCTCCGGGATCTGCGTGACCCGCATGGCCGAGGGCGTGGCCGGGGCCATCTCCATCGTCCCCGGCGCGTGCGCGGCCTGGCGCAAGGAGGCCCTGCAGGCCGCCGGCGGCTACTCCCACGACACCCTCGCCGAGGACGCCGACCTCACCATGACCCTGCAGAGGCTCGGCTGGGCCGTGGTCCAGGAGAACCGGGCCGTGGCCTGGACCGAGGCGCCCATGACCGTGCGCGGGCTCGCCAAGCAACGGCTGCGCTGGACCTACGGCAACCTCCAGGCGCTGTGGAAGCACGCCGGGATGCTCTTCCGCCCCCGCTACGGGGCACTGGGCATGGTCGCCCTGCCCTACACCCTGCTGGCCACGCTCGTGCCGCTGGTGTTCCTGCCCCTGACCGTGCTCATGGCGGTGATCAACCTCGCCGCCGGCAACTGGCAGCCCATCGCCGCCTTCGCGGCCTTTGTGCTGGCCATCCACGCGATCATCTGCGTGCTCGCCATCCGCATGGTCGGCGAGTCCTGGACCCACCTGCTGGTGGTCCCCGTCTACCGGCTCATCTACGAGCCCCTGCGCGCCTACCTGCTCTACGCCTCGCTGCTGCAGGCGCTGAAGGGGAAGATGATCGGCTGGTACAAGCCCGAGCGCACCAACAGCGTCCTCGATCTGGCCCCCGCGGCGGACCCCGCCGAGCGCACGGCTCCGTGGCAGGAGGGCCGGCGCGGTGAGCGGGTCTGAGGTCCGCCGGGACCGGTACCTGGACCTGCTCCGCTCGATCGCGCTGGTCCGCGTGGTCGCCTACCACACGTTCTCCGGCGCCGTCTTCAGTCTCCTGTTCCCGGCGATGGGCGTGATGTTCGCCCTCGCCGGGGCCCTGATGGCCCGGTCCCTGACCCGGCCCGCGGGCACGGTGCTGCGCTCCCGTGCCCGCCGGGTGCTGGTGCCGCTGTGGGTGTACGCCGCCACGGTCCTGGTCCTGCTGCTGGCGCAGGGCTGGTCCCCCGGTGCGGAGGGCTCCTGGGGGCAGCTCATCCTGTGGTTCGTCCCGATCGGCGACCCGGTCCTGCCCGAGAGCGCCGGGTCCGGCCTGGTGGACCCCACGTGGCCGGTGCAGGCCGGGGAGATCCTCTGGTACGTGCGCACCTACGTCTGGTTCATGCTCCTCTCGCCGCTGCTGCTGCGGGCGTTCCGGGCCCGTCCGTGGCCGGTGCTGCTCGCCCCGCTGGCCCTCAGCGGGGTGCTCGCCCTCGGCCTGCTGCCGCTGCCGTCCTGGGCCGAGGCTCCGGTGACGGACGCCGCGACCTACGGCTCCTGTTGGGTCCTGGGCTTCGCCCACCAGAGCGGGGCGCTGCGCCGGATCCCCCGCGGGGTCGTCCTGGCGGCCGGGCCAGCGGTGATGGGCCTGGGCCTGTGGTGGGCGGCCGGGCACCTCGGCGAGGCGGGCTGGGACCTCAACGAGATCCCGCTCGCCCAGGCCCTGTGGTCGCTCGGCTTCTGCGCCGTGCTGCTGCGGATCTCCCCGGTGTGGCAGGAGCTGCCCCGGCCGCTGCGCTTCCTGGACGGCGCCGTGACCCTGCTCAACGCCCGGGCCATGACCGTCTACCTGTGGCACAACCTGCTGCTGGTGCTCACCGTGCTGCTCGTGGACCTGCTGTGGCGCAGCGACGCCCTGTCCACGGCCGTGCCCGGCCTGCTGGAGAGCCCGTGGCTGTCCTTCGTCCTGGTCTGGCCGCTGCTCGGTGCCGTGATCCTGGCCGTGGGCTGGGCGGAGGACCTCGCCGCAGGCCGGCCGCCGCGCCTCTGGCCGGTGCACCCGGCCCGCGCCTCGGCTCCGGCTGCGCCCCCGACCCCGGGTGCTCCCGGGGCCACGGGTCGCACTGCTGCTCCGGGCCCTGCCACTCCCCCGGCCACGGGTCGCACTGCTGCTCCGGGACCGCTGCACGCCCCGGGCCCTGCCACTCCCCCGGCCACGGGTCGCGCTGCCGCTCCGGGACCGCTGCACGCCGAGGCTCCGGCACTCGCGCCGGGTGCCGCCGCGGTCCCGGCGCCGGGTCCTGCTCCGGCGACGGTTGCGGCGCCGGCCCGTCCCGGCGGGGGCGCCCCCGTCCGGTCCTGGCTCTACCCGCGCTCGGTGCGGGAGGCGAGCGCACGCCCCGCGGTCAGCCCGAGAAGCCCTCACTCAGGACTCGGGTGAACTCCCCGGGCTCCTGCTCGAGTCCACTGCAGAAGTCGTTGGCCTCGGCCGGGTCCCCGTCCTCGGCGGTGCAGGCCCGGTCCCGGTTCAGCGACCAGTAGGAGAGCCGGCCCACGCCCTGCTCCCGGGCGAAGCCGGCGAGCTCGGCGGCGGCGTCCAGGTCCAGGACCTCGCCAGGGACGTCGTTGACCCCGATCATGGGCGTGAGCCCGATCCGGTTCCACATCTGCTCGGCGGACAGCTCCTGGCCCGCGGCCGCCCACACCCCGGTCAGCTGGGCGTGCCCCGCGCGGGCCGCCTCCTCGGAGGCCTCCACCATGGACTGCCCCTCGGCGCGGCTCTCGCTGTAGTTCATGGTCATGAGGTTCACGCCTGCCACGTCCACCCCGGCGGCCAGCGTCCGGGCTACCACGTCCAGGGAGTCGTCGTCCAGGCCCTGCGGGGACACGGGCAGCGTGAGCCACACCGCCGGCGGCTCGTCGCGCTCCTCCTGGAGCTGCGCCAGGGCCGCGGCGCGGCGGTCGTGGGCCTGCGGGTCGCCGAGGTCGTCGTTCTCGACGTCGAGGTCCATGGTGCTCACCCCGTAGCGGTCCAGCACGGCCGCGTACGCTTCCCGCAGCCGCTCCGGGTCGGTGCACACGGTGGCGAGCTCCTCCCGGGCGGCCCCGCCGAAGGAGATCACCACCTCCCCGCCCTGCTCCCGCAGGGACGCGATCTGCTCCTCCATCCGCAGCGTGGACTCCGCCTCCTCGAGCCCGTAGTAGCCGCCCCACGAGGGCGTGCAGGGCTCCTCCGGATCGGCCACCACGAAGCCGAGCACCGTGTGGGTCTGCCCGGCGGCCTCCGTGCCGAAGTCGAAGTACGGGTAGGCCGTGGCGTTGACGTATCCGCCGAACCAGGGCTCGTTCAGGTCTTGGCCGCAGCCGGTGAGCGCGAGGCCGGCGACGCCCAGCAGCGCCAGCGGCCGCCGCCGGCGCCGGATCTGCGCCGAGCAGCCCCCCGCCGGGCGGCGGGGGGCTGCGTCGTCGTCGTCGGTGCTGTGCAGGGGGATCAGGACCTGCCGTTGAAGAGGCTGGTCACGGAGCCGTCCTCGAAGACCTCCTGGATGGCCCGGGCGATGAGCGGGGCGATGGAGAGGACCGTGAGGTTCTCGAACTGGTGCTCCGGGGGCACGGGCAGGGTGTCCGTGACGACCACCTCGATGGCCCCGCACGTGGACAGCCGCTCCACGGCCGGGTCGGAGAACACCGCGTGGGTCGCGGCGATGATGACGTCCTTGGCGCCCTTCTCGCGCAGCACCTGCACGGCGCCGGAGATGGTTCCGCCCGTGTCGATCATGTCGTCGATCAGCACGCAGGTGCGGCCCTCGATCTGGCCCACGACCTCCTTGGAGGTCGCCTGGTTGGGCCGGGTGATGTCACGGGTCTTGTGCACGAACGCCAGCGGGCACCCGCCCAGCAGCTCGGTCCACTGCTCGGCCACGCGCACGCGCCCGGTGTCCGGGGAGACCACGGTGACGTTGTCGACGTCGACGACGGAGCGCACGTGCTCCGCCAGCAGCGGGATGGCCATCAGGTGGTCGACCGGGCCGTCGAAGAAGCCCTGGATCTGCGCGGTGTGCAGGTCCACGGACATCAGCCGGTCCGCGCCGGCGGTCTTGTAGAGGTCCGAGATCAGGCGGGCCGAGATGGGCTCGCGGCCGCGGTGCTTCTTGTCCTGCCGGGCGTAGGGGTAGAACGGGGACACCACGGTGATCGACTTCGCGGAGGCCCGCTTGAGCGAGTCGATCATCAGCAGCTGCTCCATGATCCACTGGTTGATCGGGGCCGGGTGGGACTGGATGAGGAAGGCGTCCGTGCCGCGCACCGACTCCCCGAACCGCACGTAGGTCTCGCCGTTGGCGAAGTCGTAGGCGTCGGTGGGGATCAGCTCCGTGCCCAGCTCCGCGGCGATGCGCTCGGCGAGCTCCGGGTGGGCCCGTCCCGAGACCAGGACCAGCTGCTTGGCACCTGCGTTGGTGATGGCTGTGGTCATTGTTACTCGCTCTCCTCGGTGGTGTCCCCAGTGGTCTCCGCGGTGGTGTGCGCGGCCGTGCCGGCCGCGCCGTTGCCCAGGGCGCGCGCGGCGGCCTCGGCCGCGGCGGTGCCGGGGCGGTGCTCCACGACCCAGTTCTCGACGACCCGCTGCGCCCCCTCGGTCAGGGCCAGCGCCCCGGGCGGCACGTCCTTGCGGATCGTGGTGCCCGCCCCGGAGTACGCGCCGTCCCCGACGTGCACGGGCGCCACGTACATGTTGTCCGAACCCATCCGGACGTGGTCGCCGATCACGGTGCGGTGCTTGCGCACGCCGTCGTAGTTGACGAAGACCGAGGCCGCCCCGATGTTGGAGTGCTCGCCGATCGTGGCGTCCCCCACGTAGGACAGGTGCGGGACCTTCGAGCCGGTGCCGATCCGGGAGTTCTTGGTCTCCACGAACGTGCCGATCTTGCCCTCGTCCGCCAGCACCGTGCCGGGGCGCAGGTAGGAGAAGGGACCCACGCTGGCGCGGGGGCCGATCACGGAGCCGGAGCCGTGCGTGCGCACCACGTGGGCGCCCGGGCCGACCTCCACGTCGGTGAGGGTGGTGTCCGGGCCGATCACGGCGTCCTCGCCCACCCGGGTGGCCCCGTGCAGCTGGGTGCCCGGCAGGATCGTGGCGTCCGCGGCGATGCGCACCTGCACGTCGATCCAGGTGCTGGCGGGGTCCACCACGGTCACGCCGTTGCGCATGTGGTCCTCGAGCACCCGGCGGTTGAGGTGGGCGCCGAGCTGGGCGAGCTGCACGCGGTCGTTGGCGCCCTCCACCTCCCAGCGGTCCTCGATCTTCAGCGCGTCCACCGCGTGGCCGGCCTCGCGGGCCAGCAGCGGGACGTCGGTCAGGTACATCTCGCCCTGGGCGTTGTCCGAGGTGACCTTCGCGAGGCTGTCCCGCAGCACGGCGGCGTCGAAGGCGAAGATGCCGGAGTTGATCTCGGCAACCGCGAGCTCGGCCTCGGTGGCGTCCTTGGCCTCCTTGATCTCGCGGAACGAGCCGTCGGCGTCCCGCAGGATCCGGCCGTAGCCGCCGGGCTGCTCGTGGTCCGCGGTCAGCACGGTCACCGCGTTGGCCCGCTCCTCGTGGTGGGCGACCAGCCGCCGCAGGACCTCCGGGGTCAGCAGCGGGACGTCGCCGTAGGTGACCACCACGGTGCCGGTCAGCAGCTCCTGGGAGTCGAGCGCCTCCACGGCCACCTGGACGGCGCGGCCGGTGCCGGGGACCTCGTCCTGGTCCACGATCAGCGCCTCGGGGTCCTCCTCCAGCACGTGCGGGGCCACCAGGTCCCGCTCGAAGCGCACCACCGCGGCCAGCCGCTGCGGGTGCAGGCTCCGGGCGGCCACCAGGCAGTGCCCCACCATGGAACGACCCCCGATCCGGTGCAGGATCTTGGGGGTCTTGGACTTCATGCGCGTGCCCTTGCCGGCGGCCAGGACGATGACGGCGGCGGGCCCGGCGGCCGGCCCCGGACGGTGCGCGGGGGTCTGGGGGGTGCTCACGGCGGGATGCAGCTCCTCGGTCGTCGGTCGTGGGAGAGGAGCCGGTGGGCTCACCGGCTCCGGCTCCGTTCCGTCTCACTGGCACTCGGGCTCGTCGGCTCGGCAGGACGCGAGCTTCCGGGCTGTCTGGCGGGATGCGGACGTTCCGCCTCTAGGACTCGAACCTAGACTCCACGGCTCCAAAGGCCGGGGTGCTGCCGATTACACCAAGGCGGAGCACCGCCGTGGAACGGCAGTGGTGCACGCAGTGCACAGGCAGTCACCCTACCACTCGGGGGTCAGGCCTCCGCCGCCCCCGGGCGCCCCAGGACCACGATGATCCGGGCCTGGGCGGCCGCCTCCCGCAGCTCCGGGACGGCGGCGAACAGGTCCTCCACGGTGTCCTCGTCCACCCCCGAGATGATCAGCGGGGCGAGGTCCAGCAGGGGCCGCATCCGCTCGAACGCGGCGGCCGGCCCCTCCCCCGCCTCCGAGGACGCGGCGACGTTCCAGGCCACGGACGCGAGGTAGTGCGGGTCCACGTCCAGGGTGCCCGCCGCGCGGGCCTGCTCCAGGAACTGGACCAGCTCCACCTCGTCCGCGGTGGCGCCCTCCGTCTCGAGGATCAGGTGCACCTGGTGGGCCGAGGCGGCCTCGGCGAGCGCGGCGAGCATGGAGTAGATCCGGTCCTCGCTGCGGCCCCGCCCGCCCACGCCGGCCCGGGGCACCACGAGGTATTCGGCGCCCACGCCGGCGGCCAGCGAGAGGTGGTCGTCCAGGACCGCGATGACGCCCTCGTCCGGGATGTCCTGGTCGATCGAGATGTCCGCCCGGAGCATCAAGGGGTCGGCCCCCGCCCCGCGCAGGGCCTCGCCGACCTGCCGCTGCGGCACCGAGCCCAGGTGGCGCCCGACCAGCTGGCCGGGTCCGGCCGGGATCTCCACCGGTCCGGGGTGCTCCGTCACGGTCCGGACGGCGGTCTCCAGGTCCTTGACGCCGTCCAGCCGGGTGCCCAGGGGACGCGTGCTCGGGGTCGCGGAGGATCGCTCCGCAGGGTTCTGCTCCATGGCCTCATGGTCTCATCCACGCTTGTGTCGCCGCTGAGAAATTTCTGATCGCACACCCCCTGCCCACCCGCCGAGCGCCCACATCCCTGAGCCCCGACACACCGAGTCCCCAGTCCTGTCGCGCATCCCCAGGATTGTTCGTGGGGAAACGCGACAGGACGGGGGACTCGGTGGGCCGCCCTCGTGACGGGTGGGGGCTCGGCGGATCAGCTGCCGGTGGCGGCGGTGCCTCACGAGCGCGCGAGCCCCGCCGCCACCGCCGCACTGCACTGCACTGCGCTACGCTGCACCCGTCATGCCGTGACGGAGGGAGCCACGAACCTCCTGATCTCGCAGTTGAGCACGGTGTCACCGCCGTCGGCCTCGCAGTTGTCGAAGCCCTGCTCGCCGTTCAGGTAGTCGTTGAAGGCCACTCGGTCCACCCCCTTCAGGATGTCGTTGCCGGGGCCGCCGTAGTGCCGGTCCTTCCCCGCCTCTCCGTGGAGCCTGTCCCGCCCGGCGTCGCCGTAGAGGGTGTCGTCCCCGGCGCTGCCGTAGAGGGTGTCGTCGCCGTCCTGCCCGCGCAGGATGTCGTTGCCTTCCTGACCCGTGAGTCGGTCGTTGTCCGTTCCGCCCAGCAGGTGGTCGTTGCCGGTTCCGCCGTACAGGTGGTCGATGCCGGCCTGACCCAGCAGGACATCGTTCCCGCTGCCACCGAGCAGGTAGTCGGTGCCCGCCCCGCCGTCCAGGTGGTCGTGGCCCGCCCGGCCCCGCAGGGTGTCGTTGCCGTCCTGTCCGTGGACGACGTCCCTGGCGGTCCCGCCGTGGACCACGTCGTTGCCCGACCCGGCCACCACGACCGACGGCCGGCTCACGGCGGACAGGTTCACGGTGTCGTTGCCGCTGCCGGTGTCCACCCGGACGGACGAGACGCCCGCGGCGGCACACCGGATGGTGGTGCTGCTCAACCTGCGGCACTGGTTCCCGGCCACCACGGAGTCCCCGGTGTCCGTGACCCGGTAGTAGGCCCTCCCTCCCTGCACGTAGGGCGTCACGGTGATGGCGTTGTTCTTGCCCGGGCTGGCCGCGATCTTCAGGACGCCGTTCTGCACCGCCACTCCGGTGCTCACGGCCTGGGCCGGTGCCATCCCCACGACGAGCGTGGACCCGGCCAGGACTCCGGCCGCAAGGACTCCGGCGAGCCGCCGGCGCGACGATCCCCGGTCCCCCGCTCCATCCGGACAGGGTCGTGCCGCGCCGGACTGCTGTGATGGTTCCATGGTGGTGCCTCCGCATGTGCTGGTCTTCCCTGCGGCGCCTCGTGACGCCATCTACAGGATGCGGAGTCATGCATTCACGAAGCGTCCACCCCCGGCATGAGGAATCGGCTACATCCGCGGATGTCTGCCCGGATAGTGACCGCCCGCGCCTTCCCAGCCCGCCCCGCTCCGCCGAGCCCCCAATTGCCTCCCGTGTCCCCACGAATTTTCCTGGGGAAACGCGACCGGACTGGGGACTCGACGCGCCAGAAGGCTGAGCGTTGGGGGCTCGACGCGAGGGAGCCCGAGAAGTTGGGGACTCGGCGCGCCAAGGGCCCGGTGATGGGGACTCGACGCGCCAGAGGCGTCCGGACTGGGGACTCGACGCGCCAGAAGGCTGAGCGCTGGGGGCTCGACGCGCCAGAGGCCCGCGAGGCTGGGGACTCGGCGGGCCACGCGTCCGGAGGGTGGGGGCTCGGCGCGCCAGGGGCGAGGAACCCGGGGCTCGGCGGAGCGGGTCGGGGCGGGTGGGCACGCGAGTACCCTTGACGGGTGGCACATCTACTCGGCGGCGAGAACCTGCACCTGGAATTCCCCACCAAGACGGTCTTCGACTCCGTCAGCCTCGGCATCGACGAGGGCGACCGGATCGGCATCGTGGGCCGCAACGGCGACGGCAAGTCCACGCTCATGAAGCTGCTCGCCGGACGCCTGAAGCCGGACGGGGGCCGGGTGACCGTGCGCTCGGGCGTGCGGATCGGCATGCTCGACCAGGCCGACGTGCTGGACCCGGAGCTGACCGTGGGGCACGCCGTCGTCGGCGACCGCGAGGAGCACGAGTGGGCCGGGGACGCGAAGGTACGGGACGTGATCTCGGGGCTGGTCAAGGACCTCGACTGGGACGCGAAGCTGGGTGAGCTCTCCGGCGGGCAGAAGCGCCGAGTGGCGCTCGCCGCCCTGCTGGCCGGGGACTGGGACGTGATCTTCCTGGACGAGCCCACCAACCACCTGGACGTGGACGGCATCACCTGGCTGGCCCGTCACCTCGGCAGCCGCTGGCCGAAGAACCAGGGCGGCCTGGCCGTGGTCACCCACGACCGGTGGTTCCTGGACGCCGTGTGCACCGACACGTGGGAGGTGCACGACCGGATGGTGGAGCCCTTCGAGGGCGGCTACGCGGCGTACGTCCTGCAGCGGGTGGAGCGGGACCGGCAGGCCGCCACCGTGGAGTCGAAGCGACAGAACCTCATGAAGAAGGAGCTGGCGTGGCTGCGCCGCGGCGCTCCGGCCCGCACGGCCAAGCCGAAGTTCCGGATCGAGGCCGCGAACCAGCTGATCAACGACGTCCCCCCGCCGCGCGACACCGTGGCCCTGTCCCAGCTGGCGGTCTCCCGGCTGGGCAAGGACGTGGTGGACCTGGAGAAGGTCTCCGTCTCCTACCCCACCGAGGACGACGGCCCGCGGGAGGTGCTCCGGGACGTCACGTGGCTGATCGCCCCCGGCGAGCGCACCGGCATCCTGGGCGTCAACGGCGCGGGCAAGTCCACGCTGCTGGGCCTGGTCACGGGCGAGGTGCAGCCCACGAGCGGGCGGGTCAAGCGCGGGAAGACCGTGAAGATCGCGACCCTGACCCAGCAGCTCTCCGAGCTGGAGGACGTGGCCGAGGACCGGGTCTCGGACGTGGTCGCGTCCAAGCGCAGCACCTACCTCGCGGACGGCAAGGAGATGACCCCGGGCCAGCTCCTGGAGCGCCTGGGCTTCACCAACGAGCAGCTCGCCACCCCGGTCAAGGACCTCTCCGGCGGGCAGAAGCGGCGGCTGCAGCTGCTGATGATCCTGCTCGACGAGCCGAACGTGCTGATCCTCGACGAGCCCTCCAACGACCTCGACACCGACATGCTCGCGGCCATGGAGGACCTCCTCGACACCTGGCCCGGAACGCTGCTGGTGGTCTCCCACGACCGCTATCTCCTGGAGCGGGTCACCGACCAGCAGTACGCCGTGATCGACGGCCGCTTCCGGCACCTGCCGAGGGGCGTGGAGCAGTACCTGGAGCTCGCCTCCCAGTCCCGCACCGGCACCGCCGTCGGCTCCGCGAGCGCGTCCAATCCTCTGGCGGCCACGGGGGCGGCCTCTTCCCCCGGGACGACGGCGGAGGACGGGCCGAAGCTCTCCGGCGCGCAGGCCCGGGCCGCGCAGAAGGAGGTGGGCTCGATCGAGCGGAAGCTGGAGAAGCTCGCCGCCAAGGTCGACTCCCTGCACGCGGAGATGGCGGCGCACGACCAGTCCGACTACACCGGTCTGGGCGAGATCACCGCCCGGCTGAACGCCGTCCAGGACGAGATCGAGGAGCTCGAGCTGCGCTGGCTCGAACTGTCCGAGGACCTGGTCTAGACCGGTGACGGGCCCGGAACAGCGGGCCGTGGCACTGCTCTCGGGCGCGGGCATGGGCCCGGTCCTGGAGGAGGCGCTGGCCGGGATGTCCGTGCAGCGCTGGACCCGGCGGCGGGTCCACCACCGCCCCGGTGCGGGGGTCACCGCGGTCTTCGACGTCGTGGCCCGGGACGGCGCGCGGCCCACCGCCGAGGTGGTCTGCGTGAGCACCGCCTCCCCGCCCGCCGGCGCGTTCCCGGGCGCGGTGCGCAGCCGGCACTCGGGTTTGGAGCTCGTCGCGTGGCGGCACCCGGCGGACCCGTGGCTGCCCGGTCTGGTCTGGGCGTCCTCGCCCGGGGAGGTGGGGCGGGAGGTGTTCGCCGCGGACGTGCCCGCCGAGCTCACCGAGGTCTCCTACCGGCCCACCCGCCGGGCGGTGCTGCGGGCGGTCCACGGGTCCCGGGTGCGCTATCTCAAGGTGCTGCGGCAGGGCCGGGCCGCGGCGCTGCACGCCCGGCACCGGATGCTCCTGGAGGCGGGGCTGCCCGTGCCGGCGCCCTGCGGCGAGCCGGTCCGGGACGTGGTGGTGCTCCGGCAGCTGCCCGGCGCCCCGCTGGCCGCGTCCGTGCGGGACGACGGCGCGGCCGCCCTGCGCCCCGAGCACGTGCTCGCGCTGCTCGACGCCCTGCCCGCCACCGTGCTCCAGCTGCCCTCCCGCCCGTCCTGGACGGACCGGATCCTGGACTACGGGCACGCGGCCGCGGTGGCCCTGCCCGAGGAGCACGCGCGGATCGAGCGGCTCGCCGCGGCGATCGAGCACGCCCGCCGGGACACGGACCCCGGCCCCACCGTTCCGGCGCACGGGGACCTCTACGAGGCCAACCTGCTCGTGGGCGCGGACACCCGCGGGCGGTTCGGGCCGCTGTCGGGGCTGCTGGACGTGGACGCCGTGGGCCCCGGCCACCGCGTGGACGACCTCGCCTGCCTGGCGGCCCACCTCGCGGTCCTGCCCACGGTCCACGGCCGCTACACGCAGGCCCCGGCGGCCGTGGCGCGCCTGCTCGCCGGGTTCGACGACGTCGTGGACCCGGCGGCCCTGCGGGTGCGCTGCGCAGGGGTGGCCCTGTCCCTGGTGGCCGGCGCCCGCCGCTCCGGCGGCCCACCCGACCGGGCCCGGCGCCGCCTGGAGGTCGCCGAGCGGTTCCTGAGCGAGGGCGCCCGCTCCCCGCGGTAGCCGGCCGGCACCCACAGGTGTCACCCCCAGAGGACGTAGGCCACGACGGCGATCAGCGGCGGCACCCCTTCCATCAGCGCGTTGCGCCACAGGCGGCGCTCGACGAACGGGAACAGCACAGCCAGCAGGATGTGGCTTCCGCAGCCGAAGAGCACCAGGGCGCGTCCCGCCGCGTCCGCGCCGGTGTTCAGCAGGATTAGCCCCGCGGCGATGCCGGCTGCGAAGCACAGGTTGTAGAGGCCGATGAAGATCACCCACAGCCGCACGGCCGGCACGTCCTCCGGGCGGATGAGCGTGAAGGAGTACGTCCGTGGATCGCGGTGGAAGAAGACCTCCAGCACGAAGGCGAAGGCGAGCCCGGCCACGGTGACGCCGGCGGCGATCTGGCTGAGCAGGTTCATCGGAGTGCCCTCGGTTCCCTGGACGGAACGCCCGACGGCGGTGGCCGGATCGCGTTGTGCTACCGCCGTCGGGCGTTCCGCACGGATCTCTCCTACTGGTCGTCGGCCGGGGCCGGGACCTCCACGCGGTAGGCGTCGGAGAAGTCCAGCTCCCAGACCGCTCCGCCGCCCACGGCACCGAACGGGTTCTGCGGACCCGCCGGGATGCCCTCGGCCGGGGCCACGCTGTTCACGGAGGCGTAGACCTCGCCGTGCCGTCCGGTGGCGAGACCGGCGGGCAGGGGGACGTCAATCGCGTATCGCGGGGCGTCCTCATGGTGCCGGTGCACGACCACCACCTGGCCGGGGACCTCCCCCGGGGTCGGCGGCGCCTCCGCCGCCGGGGTCTCCCCCGGAGGCATGGGCGGCGTGAGCCCGAACAGCTGCGAGACGTACAGGTGGCCGCGGTCCACGGCCACACCGGTCACCGCGGTGAAGCCGTCCCAGCGGTCCAGCTCGGTGCCGTCCGCGTCGAACTGCACGACCGAGGCCTCCCCGGGACGCTCCGAGCCCAGACCGCCCACGAACACGTTGCCGTGCGGGTCGGCGGTCAGGGACGTCGGCACGAACTCGGCCGGGCCCTGGGGGTCGTCCGTCCCGTCCGGTAGGGCCGTGGTCGGCCACGCGGCCCACGCGGTGATCTCGTACTCCGGCGGGGCGTCATCCGTCGCGGTGGAGAAGTCCGGCTCGATCTTCCACACCGTGTTGGCGGCGGCGTCAGCCACGAGCGCGTAGCCGTCCGGCGACGCCTCGTCGTCCTCGTCCACGTAGAGCACCGCGTACGGGTTCGAGTCGATCTGGGCGCCGTCCGGGTTGAGCTCCTCCTCGGCCGCCTGCAGATCGGCGTAGGAGACCAGGTACTTCTCCCCGTTCTCCTCGGTGCCGGCCACGAGCATCGCCCCACCGCGGGCCGTGAACACCGAGAGGTCGAGCCGCTCGGGGTCGTAGCCCGCCACGATGTACTGCCCCGCCACGTCCGTGGCGTCGGCGCCACCGGGTCCCTCCGCGAAGCTCCCGTCCGGCGCCGCCACGGACAGCACGCCCTCCACCACGGTCGTCACCGTGGGGGTGTCCCGTCCCGGGTCCTCGATGAGGGTGACGGCGGCGCTCGGTCCCGCGCACCGGGCACCGACGCACTCGGTGCCGCCGCGGCCCGCCTCGGCCACGACCAGGTCGCCGTCCTGGTCCCGGTTGAGCTGGCGCGGGTTGTCGAGGCCCTCCGCGACCACGCGCGGCCCCGGCGGGTCCTCGTCGCCGTGCGCGAGCGCCGCCGGCAGCGGCCCCGCGAACACCACGACTGCCGCGGCCACTCCTGCTCCGAGTCTCTGTCCTGACATGACCCACCCCCGATCGGATCCGCCGCGCCCTCCGCACGACAGCCTCAGGCTAGGACCGCGGCCCCCGCCCCACCAGCGACGATCCGCAACCGTGACCAGCTCTACACCTACGCGCTGGTACACGGCGGGCGGCCGTCACACTGGCCCGTTCCTTGACTCCGTCCCGGCCCGGGCGTGGACTCGGGAGCATGGAGACCCAGCCGGTGCCCCGCACCTCGCCCGTCCCGTTCCTCCGCCGCCTACCCACCCTGCTGAGCCTGCTGGCCCTGCTGGCCCTGGCCCTCACGGGCGCCCTGCTCACCGCCCCCGCCGCCGGGGCCGCCGAGATCCGCGGCGAGGACACCGTGGTGGTCGCGGCCGACGAGGTCGTGGACGACGACCTGTACGTGACCGGCGGGGACGTGGTGGTCGACGGCACCGTGCGCGGCGACCTGCTGGTCGCCGGCGGGACCGTGACGATCAACGGCACAGTCGAGGGGGACCTCATGGCCGCGGCCCAGACCGTGGTGATCGAGGGCACCGTGGGCGACGACGCCCGCGTGGCCTCCCAGGTGCTCCTCCTCGGCGAGGGGGCCCGGGTGACCGACGACCTGGTCACCGCCGGCTACAGCATCGAGACCCGCCCGGGGGCCGAGATCGGCGGGGACGTGCTCCTCGGCGCCTACCAGGCCCAGCTGGCCGGCACGGTCGAGGGCGACGTGACCGCCGGGGCCGCCGCGCTCGCCCTGGCCGGGGCGATCGGCGGGGACGTGCAGGCGGACGTGGGCTCCGCCGACGAGGTCGGGGCCGCGTGGGCGCCCACGACCGGTGTGGCCGTGCCCCGGGTGGACCCGGGCCTGACCCTCACCGACGGCGCGCGCCTCGACGGGGACCTGTCCTACCGGTCCGGGACAGAGGCGACGATCGCCCCGGGCGCCGAGATCGCCGGGCAGGTCGACTACGAGCAGGTGGTGGTCGAGGACGAGGCGGTCGCACCCGCCGGTCCGCTCGCCCTGCTGATCGACGGTCTGCGCCTGTTCGTGACGCTGTTCCTGGTCGGGCTGCTCGCCCTGTGGCTGATGCCCCGGGCCACCCGCGGCGCCGCGGGCGTGCTCCGCGCCCGTCCCTGGCTCAGCCTGGGCTGGGGCGCGCTGGCGGTCGCGGGAACGGCGGTCGCCCTGTTCGCCGTGCTGGTCGTGGCCGTCCTGCTGGCCATCGCCCTGGGATGGCTGACCCTCGGCGGGCTGGCGGCCGCGGTCGTGACCACCGGCGTGGTCCTCGACCTCGTGCTGGTCCTGGTCCTGGTGCTCGCCGTGGCCCTGCTGGCACCGGTCGTGGTCAGCTTCACCGCGGGCGGTCTGCTGCTGCGGGACCGGGACCCGGCACGCTTCGGCAAGCGTGTGCTCGCCCTGGCCCTCGGCCTGCTGATCTACGTGCTGCTGCGGGCCGTGCCCTTCCTGGGTGCCGTCGTCGCGCTGCTCGTGGCGCTGTTCGGCGTGGGCGCCCTGGTGGTGTGGGCCTGGGACGCCGCGCGCCGCGGCCGGGCCCGCCGGCGCGCGGACCGGGACGACCACCCCGGCGCACCCGGCGCCGCGGCGGCCGGCGACCCGCGGCACACCGGCACCTGGGCGGGGACCGCCGGGTCGGTGGGCCGGGGCCCTGCCGGTCCGGGCCACGGCGCCCCGGCGGGGCCGCCCCGGTGGGGCCCGCCCTCGGAGCAGCCGGCCCAGGGGCGACCCGGCCCCGGGCTCTCCCCGCAGGACCACCCGCAGGGGCCGAGGTCGCCGCAGGGACCTCGGGCCCAGGGCTCCTCGCCGGCACCGCCGGAGGGGTCCTCGCACCCGACACGGCCGCCTTGGTCCGGGGAGGACCCCGGGCGCCGACTCCCCCCGGAGCCGCCGCGCTGATCCTCAGGCCACCGGCAGCGAGAGCACCTCGAGGGCGGCGCGCAGCTTCGTGGAGGACGTGTGCACCGTGTACGGGAAGTACACGACCTCCACGCCCACCGCCGCGAACTCCCGCTCGAGCCGCTCGCCCTTCGGGGTGCCGCGCCAGTCGTCGCCCTTGAAGAAGACGTCGAAGCGCAGCTGCTCCCAGGTGTCCAGCTTGTCCAGCAGCACCTCGGCGTGGACCTGGTCCACGTAGCGGATGTGCTCCACGATCTCCATCCGCTCGCGCAGGGAGACCACCGGCCGGTGGCCCTTGGTGATCTCGATCAGGTCGTCCGAGACCACGCCGGCGATCAGGTGGTCGCAGTGCTGCTTCGCCTGGCGCAGGATGTTCAGGTGCCCCACGTGGAACAGGTCGAACGCCCCGGCCGCGTACCCCACGCGCGGTGCCTGCTTGTCGGTGCTCATGTCAGTCATTCCCCCCTCGGAATCCTGCCGGGGCCTCCTGTGCCCCGGCCCGGTGGACCGCCCCGGCCACGCCGGGAGTCCCTCTCGGTCTGCTCGCCGCGGGCCCCGGAAGGCGCGCGGCGGAAATCTGTGGGCCCGTCCGCCCGGAGCGGACGGACGGGCGCGGCTCACCCGGACGGCTGCCCTGCCGGCTGCTCCGCGGGCTGACCCGTCGGCTGTCCCGAGGGCTGCCCGGACGCGCGCTGCCCGCGCGGCTGCCCCGCCGGCTCTCCGGACGGGCGGCCTGCCGACTGCCCGGCCGGCTGCCCGGCCGGCTGTCCTGCCGGCTGCCCTGCCGGCTGCGAGGCCGGGACGGGGACGGCCGTGCCCGTGGCGCTCCGGCCGGCGCGGCGGCGGTGGTTCCAGCGGGCCACCGGCTCCTCGACGAACCACCAGCAGGCGATGCCCGCGGCAGTGCCGGCCAGCACGCGCAGGGCCACCCCGGCCGGGCCGGGCAGCTCGCCGACCAGGGCGGTCAGTGCGTGCCCGGTGCCCACGTGGAGCAGGTAGATGCTGTAGCTGGCCAGTCCCAGCAGCTGGACCGGCGTCCACCGCATCACCGCCAAGGCCCGGGTGCCGAGCCGGCCGGTGGGCCCGTGCAGGCCCCAGAGCACCACCAGGCAGGCCGCGACCGCCTGCGCCGAGTAGCGCACGGTCTCACGGAAGAGCTCGTCGCGGATCAGCAGCGACCCCAGGTAGAGCAGCACGGCCAGCACCAGGACCCGGTCCCGGCCCCACCACGGCGGGGCGCCGGCCGCGCCCTCCCGGGTGACGCGGGCGTACCAGACCGCGGCGAGCACCCCGATGGCGATGGCCTCGAGCCGGGTGTCCGTGCCGAAGTAGATCCGGTCCGCGCTCGCCCCGCCCAGGTGCAGGGCCGCCCGCGCGCCCGCCGAGGCGAGCGCGGCGGTCCCGGCGAGGACGGCCAGCGCGGTGGCCGGGCGGCGCCGGCCCACCAGCAGCAGCCAGATCAGTGCGAACGCCACGTAGAACTGCTCCTCGATGGACAGGCTCCACACCACGATGGAGCCGGGCAGGACGTCCACCTGGGAGTCCGTGTAGCGCCAGTTGAAGAAGAAGAAGACCTGCCCCAGGACGTCCCCGGGGTTCAGCGGCCGCACCAGCCAGGCGTACAGGGCGGTGGGCAGCACCAGGGCCACGAGCAGCGGCGGGGCGAGCTTGAGGGCCCGCCGGCGGTAGAACCCGCCGATGTCGAAGCCGCCGGTGCGGCGGTGCTCCTTGAGCACCAGGTGCGTGATGATGAAGCCGGAGATGACGAAGAAGATCGTCACCCCGCTGCCGCCCGGCACCAGCTCCAGCCCGGCGTGCGCGAGCACCACCAGCATGACCGCGGCGGCGCGCATCGCGTCCAGGTGCGCGAACTGCCGCACGGGCAGCCGCGTCCTCCGGCGCCGGCGCGCCCCTGCCGATCCCGGTGTCTCCCCCGCCACATCGTCCCCCTACGTTCGCCGGACGCCGCGCTCCCCCCGAGCCGCGGCCGTCCCGTGCTGCGTCCGGAGCCCCCGTTTGCTTCAGGGAACTCCGGTGATCGCCTCACCCTACTGCGGAGAAACCCGCGTTTGCATCCGAAAAGGATGGCCACAAAAGGGGACATCCCGATCCGTTCCCGATCGTTAACCCCGGGGTTAGACTCCATGCGATCCAATGAATCCGGACGGGGGGTCGTCCGGGAGGCTGCGGGGGTCCCTCGACCCACGACCCGCGGCGGATCACCGCGGCGCCGGCTGTTCGGCGCCGGAAGTTCAGATCTGGGGGGAGCTGACATGATCCTTGACCTGTCGTGCGCATCGAGCACTCGAGGTCCCACTGTCCGAACGGCGCACCGGGTGCTCGGCGGGCTCGTGCTCGCCGGGCTGCTGGCCGGCTGCGGAGCCGGCGGCGCCGGCGACGACCCGGCGGCCGAGGCCCTGGAGGCCAACACCGTGGTGGAGCTGGAGACGCCGCAGGAGGTCCGCGCCAAGGACCTGCCCTCGGCGGAGCCCGTGGCCGCCGACGCCCCGGAGGTCGAGCAGATCCAGGCGGCGCTCGAGGTCCACGAGGCCTTCGTCCCCTCGGACGAGCCGGCCCCGGAGAACCCGGGCAACCCGCAGTCCTCCGCGGAGCTCGACGCCGGGGAGGAGCCCGCCGAGCTGGACCCGGCCGCCGTCGCGGTGGCCCAGGAGTCCGCCGCCGGCGCCGCGCTCCAGGAGA
Source organism: Kocuria oxytropis (assembly GCF_040981195.1). Classification (NCBI taxonomy): domain Bacteria; kingdom Bacillati; phylum Actinomycetota; class Actinomycetes; order Micrococcales; family Micrococcaceae; genus Kocuria; species Kocuria oxytropis. The sequence goes on along the minus strand of NZ_JAVFXA010000003.1, from coordinate 228,979 downwards.
TCCTCGCGTCCCTGGCCGAGTACGAGCACCAGGGCTGGGAGCAACGCGGGACGCCCGTCGTCGTCGGCGAACCCGTCTCCGCCCCACTGCCCACGGACGAGGGCGAGGCCGTGCGCGTGACGGTCTGCCTCGACTCCTCCGCGGTCACCGTGGTGGACCGTGCCGGCGTGGTCGTCAGCGGCCCGCAGAAGGGCCGGAAGGCCCTGCACAACTACGACCTCTTCCGTCAGCCCGGCGAGTCCTGGCAAGTCGTCCAGCACGGCTTCCCCGACGACCCGACCTGCTGACCCGTCCGCACGAACCTGTTGAGGAACCACACCATGGGAAACACGAACACCCCGCCCCGGGCGGACCGGGCCCGGCGCCGGGCCCGCACGGCCCGCACCCGGGCGAGCCTGAGCATCGGCACCGTGATGGCCGTCGCCGCCACGCTGCTGACCTTCGCCCCGTCGGGCGCCGCCGAGGCGCCGCCCGTCGACGGGAAGACCGCGGCCTCGGCCGCGGCGTCCTGCTGGGAGATCAAGCAGAAGGACCCGAAGTCGGCCTCCGGCGTCTACTGGCTGGTGACCCCGGCGATGACCGCACCCGAGCAGTTCTACTGCGACCAGGTGACCGACGGCGGCGGCTGGGTCCTCGTGGGCCGCGGCCGCAACGACTGGAAGGAGTACTACCAGGGCGTGGGCACGCCCAAGGACGTCGCCTCCACGGTCACCGGCACCGCGGCCTTCGCGCCCAAGCAGCTGTCCTCGGAGACGGTCGACGACCTCCTGAACGGGCAGCGGCCCGACTCCCTCGACGACGGCATCCGGCTGCGCCGGGCCCGTGACGCCGCGGGCACCACCTGGCAGGAGGGCCGCATCAAGGTCAGCGCCAAGCCGTACTGGAACTGGACGTTCGGCTCCCGCACCCCGGTGACCTCCTGGTCCTTCCGCTACGGCACGGGCGTGGCCTCCGGGACCAGCGGCACCACCAACGACATCGGCTCCACCGGCACCGCCCGGATGCGCTTCGCCGACGTCGCCGAGACCAGCTGGCAGCGCGGCTTCCGCTACGGCGACGAGGTGGCCGGCAGCAACACCGCCACCACCTACCTGTGGTCCCCGGCCACCGGCGGCAAGGGCGCCATGCCCTTCACGCAGGTGTACCTGCGGCCCAAGGTCGACCAGAAGGCCTTCGAGGGCAAGGCGATCCCCGACGCGGGCACCGCCGCGATCGCCCAGCGGGCCCTGCCCAACAGCGGCGCCGAGCCGACCAAGTGGGGCGCCGTGGAGCGCGCCGACGGCCTGGGCGAGGAGATGAACACGGAGGTGCAGGCCCTCGAGCAGATCGGGAACTCGGTCTTCACCGGCGGCAACTTCAAGGCCATGCAGCGCAACGCGGCCGGCACGGGGCGCGTGGCCCAGTCCTACCTCGCGGCCTTCGACGTCAACACCGGTGAGCTGCGCACCGACTTCCGCCCGGTCTTCAACGGCCAGGTCAAGGCGCTCGCGGAGCTGCCGGACAACCGGCTGGCCGTGGGCGGGCGCTTCACCACGGTCAACGGCGTGAGCGCGCCGGGCGTCGTGGTGCTCGACGCCACGACCGGCAAGGTGGACACCGCCTGGAACCTCAAGGTGGAGAACCTCCTGACCAACGGCGTGCTGCAGGTCCGGTCGCTGGACGTGCAGGGCGACTGGCTCTACCTGGGCGGGGCCTTCACCCACCTGAGCGGCGGCCAGGAGACGGGCCGGGTCTACGCCCGCGCCGGCGCCCGCGTGAAGATCTCCACGCGCACCCCGGACGCCTCCTGGAACCCCGAGTTCAACGGCACCGTGACCAGCGTGGACGCCTCCCCGAAGGGGGACCGGCTCTACGCGGCCGGCTACTTCAACCAGTCCCAGGGCGCCTCGGCGTTCCGGCTCGCGGCCGTGCGCTCCTCCGCCGGCGCGGCGCTGGACCCCTGGACCTGGGAGCCCTCCATCCCGGTGGACTACGCCAACCCGGGCCAGGACGGCTTCCAGCTCGCCGTGCGCGAGCAGGGCAACACCGTGTGGGCCGGCGGCGCCGAGCACTCGATGTTCGGCTACGACCGCTCCACCTTCCAGCGCACCTCCGAGGGCATCACCTCCCAGGGCGGCGACATCCAGGCGATCACCTCGACCGACAGCACGGTCTTCGGCGCCTGCCACTGCTTCAACTGGTACAACGCCGGCGCCACCAAGTGGATCAAGGCCAACGTGGCCACCCAGCCCAAGATCGTGGCGGACCGGATCAACGCCATCGGCGCCTGGGACGCCGCCAGCGGGCGCTACCAGCCCGGCTTCAACCCCGAGATCAAGGGTTTCGGCGGCTGGGGAATCTGGGCCGCGCTGATGGACAGCAAGGGCGTGCTGTGGACCGGCGGCGACATCAACCGCAGCGTCTCCACCTCCGGAGCGGCGCAGTGGTCCGGCGGCTTCCTGCGCTTCGCCCCGCGCGACGCCAAGGCCCCGGCGGCGCCCTCGGGCCTGAAGGTCACCCTCGACGGGACCTCCGACGCCCTGACCTGGACGGCGGCCCCCGAGTCCGGGGTGAGCTACCAGGTGCTGCGCAACGACCGCCCGATCGGCACCGCCACGGGCACGAGCCTGAAGGTCCCGCACCTGGACGGCGCCCGGTACGCGGTGCGCGCGGCGGACGCCGCGGGCAACGTCTCCGCCTCCACCCCGGTGGTGGTGGCCGGCGCCCAGCCGGCCCCGGAGCCGCAGCCGCAGCCCGAGCCCGGGACCGGCACCAGCACCCTGATCGCCGAGGGCGCCACGTGGAAGTACCACCACAGCCGGGACGTCTCGCCCGGTGCGGACTGGACGTCCACCGCCTTCGACGACACCGCGTGGAAGCAGGGCTCGGCCGTGCTCGGCTGGGGCGACGCCTCGGTGCGGACCACGCTCGTGGCCGACGGCACCCGCCCGATCGTCACCCAGTTCCGCCGGACCGTGGACGTGGCCGACGCCTCCAAGGTGGCGAAGCTGACCCTCACGACCCGCGCCGACGACGGGGTGGTCGTCTACGTCAACGGCAAGGAAGTGGTCCGCTCCAACGTGGCCGAGGGCTCCCTGGAGGACAACCCGTGGGCCCTCGCCCCGCGCCGGACCGCCGCCGCGGTGGCCGAGCCGGTCGTGGTGGAGGTGCCCGGATCGGCGCTGAAGACCGGCAAGAACGTGATCTCCGCCCAGATGCACTCCAACTGGACGAACACCACCGACGCCACCTTCGACCTCACCGCCGTGGCCACCGCCGGCACGCAGCCGGCACCGCCCGCCGAGGAGGAGCCGCCGGCCGAGGAGCCCCCGGCTCAGGAGCCTCCCGCCGAGGAGCCCCCGGCCGAGGAGCCTCCCGCCGAGGAGCAGCCGGCGGAGCAGCCGGCCGATCCGGCCGCGCTCGTCGCCGAGGGCGCCACGTGGCGCTACCACCACGACCGCGCGAACCCGCCGGCCCGCGGCTGGGCGGCGACAGACTTCGACGACGCCGCGTGGAAGCAGGGCTCGGCCGTGCTCGGCTGGGGCAGCGACCAGGTGAAGACCACGCTGGTGGCCGACGGCACCCGCCCGCTGACCACCTACTTCCGCCGCTCGGTCGAGGTGGCCGACGCCTCCACGGTCGAGAAGCTCACCCTCACCACCCGGGCGGACGACGGCATCGCCGTCTACGTCAACGGCGAGGAAGTGGTCCGCAACAACCTGCCGGACGGGCTGCTGGCCTCCGGCACCTACGCGACCGCACCGCGCCGGACCGCCACCGCGGTGGCCGAGCCCGTCACGGTCGAGGTCCCCGGCTGGATGCTGCGCGACGGCAAGAACGTCATCGCCGCCGAGATGCACTCCAACTGGACCAACACCACCGACGCCAGCTTCGACCTGCGGGCCGAGGTCGTGAAGGGCGAGCAGCCCGAGGCGCCCGCGGTGCAGCCCGACGTCATCGCCCGCGGGGCCGAGTGGTCCTACCGGCACGAGGACTCGGCGCCGGAGGACGACTGGGAGCAGGCCGGCGCCGTCACGGGCTGGCTCAAGGGCCGGGCACCGTTCGGCTGGGGCACCCCGGTGATCACCGAGCTGACCACCGACGGCCGCCGGCCGGTCGCCACCCAGTTCCGCAAGGAGTTCACGGTGGCGGACCCGGCGGCGCTCGGGGACCTGCAGCTCACCACCCGGGCCGACGACGGGATCGTGGTGCGGGTCAACGGCAAGGAGGTCGTCCGGTCCAACATGCCGGAGGGCTCCCTCGACTGGACCAGCTACACGCTGGGCTCCCGGAGCACCGCCGCCGCCCTCGCCGACCCGGTCACCGCCGTGGTGCCCGCTTCGGCGCTGAAGGCCGGGGTCAACGTGATCACGGTCAGCATGCACCTCGACTACCGGGCGACCCCGGACGCCAGCTTCGACCTCGAGCTGGCGCCCCGCCCGAAGGACGCGGCATGAGCACCACCGGCACCGCCGGCGCCCCGCGGCGCCGGCCCACCTTCCCGGAGGCCCTGGCCGGGCTGCGCGCCGCGCAGAAGCCCGGCCAGGGGGTCCCGGCCTACACCCGGTGGGTCAACCGCCCGCTGGCCCGCTACGCCGCGGCCGAGGCGGCCGCGGCGGGGCTGACCCCCAACGGGGTGACCGCGCTCAGCGCGGTCCTCTCCGCCGCGGGGCTGGCGGTGCTCGTCGTGGCACCGCCGGCCCCGGCCACGGGCGTCGTCGTCGCCGTGCTCCTCGCGGCCGGCTACGTCCTCGACTCGGCCGACGGGCAGGTGGCCCGGCTCACGGGCACCGGCTCGCCGGCCGGGGAGTGGCTCGACCACGTGGTCGACTCGATCCGGACCCCGGCGATCCACCTGGCCGTGGCCGCCGCCGCCCTGCTGCACCCGCGGCCCGAGGCGTTCCCGGCCGCGGCCCTGGCGGTGCTCGCCGCGCTGTTCGTCCTCGTGGAGGTCGGGCAGTTCATGAGCCAGATCCTCGCCGAGCAGCTGCGGCGCACCGGCGGGATCGCCGGGCCGCCCACGGGCGGGACGCTGCGCTCCTTCCTCAACCTGCCCACCGACGCGGGGGTCACCTGCTGGATCTTCCTCCTCTGGGGGATCCCCGCGCTCTTCCTGCCCGCCTACGCGATCCTGCTGGCCGCCCTCGCGGCGATCAGCGCGGTCTCGATGCGGCGCAAGTACCGGGGCCTGACCGACCGGCCCGCCCCCACCGTCCCGGACGCCGGCACCGCCGGCGCCCGCCCCACCGACAGGAGCACCAGCCATGTCCGCTGACGTCCTCGCCCCGGCCCCGGCCACCACCGCCGCCGGCTTCCGCACCGAGCACCCGTCCGTGTCCGTCCTGATCGCCACGGCCGGGCGCCCGCAGATGCTGCGGGAGGCGGTCCGCGCCATCGTCGAGCAGGACTACGCCGGCCCGCTGCAGGTCGTCGTCGTCTTCGACCGGATCGAGGTCGACCCGCTCGCCGACGTCCGCGTCCCGGCCGGCGTGGAGCTGCGCACCGTGCCCAACACCCGTTCCCCGGGCCTGGTGGGCGCCCGCAACACCGGCATCCACGCCGCCACCGGGGAGATCATCGCCTTCTGCGACGACGACGACGTGTGGGCCCCGCACAAGCTCGCCCGGCAGGTGGCCCACTGGAACCGGCACCCGGAGGCCTCGGCGATCGCCGGGGCGATCGAGATCGTCTCCCACGAGCGCACCATCCGCCGCGTCCCGCAGGCGGTGGCCACCTTCGAGGAGCTGCTGGCCGACCGGATGATGGAGATCCACCCCTCGGCACTGATCTGCCGGCGGGCCGACCTGTACGGGCCGGTGGGTCTCGTCGACGAGGACCTGCCGTCCTCCTACGGCGAGGACTACGACCTGCTGCTGCGCCTGGCCCGGCACGCCCCGGTGCGCTCCGTGCCCGAGACCGTGCTGACCGTGCGCTGGGACCGGCCCTCCTTCTTCCGCCAGCAGTGGGGGGACATGGCCGACGCCCTGACCTACATGCTGCGCAAGTTCCCCGAGTTCGAGACCTCGGACCGGGGCACGGCCCTGATGGCGGGGCAGGTGGCCTTCGCCCACGCCGCCCGCGGCGACCGCCGGGAGGCGGTGCGGTGGGCGCGGGCCGCCCTGCGCCGGGACCGTGGGCAGCTGCGGGCGTGGGGCGCCCTGGCGGTGGCGACCGGGGCGGTCAGCGCCGAGCGGCTGCAGAACGCCGTGTCCTTCTTCGGCCGGGGAGTGTGAGGCGGCCGTGGCGCTCCTGAGCCCCTCGGTGGTGCGGCCGGCCCCGGTCCGCCGCACCACCGCCGCCCTGCCGGCCTGGCCGCTGCTGGTCCTGTTCTGGGGGCTGCCGCTGATCTGGGCCTCCGGCGCCCTGCAGTTCGCCCCGGCCCTGCTCGCCGTGGTCATGGTCTTCCTGCTCGTGCTCCGCCGCGGCACCACCGTCCCGTGGCCGGCGTGGGTGCTCGGCGTGTTCCTGCTCTGGATGGCCGCGAGCTCGGTGCAGATCGAGGGCTTCGGGTCCTGGATGGGCTTCGCCCTGCGCTGGGTGAACATCTTCGCCGCGCTGGTCTACGTGGTCTACTACTGGAACGCCCGGGAGACCCTGGACCACCACCGGTTCCTGCGGGCCGCCGTGGTCGCGTGGGCCACGCTGGTGGGGCTCGGCCTGCTGACGTTCGTGATCCCCGAGGCCCGGCTGACCACCCCGATCGGCCTGCTGCTGCCGGACGGGATCACCTCCAACGCCCTCGTGCAGAACTACTTCTTCCCGCCGCTGGCGGAGGTCCAGAAGCCCTGGGGGGCGCCCGAGCCCTACAACCGGCCCGCCGCCCCGTTCCCGTACACCAACGGGTGGGGCTCCGGGTTCGTGCTCCTCACGCCCCTGGTGCTGGCCTACCTGACCACGGTGCGCTTCCGCGCCCGGCACCTGCTGATCGTGGCCGGGCTGCTGGCCTCGCTGGCCCCGGCCGTGGCCACGACCAACCGCGGCATGTTCCTCGGCATCGCGGTGGCCCTGGGCTACGTGATGGTCCGGATGGTCCTCCGGGGCCGGATCGGGGTGGCCCTGGCCGGGACGGCCGGGGTGGCCGCCGTGGGCGGGTGGCTCGTGGCCAGCGGCGCCGTGGAGCGGATCATGGGCCGGCAGCAGTACAGCGACAGCACGGGCACCCGCTCGGACCTGTACCGGGACACCTTCCTCGCCACCCTGGACTCGCCCCTGCTGGGCTACGGGGCGCCCCTCTACGACGAGACCGTGGGCATCGAGATGGGCACCCAGGGCTACATCTGGACCCTGATGTTCTGCTACGGGCTGGTGGGCCTGGGTCTGTTCATGGTCTACCTGCACGGGACCACGCTGATGACGCTGAAGGTCCGCACCACCACCGGGCTGCTCATCCACGCCGCGCCCGTAGCCGCGTGCCTGTTCTTCACCTACTACGGCCTGGACGCGGTGCAGTTCATCCTGATCAGCCTCAGCCTGGCCGTGCTGCTGCGCTCCCGGCGCTACGGGGAGGGGCTGTGAGCGCCCCGCCGCTGGCGCGCTCGGGCTCGCTGACCTTCGCCTTCGTGGTCACGGGCGCGGGTCTGGCCTTCACCGCCACGCTGGTGGTCTCCAACGCCTCGGGCGCGGCGGCGGCGGGACAGTTCTTCCAGGTGGTGGCCGTGCTGGCGATCGCCACGGCCCTGTCCACCTTCGGCGCCGACACCGGGCTGGTGCGGGCGGTCCCCGCCCTCACCGCCCGGGGCCAGGGCGCCGCGGTGCCGGGGGTGCTGCGGATCGCGGGGCGGCCGGTGCTCGTGCTCGCGCTGGGCGTGGCCGCCGTCGCGGCCCTGCTCACGGTCCTGCCGGGGGTCCTGCCCGAGGGCGTCGGCCCCGCCGTCCTGCTGGCGGCCCCGTTCCTGGTGCTCGGCGCCGTGCTCAACCTCGCCTTCGGCGCCCTGCGCGGACTGCACCGGGTGCCGACCTTCTCCTTCCTGCAGAACGTCCTGCTGCCCTCGCTGCGGGTGCTCGGCGTCCTCGCCGTCGTCCTGGCCGGCGGCGGGCTGCTGGCGCTCACGGCGGCGTGGACGGTGCCGGTCGCCGTGGTCGCCGCGCTGGCCCTCGTGCTGCTCCGGCGGCACCTCCGGAACCTGCGCGACGAGCCCGGGGCCGCTCCCCCACCGGGGACGGCGGTCCAGCGGAGGGCGTTCTGGTCCTTCTCCTCCGCCCGCGGCGTGACCGCCTTCGTCGAGGCGCTGCTCGAGTGGCTCGACGTGCTGCTCGTGGCCGCGTTCCTGGGCCCCGCCGCCGCGGGCGTCTACGGGGTGATCAACCGGTGCATCCGGGTGGGCGCGATGCTCGACCACACCGCGCGCATCGTCACCGGCCCGTCGATCAGCGCGGCGCTCGCGGTCGACGACCTCGCCACCGCCCGGTCCGTGTTCACCCGCACCACCGCGGTGCTCGTGGCCGGCGCCTGGCCCTTCTACCTCACCCTGCTGCTGTTCGGGCCCGTCATCCTGTCCTTCTTCGGGGAGGGCTTCGACTCCGGCCATCCCGCGATGGTCGTCATCGCCTCCGCCATGCTCCTGGCCGTCTCCGCCGGCGGGGTGCAGTCCCTGCTGCTGATGGCCGGGCGCAGCCGGTGGCAGCTGATGAACAAGACCGCGGCGCTGGCCGTGGCGGTGGTGCTGAACCTGTGGCTGATCCCGCAGTGGGGCCTCGTGGGCGCGGCCACCGCGTGGGCGGCGTCGGTGCTCACCGACACCGGCCTGGCCCTGTTCCAGTCCGTGCGGCTGCTCGGCATCTCACCGCGCTGGTCCGTGGTGGGCGCCATCGCCGCGGCCGCGGCGGTGCTCACGGGCGGGGGCGGGCTGCTCGTGCGCGAACTGCTCGGCCAGAGCACCGCCGGCCTGCTCGTGCACCTGGCGCTGACCGGCCTGCTCGTGGCCGGCGCCGCGGCGCTGCTCGTGCTCCGCGGCCGGTCCGCCGTCCGGGGGACGGCGGACGAGACGTGTGGCCCGAAGAGGCCACGCAGTTCCCGGGACCTCCTGTGGTCCCGGTGAGTTTGCATCTGTAACATTCAAATCGATCGACATCGGATCAGGACGCCGCCGGCCGGGCTGGACCCGGCAGCGCTTCCCGAGGACCGGGTCGGCGGTCCGCCGGGGGGCGGGCACCGGCCACGACCGCTCCGACCGAGACGACCGCGATCCACCAGGGGGGAAATCCACATGAGCGAGACACTGAACACCATCGGCGCCGACCGGCGCCGGACCCGGGACGACACCGTCCGGACCCGGCCGCGCCGGCCCGAGCCCGCGGACCCGACACCGCCGTGGCGCCGCGTCCTGCGCCGGTGGCCCACCATCGTCAGCACGTGGCTCGTGGTCCTGGCCGCCGCGCTCGTGGCCGGTCTGCTGTGGCCGCCCACCTACCAGGCGACCGCCTCGATGACCGTCACCCCCAGCGCGGTGAACCCCCTGACGGGCGACTCCGGCGTCGAGGAGGTCGAGATGCAGACGGAGATGGCCACCATGGCCTCCCAGCGCATCACCCTCCGGGCCGCGGCCCTGCTGCAGGACGTCCCGGTCGAGGACGCCGACCCCGCGCTGGCCGAGGACCTGCTCGAGCGGCTCTCGACCGCCGCCCCGGACGACACCCAGGTGCTGCGGGTCACCGTCACCGCCGACGACCCCAACCAGGCCGCCGAGCGCGCCAACGCCCTGGCCACCGCCTACCTCGCCGACCGCGGCGAGGACGTGCAGACCACCGCGGACGACACCCTGCAGCGCGTCGACAGGTCCATCGCGGCCCTCGAGCGCTCCGACGACGACTCCTCCACCCTGCGGCAGCTGCGCGAGCAGCGCACCGCCCTGTCCCTCATCGCCCCGACGCCGGGCCGCGTGATCAGCGAGGCCACGCCGCCGCAGGAGCCCTCCTCCGCCGGCCTGCTGCTCTTCGTGACCGGCGGCCTGGTGGGCGGACTGGTCCTGGGCGCCCTCGCCGGCGCCCTCCGGGAGCGGGCCGACCGCAGCGTGCGCCGGCCCGACCGGCTCGCCGACGCCACCGGCTCGCCCGTGGTGGTGCTGAGCTCCGAGGACGACGAGGACGGCGCGCTCGAGCTGCTGCGCCGGCTCTCCCAGGACGAGGACCGTGCGGTGCCGCGGCCGGGCTCCCGGATCGCGGTGCACTCGACCCTGCCGGGTCAGGCCGCGGTCGTGGTGCAGGCCCTGGACAACGTGGTCTCCTCCTGGGGCGGCACCGTGGAGATCGTGGGCGCCGACACGCTCACGGACCCCATGGGCACCCTCGGCGGGACGAACTGGCTGGGCATGGAGGACACCACGGCCTCGCTGCTGGTGGCCACGGTCCCGCCCCGGGCCGGTGCCGCCGAGCTGGCCGCCCTGACCGACCGGGTCGACGGCCTGGTCCTGGCCGTGGAGCCCCGGGGCCGGCTGCGCCGGTTCCGGGAGCGCTTCGAGCGGCTCAGCGGCCGCGGCGCCGCGGTCGTCCCCGCCTTCGTGGTGCAGCGCCAGGCCCGCCCCGCGGCGGACCCGGCGCCCGCCCAGGACGCCGGCGCCCAGGGCCACTGACGTCCGCCGGCGCCGCCTGAACCCGGGAGGTCAGGTCCGATCCAGGCGCCGGCGGCCGATCGCCAGGGGTCAGGGAGCACGCACCGCGAGAGCGGGCGCTCCCTGGCCCCTGAGCACGTCCGCGAGCTCCTCCGCGGCGGCGGCGTCCACCACCAGGTGCGCCGCCGTGGGCCCGGACCCGGACACGAAGCTCGCCAGCGCGCCCCCGGCCGCACCCGCGGCCAGCACGGGCGCCAGCTGCGGGGCGAGGGACAGGGCCGCGGCCTGCAGGTCGTTGGCCAGCAGCGGGGCCAGCACTCCGGCCGCACCGGCGCCCAGGGCCTCCTCGAGCTCCTCCGGCAGCCGGGGCGGCGGGACGTCGGCGTGCGCGCGCAGCCGGTCCAGCTCGGCGTAGACCGCGGGCGTCGACAGCCCCGCCTCCGCCGCCACCAGGACCAGGTGCAGCGGGGCGCCGACCGCCACCGGGCGCAGCTGCGTCCCCGTCCCGGTGCCCGCGGCGGCCCCGCCCGTCAGCGCGAACGGCACGTCGGCGCCGAGACCGGCGGCGAGCTCCAGCAGCGCGCCGTCGTCGAGCGCGGGACGTCCCGTGGCGCGGGCGGCGAGGCGGTTCACGGCCCGCAGCGCGGCCGCGGCGTCCGCGGAGCCCCCGCCCATGCCGCCGGCCACGGGCACGGCCTTGTCGATCTGCAGGTGCAGCCCGCCCGTGAGCGGCGGGAAGCGCGCGAGCACGGCCTCGGCGGCCCGCACCGCCAGGTTGGACCGGTCGGCGGGCACCGCGTCCAGGCGGAACGTGCCCCGCTCGATCTGCTGGGCCACCAGCGAGCCCGGCACCGCGGCCACGCCCACGGTGGTGCCGGTGCCGGTGCCGGTGCCGGTGCCGCCGGTCAGGGTGGCCGTCACGGTCTCCCCCGTGCTCACGGCGCAGTACAGGCTCGCGACGTCGTGGTAGCCGTCCGGGCGCGGCGGGCCCGCGGCGAAGAACAGGTTGACCTTGCCCGGCGCATCGGCGCGCTCCGTGATCCGCTCCGCCGTCATGCCCCGCGAACCCCCGCCGTCAGACCCGCGGCGGCACCGGCCTGGGCGATCCGGGCGAACGCGTGCACGTCCAGCTTCTCGCCGCGCTCCGCCGGGTCGATCCCGGCGGCGGCGAGGATCTCCCCCGCGGCCGCGGCGGAGCCTGCCCACCCGGCGAGCGCGGCCCGCAGGGTCTTGCGCCGCTGGGCGAAGGCGGCGTCCACGGCCGTGAACACCAGCTCCCGGTCCACGTCCGCCACCGGCTGCTCGCGGCGCACGAAGCGAACGAGCCCCGAGGCGATCTTGGGGGCCGGCCAGAAGACGTTCTTCCCGATCGTCCCGGCCTTGGTGACCTCGGCGTACCAGGAGGCCTTGACCGACGGCACCCCGTAGACCTTGGAGCCCGGTGCGGCGGCCAGCCGGTCCGCGACCTCCTCCTGCACCATGACCAGCCCGCGGCGGATCGAGGGGAAGCGGGCCAGCAGGTGCAGGAGCACGGGGACGGCCACGTTGTACGGCAGGTTCGCCACCAGGGCGGTCGGCTCGGCGGGCAGCGCCTCGACGCGCAGGGCGTCCTGCTCCAGCACCGTCAGCCGGTCCGCGAGCTCGGGGCGCAGACGCTCCACCGTGAGCGGCAGCTGCGCCGCCAGCGGCGGGTCGATCTCCACGGCCACGACCCGGTCGGCGGAGTCCAGCAGCCCGAGGGTCAGCGAGCCCAGCCCCGGGCCCACCTCGAGCACCGTCTCGTGCTCGCCCAGCCGCGCGGCGGCGATGATCCGCCGGATCGTGTTGGGGTCGATCACGAAGTTCTGCCCGAGCGTCTTGGTCGGCCGGATGCCGAGCTGCTCGGCGAGCGCGCGGATCTCCGCGGGCCCCAGCAGGGCGCGGGCGGCGGGCTCGGGCGCAGTGGATTCTGTCACCGGGACATCGTATCGGCCCCGTCCCCCTCCGCCGCCGAGTCCCCACGTGCGACCCATCCCGGACCTCGAGCCCCCAAAGTTGTCTCATGTCCCCACGCATCGGTGTGGGGAAATGCGACTGGATTGGGGATTCGGCGGCAACGTCAATTTCACTCCCCACAGTCGTGCTGCGGGATCAGGTCGCCGGCTTGTTCGTCATCGCGGCGGCGACGGATCACCGGGACTCCGTCCCCAGCTATCAACAGGGCATGACCGAGCTCATGAACCTCACCCAGTTGCAGGACACCGGCCTCAGCGTCCACGAGATCCGGCGTCGTCTCCGGACCGGGGAGCTCCACCGGATTCAGCCCGGCTACTTCACGTCGTCGGACAGCTACCGGAAGCTCAGGCCCGAGGAGCAGTCGTTGCTCCGGTACCGGGCGCTCACCCGCGCGGCGTCCGTGCCACCGGTGTTCTGTCTCGCCTCCGCCGCTCTCGTGCACGGTCTCCGCCTGCGGCGTGTCCCGGCCCGTCTGCACACGCTCACCAGGCCGGGTGAGGGAACCCACAACGGGTACTCCGGAGTCGTCAGACACCAGGAGCGGCTGCCGGAGACCGACGTCGTCACGATCGACGGACTGCGCGCCACCTCGGGCGAACGCACGCTCCTGGACTGCGCCCGGCTGCTGCCCTTCGCCGACGCCGTGGTCCTGGCGGATCAGGCGCACCGCTTCGGGCTCACTCGGATCCAGCTGGAGAACCGCCTGCCGGAGTGGGCGGGCCGCCGGGGCGTGCGCAGGGCGCGGCGTGTGCTGGACGCCATGGACACGCGCTCCGAGTCCGTGGGTGAGACCCTCACCCGCCTCCTGCTGGCGGAGTCCGGGCTGCCGGCGCCGGAGCTGCAGTGGGTGATCGTGGGACGGACGGGGTCCTACCGGGCCGATTTCGCCTGGCCCGAGCTCTGGCTGGTGCTCGAGTTCGACGGCGAGTCGAAGTACTCGGACGCCGCTGCCGGCGTGATCCGCAACGAGCGGCGGCGCGAGGTCGAGATCCAAGAGCTGGGGTGGACCGTCATCCGGGTGGGCTGGCACGACGTCGTGCGCTGCCCCGCCGCGACCGTCGCACGGGTCGAGGCCGCCCTGCGTCGCTCGGTGTCTACCCGCTGATCCCTACCTCCCGCCGCCTCGCTGATCCCCACCTCCCGCTGCGTCGCTGATCCCCACCACCCGCTGCGTCGCTGCGCCTGGCCCTGTCACCGCCGACGACGCACCGCGCTGCCCCACTCGCCCTTGCTCACCACCCATGCCCCGCGAGCTGAGCAACGGTCGTGCCGCCGAGTCCCCAAGTCGTCCTTGTTTCCCCACGGAGATTCATGGGGATACGGGACTGACTTGGGGGCTCGACGTCCGTGAGCCCCAGAGCGTGGGGACTCGGCGCACTGGGGCGGGTCAGAACTGGCCGTAGACCTCCACCGTGTTCCGCCAGAGGCACTCGCACAGGGGCTCCAGCTGCTGCTCGAGGATGTCGGCCATGCCGCGCACCGTGTAGTTGACCACGTAGCTGGCGTTGGGCCGGCCCCGGTAGGGGTGGGGGGTCAGGAACGGTGCGTCGGTCTCGGTGAGCACGAGCTCCGGGCGGGCGGTGCGCAGCGCGGCCCTGAGGTCGTGGCTGTTCTTGAAGGTGACGGTGCCGGAGAAGGACATGTACCAGCCGTGCTCGTTGCAGATCCGCGCGAGCTCCTCGTCCCCGGAGAAGCAGTGGAACACGGTCCGCTCGGGGGCGCCCTCCTCCAGCAGGACAGCGACGACGTCGGCGTGGGCATCCCGGTCGTGGATCTGCAGCGCCTTGCCGGTCTCGCGGGCGAAGCGGATGTGCTCCCGGAAGGACCGCTTCTGGTGCTCCCGTCCCTCCCCCTCGGTGCGGTAGTAGTCGAGGCCGGTCTCGCCGAAGGCCCGCACCCGCTCGTGCTCCCCCAGCTCCTGGATCGCGGCGAGCGCGTCGTCGAGGGTGCCGGCGGCCGCGAGCTTCGGCGCCTCGTTGGGGTGCAGCGCGACCGCGGCGAGCACGCGGGGGTCCGCCTGGGCGGCGGCCACGGCGAAGCGGGAGGACGGGACGTCGCAGCCGACCTGGACGAGTCCGCCCACCCCGGCGAGGGCGGCCGCGTCCGCGGCGTCCCGCACCGAGACCTGGACCCGGCCGTCCTGGAGGTCCAGGTGGGTGTGGTTGTCGACCACCGGGTGCGGCAGCGGTTCCGGCGCGGGCGGGTAGGCGAGATTGCGGCGGCGCCCGTCGTCGGCCTGGGCGGACCGGCGCCGGGTGCCCTCCCCCGCGGGGACGTCCTCGGGCACCGCGTAGTGCTCGGGCTCGTAGGCGGCGGGGGCGGCGCCCGGGGCGGGTCCGGGCCGGTCGGCGGGGTCGGGCCACAGGGAAGCGGTGAGCAGGGTGGCGTTGGGGTCGGTCACGGGCGGCACCTCGGGAGGGTCGGGGACGGTCGGGACGGTCGGGAACGGTCGGGAACGGTCGGGACGGCCGGGGATCCAGCAGGCAGGACCCGGAACGGCAGGGAGAACTCGGAGACGGGCCGTCGGACGGTCGGGCAGGGCGGGCAGGGGGATCTCGGCGACGGGCAGAGGACGGAGGATCAGGGACGAGCGGAGGATCTGGGACGGACTGACGGTGAAGGGACCGGGACCGGGCGGCCGGATCCCGGGCGGCACCGGAGCGCTTCCCGGGGTCCTCGTGGAGCTCCTGCGGTCCCGGGACCGGGGTGGAGCCGGAACACGCGGGTGTGTTCCGCCCCCACCAATCTACGAGCTGCGCCCGCTGCGGACATACTGGGAGCTGCAGACGCGATCAGGAAGCCGAGGAGCCCATGGAGTCCTTCCCCCAGTACACGCAGGCCATCCTGGACCGGATCAACGCGGTGATCGACGGCAAGCCGGAGGCGGCGCGCACGGCGCTAAGCGTGCTGCTGGCCGGTGGGCACCTGCTGGTCGAGGACGTCCCGGGAGTGGGCAAGACCATGCTGGCCCGCACGCTGGCGAGCGCGATCGGCGGAACGGTCTCGCGCGTGCAGTTCACCCCGGACCTGCTGCCCACGGACATCACGGGCGTCTCGGTGTACGACCAGGCCCGGCGCGAGTTCGAGTTCAAGCCGGGGCCCGTGTTCGCCAACGTGGTGATCGGGGACGAGATCAACCGCGCCTCGGCCAAGACGCAGTCCGCGCTGCTCGAGTGCATGGCCGAGGGACAGGTCACGGCGGACGGGACCACGTACCGGCTCTCGACCCCGTTCATGGTGGTGGCCACGCAGAACCCGGTGGAGATGGACGGCACGTTCCCGCTGCCGGAGGCGCAGCGGGACCGGTTCACGGCGCGGATCTCGATGGGCTACCCGGACACCGAGGCGGAGATGCTGATGCTCTCCGACCACGGCGGCGGCTCCCCGCTGGCGGACCTGGAACCGGTCGTGTCGGTGCAGGACGCGGCCCGCCTGGTGGCGCACGTGCGCGGCATCCACGTCTCGGACGCGGTGCGCGCCTACGTGGTGGCCCTCGGCCAGGCCACGCGCTCGCACCCGCAGATCCGGCTGGGCGCCAGCCCCCGGGCGCTGCTCCAGCTGCAGGCCGCGGCCCGCGCGGAAGCGGCCCTGAGCGGGCGTGACTACGTCCTGCCGGACGACGTGCGGGCGGTCGCGGTGCCGGTGCTCGCCCACCGCCTGATCCTGGACCGGCGCGCGGGCACGGACTCCGCGGAGGAGCTGGTGCGCTCGGTGCTGGACGAGGTGCGGGTCCCGGCCGAGCACACCCCCCGGTCCCGATGAGCCGCCGGCCGGATCCGGGCCGGACGGCGCAGGGCGAGCGGGCGGAGCAGCCCGTGGACTCCCGGGCCCGGTTCACGGGGCGCGGATGGGCGTTCCTGGGGGCGGGCGCGCTGTGCCTGCTGCTGGCCACCTGGCTGGGACGCAAGGACGTGCTGGCGCTGGCCCTGTTCCTGGGCGGGGCGCCCCTGTTCGCGGCGCTGTCCCTGTACGTGGTGAAGCCGAGGGTGCTGCTCAAGCGCGGCGTGGAGCCGGCGCTCGTGACGGCCGGGGACTCGGCCGTGGTCCGGCTGCGCGTGCGGCACCGGACCCGGCGCGGCGGCACCGTCACGGGGGCGATCGCGGTGCACGAGACGGTGCCGGAGCCGCTGGGCGGGGACCGGGAGCTGAGCGTGGAGGCCGGCGGGGAGCCCGCGGCCTACACCGTGCGGCCGCGCCGCCGCGGCGTGTACGCCCTGGGACCGGCCACCGTGCGGGTCGCCGACCCGTTCGGGCTCGCCGCCGAGCTGCTGGACGCCTCGGAGCGCACCTCCCTGCACGTGGCCCCGGACCCGGTGGAGCTGCCGGAGATCAGCGCCGACCGGCTGCGGGAGTCCGGCACGGACCCGTCCCGGACGGCGCAGCCCCAGCCGGGCCCGGACAACGTCACCACGCGCGAGTACCGGCACGGGGACCCCATGCGCCGGGTGCATTGGGCCGCCTCCGCCAAGCACGGGCGGCTGATGGTCCGCCAGGAGGACCCGCGCAGCACCCGCCGCCTCACCCTGGTCCTGGACCGGGACGAGGGCTCCTGGCCCGGGGAGCGGCTGTGGGCCGGCGTGCTCCCCAGCACGGCCGAGTTCGAGTGGGCCGTGTCCTTCACCGCGGCCGTGCTCGAGCACCTCACCCAGCGCGAGACCGCGGTGCACGCCCTCGACACCACCGGCCGCCCCCTGCCCCGCGGCGGGGAGGACGACGACGGCGCCCCGCTCCGCGCCCGCGCCACCGCCGTCACCGACGACGGCGCCGAGGACGCCCGGCACGGGCTGGCCCGGGTGCGCCCCGAGCCCGCACCGCGCGGGAGGGTCTCCGGCGGGACGGTGGACGGCACGGCGGCGGACGCCCTGGCCGACCGGTTCGACCGGGACGGCCTGGTCCACCCCGTGCTGCTGGTCTCCGGGGACCTCGGGGCGGCCGCGGCGGAGGCGGTCCTGCGCGGCACGCAGCGGATCCCGGCGGGCAGCGCGGTGCTGGTCACCTCCTCGCCCGGCCGGGTCCCGGACGGGGCGGGAGTGCTCGAGGCGGCGGGCTGGTCCGTCGTCGTCGTGAGCGCGTCCACCGCGCCCGAGGACGCGTGGGCGCAGCTGGGCACCGGCTCCCGCCCGGCCGGGGCGCTCCGGTGAGCGCCGCCGTCCGCGCCCCCGCGGCCCCCGCCCGGCCGGGAGCGCCCGCGCCCGCGCCCGGTCGCTCCCCCCGCCCGGTGCCCGCCCTCCTGGGGCTGGCCGGCACGGTCCTCGTGGCCGTCGGGCTGTCCCTCGTGGCCCTGGCCGGCGTTCTCGACGGGACGGGCTGGCTGCCCGGGACGGTGCTCGCCGCCCTCGCCGTGGTCGCCGCGACCACCACGTCCCGGGTGCTGCGCCTGCCGGGCGCGCTGGCGCCCCTGTTCGGCGCCGGCGCCCTGGTCCTGGTCCTCACGGTGCTGTTCCTGCGCGAGGCCGCGCTGCTCGGCCTCGTCCCCACGCCCGGGAGCCTGTCCCTGGCCGTCCAGCTGTGGCGGGAGGCCGCCGGGGTCGCCGCCGAGCGGCCCGCCCCCTACCCGGCGGCCGCGGCGCTCTCGTTCGTGGCGGCCTGCGCGGCGGGGGCCGTGACCCTGTTCGTGGACACGGTGCTCGTGGCCCTGCGGCTGCCGGGAGCCAGCGCGCTCGGCGTCCTGGCGCTGCTCGTGGTGCCGGCCCTGGTGCTCCCCGAGAGCGTGGGCGCCGCCGGGACGGCGGCCGCCGTGCTCGCCGCGCTGGTCCTGCTCGGCGGCGGGAGGCGCTTCGGCGCGGTGCGGGAGCCCCGCACCGCGGCGGCGCCGGGCACCTGGCCGCGGGCCCTCGTGGTGGGTGCCGGCGTGCTGGCCGTGACCCTGCTGGTCCCCGGTCTGGTGCCCGGTTTCGTCAACGGGGCCTTTCCCCAGGGCAGCGGTCCGGCCGGCGAGCGCGCCCCCGGGGTGGGGCCGCTGCGGGCGGTGGGCCAGGACCTGCGCTCCGCGCAGCAGCTGCCCCGGCTCGAGTACACGACGAGCACCGGGGAGCCCGAGCTGCTGCGGGTGCTCACCCTGGACGACTTCTCCGGCGCGGAGTGGTTCCCGGACGCCACCGGGCTGGAGGCCGGGCTCGACGACGTCGGGCCGACCCCGCTCCAGCCGCCGGCCGAAGGCCCCGAGCGCACCACCGCCGTGGAGCTGCGGGACTGGTCCGAGCGGTGGCTGCCGCTGCCGTGGGCGCCGGTGGACATGACGGGGCCCGAGGCCGGCGACTGGTCCTGGAGCCCCCGTGACCTCGCCGTGCGCGGGGACCGGGTCCCGCCGGAGGGCACCGCCTACGAGGTCCGCTCGATCGTGCCCGAGCCCACCTCCGCGCAGCTGCGCGAGGCCCCCGCCCCGCCGGACTCCGAGGAGCTCGCCCCGTTCCTCGAGCTGCCGGAGGACACCCCGGCCGCCCTGCGGGACGCCGCCCGGGACCGGGCCGGCGACGCCCCCACGGCCTTCGACCAGGCCCTGGCGCTGCAGGAGTGGCTGCGCTCCGACGAGTTCCGCTACGACGTGGACGCCCCGCTCGAGCAGGGCTACGACGCCGGCGGCATGGGCTCCCTCGAGGAGTTCCTGGCCGTGCGCACGGGCTACGCCGGGCACTTCGCCCCGGCGATGGCGGTCATGGCCCGCGAGCTGGGGATCCCCGCGCGCGTGGCGGTGGGCTACCTGCCGGCCACCGCCCCGGGGGCCGGTCAGGACGGCGCACCGGGGGCGGAGGAGGCCTTCGGGGAGACGGCGGACCCGGGCTCCTTCACGGTCCTGCCCCGGGACGCGCACGCGTGGCCCGAGCTGTGGTTCGAGGGCTCCGGGTGGGTGCGCTTCGAGCCGACCCCCGGCACCGGCGACGTCCCCGGCTACGCGGCGGAGGGCTCCCAGGACGGGGAGGGGAGGTCCCAGGAGGGCGAGGGCACCGCGGAGCCCACCGGCGCACCGACCGACGCGCCGACCCCCGCCAGCACGGCGGATCCCTCCGAGACGGACGCGCCCTCGGCCGAGCCCACGGCCGTGCCGACCCCGGAGACCTCCGCGGCGCCGCAGCCGGAGGAGGACGCCGACCCGGCGGTGTGGCCGGCCTGGCTGGCCGGCGGCCTGGCGGTCGCGCTGCTGGTCCTGCTGGCCGTCCTCCCCCGGCTCCTGCGTGCCCGGCGCCGCCGGCACCGGCTCCGCGTCCTGGGCGACGACGGGCTCCCGGCACCAGAGCGTGCCCTGGCCGGCTGGGCGGAGGTCGAGGACCTCGCCGTCGACCACGGGGTGGGTCGTCGTGCCGCCGAGACGCCCCGGGCGTTCATCGACCGGCTCGGCGCCCTGGCCCCGGCGGCCGCCGCGCCGCTGGGCCGCCTCGGCCGCGACGCCGAGCGGGCCCTCTACGCGCCGGGCACCGCGGCGTGGTCGCCCGAGGCCGGCCCGGCGGACGTCAGGGCCCTGCGGGACGCCCTGGCCGAACGCGGCGGATCCGGGGCGCGGCGAGCCCGGTGGCTCCCCCGCTCGCTGACCGCAGGCCGCCGGCCCCGCTGACGCTCCTCCCGCTCGTCCCTGCCGCCGAGTCCCCCCGGTGCTCTCGTTCCCCCTCGATCGATCGGGGGGATGTGGGAGCACCGGGGGGACTCGGCGCTGGGCGGGGCCGGCGAGGCCGGGGTCACCACTGGTAGTCGAGGAACTTCCCGTCGAAGGTGACCACCACGCGGTCGCCGTTCGGGTCGGGGCGGCGGGAGACGTCCACCCGGAAGTTGATGGCGCTCATGATGCCGTCGCCGAACTCCTCGTGGATGAGCTCCTTGAGCGCCGGCCCGTAGACGGACAGCGCCTCGACGAAGCGGTAGACCGTGGGGTCCGTCATCCGCGCCGGGTCGCTGCCGCGGGACGGCTGCAGCTGCAGGCTCTCGGCCACCGTTCCGTCCAGGCCGAGCAGGTCGCAGACCTGCCCTGCCTGCTCCGGGGTCATCGGGTGCTGGCCGAGCAGGGCGGCGGTCGTCCAGACGTGCGGGGCGCCGATCGTGTCGGCGATCTCGCGCCAGGACAGGCCGCGGCGCACGCGGGCGGCCACCACGAGGTCGGCGGCGTCGGACTTGGTCAGGATGGGGGTCATGCGGGCTCCTGGGGAGGACGGTGAGCGGGATGGTCGGGAGGGCCCGGCCGGGGCAGGACCCGTCGAGCCGGAACGGCCGGCGGCGCTCCGGCCGGCGCGGGCGGCCGACGGAGCGGCCGGAGCGAGCGGGCGGAGCGAGCGGCCGACGGGACGGACGGCGCGGGCGGCTCACGCGACGGCCGGAGCGGGCGGCTCACGCGACCGGGACGCGCTCCTCCTGCGGGACCGGGCGGGCGCGGGATGCGCCGGTGCGGGCGTGGGTGGCGTAGAGGGTGAGCCCCACGAAGGTGAGCCCGCCCACCAGGTTGCCGAGCACGGTGGGGATCTCGTTCCACACGAGGTAGTCCATGAGCGAGAAGTCGCCGCCGAGCAGCAGGCCGGAGGGGAACAGGAACATGTTGACGATGGAGTGC
Source organism: Kocuria oxytropis (assembly GCF_040981195.1). Lineage (NCBI taxonomy): Bacteria > Bacillati > Actinomycetota > Actinomycetes > Micrococcales > Micrococcaceae > Kocuria > Kocuria oxytropis. The sequence goes on along the minus strand of NZ_JAVFXA010000003.1, from coordinate 207,925 downwards.
TCGAAGCCCATGTAGAAGAACAGCATGATGGGCATCCACATCGCGATGACCTTCCCGGAGACGCTGGTGGACATCATCGCGGCGACCACCCCGGTGGAGACCATCCAGTTGCACAGCACGGCCCGGACGAACAGCGTGAGCATCCCGGCGGCGCCGAACTCGGCGTAGCCCACGGTGCGGCCCTCGCCGATCTCGCCGATCCGCTGCCCCACCTCGTCCGGGGGCACGGAGAAGCCGTAGGTGACGATGATCGCCATCAGCACGGCCACGAGGAACGCGCCGGCGAAGTTGCCGGTGAACACGAGACCCCAGTTGCGCAGCATCGAGCGGACGGTCACGCCGGGCCGCTTGTCGATGAGCGCCAGGGGCACCAGGGTGAAGACGCCGGTCAGGAGGTCGAAGCCCAGCAGGTACAGCAGGCAGAAGCCGACCGGGAACAGCACGGCCCCGAGCAGCGGCTGACCGGTCTGCACGGTGACGGTGACCGCGAACGCCGCGGCGAGCGCCAGGATGGCGCCGGCCATGAACGCCCTGATGAGGGTGTCGCGGGTGGACATGAAGACCTTCGCCTCTCCGGCGTCGATCATCTTCGTGACGAAGTCTGCGGGCGGAACGTAGGACATGGCATGGCTCCGGTGCTCGGCGGACGGGGAGGACGCCGGGGGCCGCGGCGCACGTGCCCGGGTCCCGGCTCGTCCCAGTCTCGCGGGGCGATGTTTCCGCACCGTGTCGCCGGCCGGGGCCCCGGGTCAACTCGGTCTCACGCGGCCGCGGCCGGCGTGTGAGGCGGGGACCGGCCTCCGCCGCCCGCTAGGCCTTGCGGGCGGCCAGGACCGTCTCGTAGAGCTCCCGCTTGCCCACGCCCGTGCGCACGGCGACCTGGCCGGCGGCGTCCTTGAGCCGGGTGCCGCCGGCCACGAGCGTCTCGACCTCGGCCACGAGGTCCTCGGGCCGGGCCGCCTCGGGGGCGGGGGCACCGGCGACGACGACGGCGATCTCCCCGCGCACCTGGCCCCGCCCGCACCAGTCGACGAGCTCGCTCAGCGGTCCCCGCACCACCTCCTCGTGCAGCTTGGTCAGCTCCCGGGCGACCACGGCCCGGCGATCGGCCCCGAACGCGTCCCGCAGCGCGGTGAGCATGACCTCGAGCCGGTGCGGGGCCTCGTAGAAGACCATGGTGCGCCGCTCGCCGTCGAGCTCGGCCAGCCGGGCGGCGCGCTCCGAGGACTTCCGCGGCAGGAAGCCCTCGAACGTGAAGCGGTCCGTGGGCAGCCCGGACACGGCCAGCGCCATGAGCACCGCGGAGGGGCCGGGGATCGCGGTGACGGTCAGGCCCTCGGCGGCCGCGGCCTCCGCGAGGCGGTAGCCGGGGTCGGAGACGGTGGGCATCCCGGCGTCGGAGAGCACCAGCACGGTGCCGCCGGCGCGGACGGCGTCGAGCAGCTCCGCGACCCGGCCGGCCTCGTTGTGCTCGTGGTGGGTGAGCACCCGTCCCCGCGTGCTGACCCCGAGCCCGGCGGTGAGCCGCCGCAGCCGCCGGGTGTCCTCCACGGCGAGCACGTCCGCGGTCTCCAGGGCCGTGCGCAGCCGGGGCGGGGCGTCGCCGAGGTTGCCGATCGGGGTGCCCGCCAGGACGACCTGCCCGGGACCCGCGGGGGCGCCGCCGGAGGTGTCGTCGAGGACACCGTCGAGGGCGGCCCCGAGATCGTCGGCGTGGTGGTCGCCGTGGGCGTCGTGGTGGGGGTCGTCGTGGGGGTCCGTGTGCACGGGTCCACTCTACGGCGCGCCGCCGCGGCGCCTCCGGGGAGTTCGGCGCACGGCCGGACCGGTCCCCTACGATGACACCGTGAGTTCCTCGGTGCGCGCCCCAGTCCCGGCCCCGGAGACCCGGCGGGCGGCACCGGTGGGCACCCTGCGCGCCGCCCTGGACCCCGCCGCCCTGCGGGAGCGGCTGCTGCCGGCCCCCGCCGCAGTGGCCCGCCTCGCGTGGCTGGCCCCGCTGCTGGTGGTGCTGCTCGGCGGGCTGCTGCGCTTCCACCGGCTCTCCCACCCGGACGCGATCGTGTTCGACGAGACGTACTACGTCAAGGACTCCTACTCCCTGCTGCTGCACGGCTACGAGCGCCAGTGGCCGGAGGGCGCGGACGAGCTGTTCGTGGCCGGCACCCCGCCCGAGGCCCTCGACACCCCCTCCTACGTGGTCCACCCGCCGGTCGGGAAGTGGCTCATCGCGGCCGGCATGTGGCTGTTCGGCGCCGAGGACCCCCTGGGCTGGCGTTTCTCGGCGGCCCTGGTCGGCACGCTCTCGATCGCGCTGGTGTGCGCCGCCGGATGGCTGCTCTTCCGCTCCGTCACGGTCGCCACCCTGGCCGGCCTGTTCACCGCGGTGGACGGCCTGCACCTGGTGCAGTCCCGGCTCGCGATGCTGGACGTGTTCCTGATGTTCTTCGTGCTCCTGGCCCTCGTCCTGCTCCTGCTGGACCGGGAGCACGGGCGCCGCCGCATGGTCGCCCGGCTGGGCGCGGCCCCGGGCCGCGGCGTCCCCGAGGCGGAGCTGCGGCGCCGCCTGGAGTGGGGCCCGTGGCTGGGCGTGCGCTGGTGGCGGATCGCGGCGGGCGTGGCCTGCGGGCTCGCGGTCGGGGTGAAGTGGAGCGCCCTGTTCCTGGTGGCCGGTCTCGGTGTGCTCACGGTCCTGTGGGACCTCAACGCCCGCCGGGTGGCCGGGGTGCGGCGCTGGGCGGCGGCCGGGGTGCTTCGGGACGGCGTGCCCGCGTTCGTGGCGGTCGTCGGGACGGGCCTGGTGGTCTACGTGTCCTCCTGGGCGGGCTGGTTCGCCTCGACCGACGCCTACGACCGCACCTGGGCGCAGCAGCACCCCGGCGAGGGCCCCCAGTGGCTGCCCGCGCCCCTGCGCTCGCTGTGGGCCTACCACTCCTCCGCCTACGGCTTCCACAGCGGCCTGGGCACCGAGCACTCCTACGAGGCGCTGCCGTGGCTGTGGCTGACCCTGGGCCGGCCCACCTCCTACTTCTACGAGGACCCGGAGCGGGGCACGGCCGGGTGCGCGGTGGAGCACTGCTCGCAGGCGATCCTCAACATCGGCAACCCGCTCCTGTGGTGGACCGGGATCGCCGCCGTGCTCGTGGCCGCGTGGCTGTGGGCGGTGCGGCGGGACTGGCGCTTCGGGGCCCTCATCGGCGTGTTCGCCGCCGGGTACCTGCCCTGGTTCCTGTACCCGGAGCGCACCATGTACTACTTCTACGCGCTGCCCGTGCAGCCGGCCCTGATGCTCATGCTCGCCGGCATGCTGGGCCTGGTCCTGGGTCGGCCCGGCGACAGTCTGCGGCGCCGGCGGGCGGGCCTCGCGGTGGTGGGCGTGTTCACGGCCGCGGTGCTCCTCATCAGCGCGCACTTCGCGCCGATCTGGTACGCGGAGACCGTGGCCTACGACCAGTGGCGGGAGCGGATGTGGTTCTCCGCGTGGATCTGAGCCACGGCCCCCGGCTCACGGCCGGGCTCAGCGCCCGGCGAGCCGCCGCTTGAGCTCCTGCCGCCGGCGCACCCGGTCCAGGGCACGGTGCCGGCGGAACGCGGTGGGCCAGGTGGCGATCATGACCGCCACCGCCCCCAGGAGGGCGAGCCCGGCCACGGCGATCGCGGCGTCCATCCAGAACTGGGTGGGATACAGCCGGATGAGGGTGTCCGAGGCGCGGAAGGTCCAGGACCCGTCCGCGAAGAAGAGGGAGTGGAACAGGGCGAAGAACTGCTGCCAGCCGAGCACCGCGGCGACCGCCAGGGCGACCAGCAGCGCCACGGTCAGCCACGAGCCGAAGAACAGGGCGCCGGAGGCCGCCCCCGGCGCCTTGGCCCGCAGGTACAGGCTGGAGACGATGCCCAGCAGCGCCAGGACCGCGACCGCGGCGAGGGCGCTCTGCAGCACGATCTTCACGTCGGTCATGTGCGCCACCTCGGAGCCGAGGAACAGCCGGGCGCCGTCCGCGTCCTGCAGCCCGCTCAGGAAGCCGGGCGGGGCCCAGTTCATGACGTAGTCCAGGCCGTAGGAGCCGAGGACCATCCGCTCCTCCGTGGAGAAGCCGTAGCTGTCCGCCGGGAAGCCCGGACGGTGGTACTCCGCCCACAGGAAAAGGGGCGTGGCCACCGCGCGCACCGCCGCGGCCAGCAGCACGAGCGGGAGCACGAGCGCCAGGCACACCTGCTGCAGCCGCGGCAGCTTCGGCTCGTCCGCGAGCGCCTCCCGGCGCAGTGCGGCCCGGCGGCGGGCATCCTCGTCCGGGTCCTCGTCCCCCGCGGCCTCGTCGGCGCCGACGGCGCGGGCGCTCCCGCCCGTGCGGCCGGGCGCGAGGTCCCGGCCGGCGCCGCGGTCGCCGCCGCGCTCAGCCCGGCGGGCGGCGACGTGCGCGTCGTCGTGCTCGGTGTGATGCTCGGTGTCGTGCCGTTCGTCCCGGGTGTCGTCGGACGAGGTGTCCGCGGGGACGACGGCGGGGAGCAGGCCCGTCCACACGGGCTCCTCGCGCCGGTCGTCGTCCGCGGACGGCCGGGCCTGCTGCCAGGGGGCCGGGTCGTTGCTGGGGGTGGCCACGGGCGGGTCCTCCGGTCGGTGGGGTGCGGGGTCCGGGGCGGGCGGGTCCGCTCCGGCCGGTCCTGATCCTACCCACCACCGGGGCCCGCGCGGCCCACGGGGACTCAGCGGCGCGCGCTCACCAGTTGCCCTGCCACTGCTCGTCCGCGTAGTGCTCCAGCGGGATGTTCCAGTCCCCGTACCCGTCGTCGGGGTCGGCCTGCGGATAGCCCGTGCCCACGACCTCCACCACGTCCCCGGGGCGGAACACGTCGTGGATGAACTTCGCGCCCTCGGGGGACATGCCGATGCACCCGTGGGAGACGTTGGCGACCCCGAGGACGGGCATCGCCGAGGGCAGCGCCTGGTGCACGAACTCGCCGCTGGCCGTCAGCCGGGAGACGTTCGAGGCCCAGAACGTCTCGTACCAGTGCGGGTCCCCGGGCTGCAGGTCCAGGGAGGAGGCCTTGAACAGGTAGGTAGGCGCCTGCTCCATGATGACCTTCTGCCCGGTGGTGGAGGGCCAGTCCTCGTTGCCCAGGGTCACGGGGTACCTCCCGGCGACCTCGCCGTCCACCCACGCCGTCAGGGTCTTGGTCTTGTTGTCCACCCGGGCGTAGTGCTCGGCACCGATCGTGAAGCTCCGGTCCAGGTCGTGGTTGCCCACCATGCCGTGGCCCACGTCGAGGCCGAGCAGGTCGAGGGAGACCGTGATCCGCGAGTGCGGCTCCCACTTCTCGGCGGGGCGGTAGCGGACCACCGTGTCCGAGTACCAGCGGAAGGCGCCCGCCCCGGCTCCGCCGCCGGACACGCCGACCGCCTCCTCGACCCGGTCCTTGTGGACCACGGGTTCGGAGAACGTGAACTGCAGGACCTGTCCGGTGCCGTAGACCCCGCCCTCGACGACGTTGAGGCGGGCGTCCACCTCGTTGGCCGCGAGCACGGTGGTGAAGGAGCTGGTGCCGGTCGCCGGGGTTTCCGCGCCGGAGGATGCGCTCCAGTGCACCGCGTAGCGCGTGTCGAAGTCCAGGACCCCGGTGCTGGTCCAGGTGCTGCCGTCGGCGGAGAGCTCCCCCGGGACCGGTTCCCCGCCCGCCGCGGGGACGAGCACGACGTCGGTGAGCTCGCCGCGCTCGGCGCGCACGACGACCGGGTCCACGGGGTTGTGCTCGACGGCGGCGTCCGCGGGGGTCACGGTGACCTCGGCCGGGGCGTTCGTGGCCGGCTGCTCCGGCCCCGGGGGGACGGTGGCCGCCGGGGCCGACCGCGGTGCGGGCGCCGTGGCCGTGGGCTCCTCCGCGGGAGCCCCGGCGGCCTGCGCGCAGCCGGTGGCGAGCAGGGCGGTCAGCACGCCCAGCGCGAGCAGGCGCCGGGGAGCCGGCGTCGAGCGCACGGCGGGGAGCACGGAATCCGGGCGGGAGGACAGGGACATGGGGAAGGGCACCTCGCGCGTCTGGGGGCTGGGGGGAACGCTGGGGAACTCCTCCCCACGATAGGCCCGACCGCCGCACGGGGTCCCATCCGGCCCCTCGCCGTCACAAATGTTAACTCCGTCGCGGCCCCGGACCCGGCGCCCCGCGTCCCAGGGGCCGGGACCCGGCGTCCCGCGTGTCAGCGACCGGGACCCGGCGTCCCGGCTCTCGGCGACCGGGTCCCGGTGTCCCGCGTGTCAGCCACCGGGTCCCGGTGTCCCGCGTCTCAGCGACCGGGACCCGGCGTCCCGGATGTCAGCGCCCGGGCGCGAGGCAGGCGATGCCGCGGATGACCGGGTAGACCGGGTGCACGCCGTCGCGGAACGGACGGTCGCTCATCAGCCGGTCGGCGTCCACGGGGATCAGCGTCCCGCCCGTCAGGGGGCACCGCAGGAGCGCGAGGAGCCCGGGCGCCAGGGTGAGCGCCGCAGGTGCCTCCGACTCAGGCTCCGGGACCGCCCACGGGGCGGGGCGGGACCCGGCCGGTGCCTGGTGGCGCCGGACGGACCGGGCGTCGTGGTGGGTTTCGGCGTGGAGATCGTGCGTCGGCTGCGTCGTTGCAGTAACCGTCATGGGGGGACTCCTGGTGCTCCGGGGGGAAGAGCGGCCCGCACCGGACAGGTGCGGTCTGCGGCTCATCCTAGGGTCGCCGCACCCGCACGGCCCGGAACCCGGCGGGGACGCGCGGCATGGACCGACCGAGCCGGAACCCGGCGCGGACGCCCGGCACGGACCTGCCGGGCCGGAACCCGGCGCGGACGCGCGGCACGGGGCCGTCGGGCCGGAACCCGGCGGGGACGCCCGGCACGGAACCGCCGGGTCAGAACCCGGCGCGGACGCGCGGCACGGGGCCGTCGGGCCGGAATGAACCGTGCTGTCTGCTGTGCGGGATCGGAGGGTCGTCACCCGGCGGGAACGGACAGTCCGGGACTGGCTGCCCTCAGGTGCGAGCCCGCCGGCACGGACGGTGCGAACCCGCCCGGCCGTCGAGAACCGGAGTCAGGCCTCCGGCCGGCCGGTGCGGCCGCCGGCGGCGGGGCGGCGCAGGTGCGGCCGCTGCAGCGTGCCGGGCATGGGGACGTCGTGCCACGCGACCTCGGGCGCCGGCCGGGAGACCGGGCGGGAGGCTGCGGCCGGAGCGGCGGTCCGGGGCTCCCCCGCCGCCGGCGCGGCCGGTGCGGGGCCGGGGACCGATGTGGGGGCCTCGGGGCTCGTCCGCGGCCCGCGGGGCCGGCGGTTCTCCGACGCTGCGACCTGAGGGTCCTCCGGGGCCGCGGGGGACGTCACGGAGGCTCCCGGCGCGGCCCGGCGCTCGGCGGAGGACCGCTGCGGTGAGGACCGCCGAGGCGGGGCAGGCTGGGGCGGTGCAGGCTGTGGGGTGGCGCGCGGTGCGGTCGAGCGCGGCAGGGAGACGTCGCGCAGGACGGTGCGCGGACGGTCGCGGACGGGCGCCGGGGGCTCGGCCTCCCGGACGGCCTCGGCCACGGCGCCGATGTCCTCGCGGCGGGCCCGGTCCTCCGGCAGCTCCAGGCGCACGACCCGCCAGCCGCGGGGCACGGTGAGCCGGTCCGCGTGAACGGCGCACAGGTCGTAGGCGTGGGGTTCGGCGTGCCCGGCGAGCGGGCCGACCACGGCGGTCGAGTCCGAGTACACGTAGGTCAGCGTCATCACCGCGTCCCGCCGGCAGGTCTGGCGGGAGCAGGGACGGGTGGCGCTGCCGGAAGAGCTCATGGACCGAAGCTACCTCAGCGGGCGAGACGGCGCAGGCGGCGGCGCTCGCGCTCCGAGAGCCCGCCCCAGATGCCGAACTTCTCGTCCTTGCTCATCGCGTAGTCGAGGCACTCGGCCTGCACGGGACACGCCTCGCAGACGCGCTTGGCGTCACGCGTGGACCCGCCCTTCTCCGGGAAGAAGGCCTCCGGGTCGGTCTGGGCGCACAGCGCGTCGGTCTGCCACGCGAGCTCCCCCTCGTCCTCCTCCACGGCGTACAGCCCGGCCACGGAGCTCCAGTCGGAGCCCTCGTCGGGGTCGGGTGCCTCGAGCAGGTCGAGAGCGGGCGCCGCAGCGCCGCCGGAGAGGTTCTGGACGGTCTCGTGCGCCCTGAGGTAGGCGGTGGCCTGGTCCTCGAGACTGCCGCTCACCCGCCGGACGTGCCGCTCGGCGGCCTGGGGGTCGGCGGGGTCCACGAACCAGTCCTCGGGCACCGAGCGCATGCTCAGGCGGCGGGCCCCGAGGGGGGTGGTGTCCACGACCTGCTGTCGTGCGGCCTCTCCCATGACTTTCCTTCCATCCGACACGATTGCCCGGGCCTGGCATACTGCGGGGGGCGCCGGCCCGTTGCATCCCGGAGATCGTATCCTTGCTGATCGTCTGCCGGACTTCACAATTACACGTGTGTAACTCCTGTGGCGTCAACCCTTCCCGGGAGGGCGCCCTAGTCACGATAACCGGGACGCATGCTCTTGGGAGTAGACGTTTTTCCACGTCACGGCGCGATTTCCGGAAGTGGTCGCCGAGGGTGAAGAATACGGCCCCACGCATATGCCGTGCCGCCCCTGCCGGGGGCACGGCACCGACGAGGAGGAACCATGGACACCGCCAGTCCCCGATCTGTCCCCCGTTTGATGGACAGGCTGCGGAGCAGCAGCCGTCCCGCGCTGATCTGGTACGGCGGGGACGGAGAGCGGGTGGAGCTCTCGGGGCGCGTCCTCGACAACTGGGCGGCCAAGACCGCGAACCTGTGGGTGGACGAGCTGGACCTCGAGGCGGGTGACGTGGTGACCCTCGGTGACGAGGTGCACTGGCGCAGCCTCGCGGCCGCCCTGGGCACGTGGACCATGGGCGCCGCCGTGCGCGCGGTCGATCCGGCGGAAGGAGCGCCCGGGTCCGGCGACCGCGCCGTCGTCGGCCTCGTCGACACGCAGGGGGCCACTCCCCCGCTGCTGGACCGTGTGCCGCCCGGCGCGCGAGCGGTGGTCCTCGACCGGCCCGCGCTCTCCCTCGGCTACCGAGGGGAGCTGCCGGACGGGGACGCCCTCGACTACTGCGCCGAGGTGCGCTCCCACGCGGACGTCTACGCCGGCGTCGAGGAGCCGTCGCCGGAGGGCGACGCCCTGCAGGCCGCGGACACCGACGGATTCCTGACCCACGACGAGCTGCTGCCGGAGGGGGTCGCCTCCGGGCGGGAGCAGGCCTGGGGCACGGCCGACGCGGTCCACGTGCCGGGGCTGCGGATGGACGCGGGGTTCCTGCGCCGGGTGCTGGCCGTGCTGGCCGGGGGGCGCGCCGTGGTGGTCACGGACCGTGCGGCGGACGCGGCGGACCCGAGCTGGCGGTCGGTGCTGGCGGCCGAGAACGCCGTCGGGTTCTGAGCGGGGACGTCAGCGGCCCTCGGCCGGTCCAGCCCCCTCGCGGGCGTCCGGGGCGGGTCGCGCAGGGTCGTCCTGCGCCGGGGGGTGCTCGTGCTCGCGGTGACGGTGCCCGTGCTCCCCGAGGGGGTGCTCGGCGTCCTCCGGGCGGCGCCCCGTGATCAGGGCGATCTCGAGGGCCGCGGTGTCGGCGAAGTTCGGGTCCTCGTCGAGCTCCTCGGTGAAGACCCAGAAGCGGTAGGCGAAGTACCGGAAGACCGTGCCCAGGATCGTACCGATGATCGTGCCGGACACGAAGGAGGCGTAGGCGCTGGTCAGGCCCAGCACGTAGTAGCTGAAGCCCAGGCAGCCGAGCTCGATGGCCATGCCGATGCCGTTGGCCACGAGGAACTGGATCAGCTCGCGGCGCTTGTCCGACTGGCGCTTGTGCCGGAACGTCCACAGCCGGTTGGCGACCCAGGCGAAGGCGATGGCCACGGCCGTGGCCACGAACTTCGCCTTGAGGTGGCCGTCCTCGAACACGGTGTGCATCAGGATCCACGTGAGCGAGGCGTTGATGAGGAACGCGAGCGCGCCGACCACCCCGAACTTCATGAGTTCCTTGACGAAGAGGTGCCAGAGGGCATCGAAACGGTCGACGAGACGATTCACGCGGCTTCAGGTCTCCCAGGTGGTGAGGCGGTGCGCGCCGGCCGGCGCGGCGGTCGGCGGGCTCCGGAGGGCGCCCGCGGCGGACCTCGGGACATCCTACCCCGCCCCTGTCCGCCGCACCCGGGCATGACCGCACGGTCCCCTGGCCGTTCCCGGACCGTTCCCGGACCACGGAGGGCCCTCGCGGGGCGGAGCACCGGGGCGCCGGGTCCGCGCCCGGAGGCGCCCGCGGACCGGGATACCCTGGTCGGGTGAATTCTTCTGTGACCGTCCCTGTCGTCGGCGTCGTCGGAGGCGGGCAGCTCGCCCGCATGATGGCGCCCTCCGCCACCGCCCTGGGGATCGAGCTGCGCGTGCTCGCCGAGGGCCCCGACGTCTCGGCCGTCGCCGCCGTGCCCACCGCACCCGTGGGCGACTACACCGACCTCGAGGTGCTGCGCCGGTTCGCCCAGGACGTCGACGTCCTCACGTTCGACCACGAGCACGTGCCCACCGAGCACCTGCGGACCCTGGTGGCCGAGGGCGTCGACGTCCGCCCGGGCCCGGACGCGCTGGTGCACGCCCAGGACAAGCTGTGGATGCGCGCGGCCGTGGAACGCCTCGGGCTGCCCAACCCGCAGTGGGAGGCGGTGGCCGACGCCGAGGAGCTGGTCGCCTTCGGCGAGCGCACGGGCTGGCCCGTGGTGCTCAAGACGCCGCGCGGCGGCTACGACGGCAAGGGCGTCATGGTGCTCGACACCCCCGAGGCCGCCCGCGGGGCCGAGCCCGCGCAGTGGTTCGCCCGCACCGACGGTCCCCTGCTGGCCGAGGAGAAGGTCGCCTTCTCCCGGGAGCTCTCGGCCCTCGTGGCCCGCACCCCTTCGGGCGAGGTGCGGGCGTGGCCGGTGGTGGAGTCGATCCAGGTGGACGGCGTCTGCGACGAGGTGCTCGCGCCCGCCCCGCAGCTGGCCCCCGAGGTCGCCTCCGCGGCCGCGGACGCCGCCCGGACCCTGGCCACGGAGCTGGGCGTGACCGGGGTGATGGCCGTGGAGCTGTTCGAGACCCCCGGCCGCGGCGCCGGGTTCCTGGTCAACGAGCTGGCCATGCGCCCGCACAACTCCGGGCACTGGACCATGGACGGCTCCGTGACGAGCCAGTTCGAGCAGCACCTGCGCGCCGTGCTGGACCTCCCGCTCGGGGACACCGGGCTGATCGGCGGGTCCGCGGTGATGAAGAACTACCTGGGCGGGGCGAACCAGGACCTGTTCGGTGCCTACCGGGCCGCGATGGGCGCCGAGCCCCGGGCCAAGATCCACAACTACGGCAAGGCCGTGCGGCCCGGGCGCAAGATCGGCCACGTCAACGTCACCGGCGCCGCGGACGAGATCCCGGAGCTGCGCCGGCGGGCGGCCCGCGCCGCGTCCGTGCTGCGCGACGGGCAGGCCTGACCGCGTGCCTCCCACGGCCCGTCCAGCCGGGACGGATAGCGTAGCCCCAGACCGGACCGCGATGGCGGCCCCGACTCGCCGAGCAGCCCAGGAGCACCAGTGAACGAGAAGCAGCAGCCCGTGGTGGGCGTCGTGATGGGCTCGGACTCCGACTGGCCCGTGATGGAGGCCGCGGCCACCGCGCTGGAGGAGTTCGGGATCCCGTACGAGGCCGACGTCGTGTCCGCCCACCGGATGCCCACCGAGATGATCGACTACGGCCGGCGGGCCCACGAACGGGGACTGCGGGTGATCATCGCCGGGGCCGGCGGTGCGGCCCACCTGCCGGGGATGCTCGCCTCGGTGACCCCGCTGCCCGTGATCGGTGTCCCGGTGCCGCTGAAGACCCTCGACGGCATGGACTCGCTGCTGTCCATCGTGCAGATGCCCGCGGGCGTCCCGGTGGCCACCGTCTCCATCGGCGGGGCCCGCAACGCCGGGCTGCTGGCGGCCCGGATCCTCGCCGCCGGCACGGACCCGCAGGCCGAGGCCCTGCGCGGGCGGCTCGTGGACTTCGCCGACGAGCTCCGGCGCACCGCCCAGGACAAGGGTGCCGCCCTGCGCGCCCGCCTCGACGGCTGAGCCGGCCGCACCGCCCTTCCCCTGCCCGCCCTTCCCCGCCGGAGCTGCCCGTGAACGGCCACACCCCCCGCGCTGAGCACGATCCCCGCCCCCCGCGCGACCCGTCCGCCCAGGAGTCCCGGCCCCGGGACCTCCCGCCCGACGCCGTGACGGCCGTGCGCGACGCCGACGACGACGCGGCGGGCCCGCCCCGGCTCACGGATCCCCTGCGCCACCCGCAGCACGCCGGCGACGGCACCCGGACCCGGCGCGCCTGGACGCTGCTGCTGTCCACGCTCGTGGTCCCCGGCAGCGCCCAGCTCGTCGCGGGCCGGCGGGCCACGGGGCGCGCGGCCCTCAGGGTCGACGTGGTCGCCTGGGCCGCGGCCGCCCTGGCCCTGCTCTGCCTGCTCCTGTGGCGGACCCCCCTGGTCTGGTTCCTCACCAACTCGTTCACGTCCCTGCTGGTGATCGCCGGGCTGGTGGCGCTCGCGCTCGGGTGGGCCTTCCTCTTCGTGGACACGTTCCGGCTCATCCGCCCGCGCCTGCTCGCGCAGAAGACGCGTCGTGCGGTGGCCGCGGCCACCGTGGCGCTCATGCTGCTCACCTCGGGCGGGCTGGCCTACTCCGCCTACCTGCTGTCCGTGACCCGCGGAGCGGTCTCGGACGTCTTCGGGGGCGGGTTGCCGTTCCGTCCCTCGGACGGGCGCTACAACATCCTGCTCATGGGCACCGACTCCGGGGAGGACCGCTCGGGCCGCCGCCCCGACTCGATGACGGTGCTCAGCGTGGACGCCGACTCCGGGCGGACCGTGACCATCTCCCTGCCCCGCAACCTGCAGAACGCGCCCTTCCCCGAGGACTCGCCGCTGGCCGACGTCTACCCCGAGGGCTTCAACTGCGGTGACGAGTGCATCCTCAACGCCCTCTACACCGACGTCACCAACAACTACCCCGAGCTCTACCCCGACGCCGCCGACCCCGGCGCCGAGGCCATGAAGGACGCCGCCGAGGGCATTCTCGGCATCGACGTGCAGGCCTACGCGATCGTCGAGATGAACGGCTTCGAGAAGCTCGTGGACGCCCTGGGCGGGATCACCATCGACGTGGGCGGGCGCGTGCCCATCGGCGGCGGGACCGACCTGCTCACCGGCCAGCCCAACGAGATCTTCGGCTACATCGAGCCCGGCGTCCAGCACCTGGACGGCTTCCACGCCCTCTGGTACGCCCGCTCCCGCGAGGGGGCCACCGACTACGACCGCCAGGCGCGCCAACGCTGCGTGCAGGCCGCGATGCTGAAGCAGCTGAACCCGGTCAACGTGCTGACCCGGTTCGAGGAGCTCGCGGAGTCCGGAACCCAGATCGTGGAGACCGACATCCCGCAGAGCCAGATCGGCTCGTTCGTCGACGTGGCCCTCAAAGCCAAGGAGCACGAGCTGGTGCAGTACGCCGCCGGGCCGCCCTACTACGACCCCTCCTTCCCCACCTACCCGGACTACGAGCTCCTGCACGAGGACATCGACCGAGTGCTCGAGGAGGCCACCGACCGCGGCGCCCGGGACGCCCAGGCCCTGGCCGCGGGCACGGCGGTGGGCTCCGGGATCGCGATGACGGTCCCCGTGCCGGCGGCGAAACCCCTGGTGGGAGCGCAGGAGCTCACGCCCAACGGCACCTGCTCGGTGCCCTGAGCGGCCCAGCACGGAGGTCGCCGGACGGGCCCGGACGCCCCGGTACAGTGGGGGCGTGGCGAACATACTGCAGTCGAACGCATGGGCCGATTTCCAGCGGAACCTGGGGCACACGGTGTTCCAGGCCTCCGGGGACGGATGGCGCTACCTCGCGATCCTCGAGGGCGGGCGGACCGGCCGCTACCTCTACTGCCCGTACGGCCCCGAGGCCAAGACCCCGGAGGCCTTCGAGGCCGCGCTCGAGGACCTCGCCCGCACCGCCCGGGCCGAGCGCTGCTGGTTCGTGCGGGTGGAGCCGGTCGACGCCGCGGTGACGGACGGGCTCGAGACGCCCGAGGCCTCCCTGCGCCGGCGCGGGCTGCGCCCGGCGCCCCGGCAGGTCCAGCCCGGGCACACCCAGGTCATCGACCTCACCCGGGACGAGGACGCGATCCTCAAGGACATGAAGTCCACCAACCGCAACCTGCACCGCAACATCGCCAAGAAGGGCGTGACCTTCACGACCTCGACCGACCCGCAGGACGTGGACGTGCTGCTCGGCTTCCTCGAGGCCACGGCCGAGCGCAAGGACTTCGCCCGCCAGCAGGACGCCTACCTGCGCGAGGCCGCCCGCAGCCTCATGCCCGTGGGCGCGGCGGTCCTCTACGTGGCCCGGCTGGAGGGGGAGCCCATCGGCGCCTCCCTCGTCTACGACTCCGACGACACCCGCACCTACGCCCACGCCGCGATGGACTTCGAGCACCGGAAGCTCTCGGCGGGGATCCCACTGGTCGTGCGGATGGTCCTCGACGCCCGGGAGAAGGGGCTGCGCCGCTTCGACCTCTTCGGCACCGCGCCCGAGGACGCCGGCCCGGAGCACGCCTGGCACGGCTTCACCAAGTTCAAGCGGTCCTTCGGCGGCCGCCCGGAGTCCTACCCGGGAACGTGGGACCTGCCGCTGAGCCGCGGGAAGTACGCCGCCTACACCCGGGTGCGCGCCGCCCGGGAGGCCGCGCTCTCGGCCCGCAAGGCCCTGCCGGGGCTGCCGGGCCGGCTCCGGACGGCCGTCGCCGGGATCCGCCGCCGGGAGGCCTGAGCCGGTCCCGCGCGGAGGTGTCCGCCGTCAGCGCCCCGCGGCGTCGCGCAGCGCGGACATCCCCTCCGTGACCACCCGGCGGGTGAGGTCCCGGGCCCGCCGGGCCCGTCCCCGCGGCGGACGCCCCGCGCCCTCGTCGTCCTCGGGCTCGTCGTCCGCCTCCTCGGTCTCGGGGGACCACGCCGGGGCGGACTCGCCGAGGCCCAACTCCGCGGCGACGGCCGTGCCGGTGGCCGCGGCCGCGGCGTCGGCGACGTCCTCGTTGAACTCCCCGGCCGGGCCCCGCCCCAGCGGCTTCTCCCACGGACCCAGCACCGGCCGTTCCGCCCCGGCGAGCTCGCGGATCACCAGCGGCACCTCCGTCTCGTCCGGGTCGCCGCCGTCGAGCCGCTGGACGCGCCGCTTCTGCAGCTCCACGATTCCGGTGAGCAGCAGGGCGTCGTCCACGCCGAGGTCACGGCCCCGGCGGGTGAAGCCGAGCCGGTAGATCATCGCCAGCCCGCGGGTGTGCACGAACCACAGGTAGCCCAGGGCCGCCTCGCGGCCGTCCTCGCCGGCCTCGGTGGCCACGAGCAGCAGCGAGTCCTCGCCCAGGTCCTCCAGCAGCTGATTGATGAGCCGGGTGCGCAGCCCGATGTTCGCGAGCACCCGGCTGTCGGCGGTGACCTCGCGGACGGTGACGCCCGGAGTGCGCAGGGCCGTGCGGCACCGGTCCAGGGTGGCCTCGGAGAGCCGCCGCGAGAGGTCCCGCTCGGTCTCCCCCAGCAGCACCTCCAGCCGGCGCGGCTCCGCCGGGCCGGCCCCCGCGGCGGGCCGGGCGAACCCGGCGGTCTCCAGCGCCTCCTCCGCGCCGGGGACGCGGAGGGTGTCGGCCTGGAAGCGCAGCAGCACCGCCGAGTGCTCCTCCCGGACCCAGTCGGCGAGCGAGGCGGCGACCACGGGCAGGTCCTCGGGCCGGTGGACGTGGCAGTGCACGGTCCCGGCGACCACCCGCTCGGCCTCGGAGCGCAGATAGAGCTGCGCGTAGCCCACGGTCCGCTGCGCGGCGTCGTGGACCATGACCCGGTCCACCCGCAGACCCGGTCCCTCGGCGGAGACCTGCGCCTCGCCGATGCCCCACAGCTGCTGCGGGTGCCCGCCGGTCACGCGGACGGTGGCGTCCCAGGTCTTGCGGTTGGGGCAGGGGCTGACCGTGGTGCTCACGTGGGGATCCTCCTCGTCACCCGGGCGCTCCGCCCCGGCTGGGGGACCGCGGTCGGCGCCCGCAGTTCGGCCTCCAGTGTAGAGCCGGGAGGGGGCGCGGACCGGGCCGGACACGGCGGGAACGGGCGGACCCCCGCACCGTGGACGGTGCGGGGGTCCGGGGCCGCGCGGGCCGTGACCGACGGGGCCGGGCTCAGTGGCGGGCGTACTTCTCCCACTTGGAGGCCAGGTGCTCCGCCTCGACCATGCGCACGGTCCCGGAGCGGGAGCGCATCACGATGGACTGGGTGGTGATCCGGCGGCCGCGGTAGCGCACGCCCCGCAGCAGGTCCCCGTCGGTGATGCCCGTGGCGGAGAAGAAGCAGTTGTCCGAGGTGACGAGGTCGTCGGTGGTCAGGACCGCGTCGAGGTCCAGCCCGGCGTCGATGGCCTTCTGCCGCTCGTCGTCGTCGACCGGGGCGAGGCGGCCCTGGATGATCCCGCCGGTGGCCTTGACGGCGCACGCGGTGACGATGCCCTCCGGGGTGCCGCCGACGCCCATCATGACGTCCACGCCGGTGCCCTCGCGGCAGGCCGCGATCGCCCCGGCCACGTCGCCGTCGAGGATCATCCGGGTCCGGGCGCCGGTGGCCCGGATCTCGTCCACGAGCTTCTGGTGGCGGGGACGGTCCAGCACGCACACGGTGAGCTGGTTGACGTTGATGCCCTTGGCCCGGGCCACGAGGTGCAGGTTCTGCTTGACGGGCAGGCGCAGGTCCACGAAGTCCGCGGCCTCCGGACCGACCACGAGCTTGTCCATGTAGAAGACCGCGGAGGGGTCGAACATCGACCCGCCGTCGGCCACCGCGATGACCGCCAGGGCGTTGTTCATGCCCAGGGCCGTGAGGCGGGTGCCGTCGATGGGGTCCACGGCGACGTCGGAGGCCGGCCCGGAGCCGTCGCCCACCTGCTCCCCGTTGAACAGCATCGGGGCCTCGTCCTTCTCGCCCTCGCCGATGACCACGGTGCCGTTGAAGTGCACGGTGGAGAGCAGGGACCGCATGGCGTCGACCGCGGCCCCGTCGGCGGCGTTCTTGTCGCCGGCGCCGACCCACTGGCCGCCGGCGATCGCCGCGGCCTCGGTGGTCCGCACCAGCTCCATGGCCAGGTTGCGGTCGGCCACGTTGTTGGTGCGCGCAGGGGTCGTTCCGGTGGATTCTTCGGCCACGTTGTTCCTCACCTTCGAGTTCACGTTCATCGGGACCCCCGGGCCGGGCTCGGCCGCGGGCGCGGTCCACGTCCCGCCCAGCATATCGCCCGCGCTCGCGCGGACCGCGATCCGCGCCACATTCCCCGCCGGGCGCCGCGGGCCGGGCGCACGCCCGGCGGACAGCGCCCCGGCGGACAGGGCACAATGGACGGGTGAGTTCCTCCACCCCCGACCGACCCGCCGAGTCCCGCGCGGCCGAGCCCGCCGCGGGCCCCGGCACCGCGCCCGGCCCCGACGCCCCGGAGCAGCCGCTCCCGCAGATCACGGAGAAGCAGGCCCGGCGGCTCAACGCGCCCGTGCAGGGGATGATCATCTCGATGGCCGTCCTGCTGCTGCTGGTCCTGCCGTTCGTGTGGCTCCAGCCCCGTCCCGACGCCGAGCCCTACCGCCCGGACGTCGACGTCGCCCAGGAGGCCGAGTTCGTCGCGGACGAGGCTCCCTTCACCCCGGTGGTCCCGGAGCCGGGCGAGGGCTGGAACGCCAACTACGCCCGGTGGAACAGCGGCGCCGCCGAGGGGGTGCCCTACTGGGAGGTCGGCTGGGCCACCCCGCAGGGCAGCTTCATCGGTCTCGTCCAGACGTCCCTGGCCAACCCCACGTGGGTCGCCCAGCAGACCGAGGCCGTCCCGGCCACCGCGGTGGTCGAGGCGGGGGGCGTGCCCTGGGACGTCCACGTCCGGGAGGAGTCCCGGAACCAGGACGCCCTGACCGTGTACACCGGCGAGGTCAACGGCTCCACGGTGGTGCTCAAGGGCGATGCGCCCGGCGCCGAGCTGGACCGGCTGGCCGCCGCCGTCGTCGAGGACCTCACCGACGCCCCTGCCCCGCGAACCACGGAGACGCCATGACCCCGGACACCCGCCCCGACGACACCTCGCCCCGCACCCCGGCCGCCGCCTGGCAGCGCCTGCGCGAGGGCAATGCCCGATTCGTGTCGGGCGAGTCGCTGCACCCCAACCAGGACGCCTCCCGGCGCCAGTCCGTGGCGGGCGGGCAGAACCCGTTCGCCGTGATCTTCGGCTGCTCGGACTCCCGGCTGGCTGCGGAGATCATCTTCGACCTGGGCCTGGGCGACGCCTTCGTGGTGCGCACCGCGGGCCAGGTCATCGACGACGCCGTGCTGGGGTCGATCGAGTACTCCGTGGCCAACCTCGGCACGCCGCTGATCATGGTGCTCGGCCACGACTCCTGCGGGGCCGTGACGGCCGCGCACGACGTCGCCGGCTCCGGGCAGATGCCCCGCGGCTTCCAGCGGGACCTCATCGAGCGGATCATGCCCTCCGTGCTCGAGACCCAGCGCAGCGGCCACCAGGACGTCAACGCGGCGGTCGTGGAGCACACCAAGCAGACGGCCTCCCGCCTCATGGAGCAGTCCCGGGTGATCGCGGACGCGGTCTCCAACGGGGACGTGGCCGTGGTCGGGGTCTTCTACCACCTGGAGGACGGCGAGGCCGAGCTCGTGCACGGGCACGGCACCTGGCTGCCGGGCCGCTGATCCGGGACGCCCGGCCGGCGGCCGTCACCAGGGGCCGTGCGTGCCGGGCGTCACCTGCGGCTGTCCTAGACTGACGCCATGGCTGATACCACCGCAGAGACCACCGAGTACCGCATCGAGCACGACACCATGGGCGAGGTCCGCGTTCCCGCGACCGCCCTCTACCGTGCCCAGACCCAGCGGGCGGTCGAGAACTTCCCCATCTCGGGCAAGCCGCTCGAGCCCCAGCACATCGTCGCGCTGGCCCAGATCAAGAAGGCCGCCGCCACGGCGAACGCGGAGCTGGGGGTGCTCGACGGCGAGCGCGCCCGGGCCATCGCCGCCGCCGCGGACAAGGTCGCCACGGGGCAGTACGACGAGCACTTCCCGATCGACGTCTTCCAGACCGGCTCCGGGACGTCCTCGAACATGAACACCAACGAGGTGCTGGCGACCCTCGCCAACCAGGCGCTCGAGGGCACGGACGTCGAGGTCCACCCCAACGACCACGTCAACGCCTCGCAGTCCTCCAACGACGTCTTCCCGACCTCCGTGCACGTCGCCGTCACGGGCGCGCTGATCAACGACCTGATCCCCGCCATGACGCAGCTCGCGGAGTCCCTGGAGAAGAAGGCGGCGGAGTTCCAGGGCGTCGTGAAGTCCGGGCGCACGCACCTCATGGACGCCACCCCGGTCACCCTGGGCCAGGAGTTCGGCGGCTACGCCGCGCAGGTCCGCTACGGCATCGAGCGGGTGCAGTCCTCGCTGCCGCGCGTGGCCGAGGTCCCGCTGGGCGGCACCGCCGTGGGCACCGGCATCAACACCCCCGCCGGCTTCTCCGCCCGCGTGATCGAGCTGCTCGCCGAGGAGACCGGCCTGCCGATCACCGAGGCCCGCAACCACTTCGAGGCCCAGGCCAACCGGGACGGGCTGGTCGAGGCCTCCGGCCAGCTGCGCAACGTCGCCTACAGCTACATGAAGATCAACAACGACCTGCGCTGGATGGGCTCGGGCCCCAACACCGGCCTCGGCGAGATCCTCATCCCCGACCTCCAGCCCGGCTCCTCGATCATGCCCGGGAAGGTCAACCCGGTCATCTGCGAGTCCATCATCCAGGTCTGCGCGCAGGTGATCGGCAACGACACCACGGTCTCGCTGTCCTCCACCAACGGCGCGTTCGAGCTCAACGTCGGCATCCCGGTGATGGCCTCGGCCCTGCTGGAGTCGATCCGGCTGCTCGCGAACTCCTCGCGGGTGATGGCGGAGAAGATGATCGACGGGCTCGTGGCCAACGAGGAGCGCTGCCGCTTCCTCGCCGAGGCGTCCCCCTCGATCGTCACGCCGCTGAACAAGGCCATCGGCTACGAGGCGGCCGCGAAGATCGCCAAGCACGCCGTGGCGAACAAGATGACGGTGCGCGAGGCGACGATCGCCCTGGGCTACGTGGAGAACGGGCAGCTCACCGAGGAGCAGCTGGACCGGGCGCTGGACGTCACCACCATGACGGGCCCCAACGCCTGAGCCTGCGCTCCCCCGGCACCGAGGGGTCGCGTCCCGCACGCCGTCCGCACCGAGGGGTCGCGTCCCGCACGCCGTCCGCACCGAGGGGTCGCGTCCCGCGCGCCGTCCGCACCGAGGGGTCGCGTCCCGCGCGTAATGCTGCGTCATTGCGTGCGGACGCGACCCCTCGCCGTGTCCGGGCTCAGATCACGACCCCTCGCCGTGCCTGGGTCCAGATCGCGACCCCTCGCGGCGTCCGGGGGCTCAGGCCACGAAGCGGGGTGGGCCGCTGTGCGCCCGGGCTGCGCGCAGCCGCTCGAGCTGGTGGGGCGGCATGGGCGGGAGCTCGTCCGGTGCGTACCAGCCGACCTCGAGCGACTCGTCGTCGTTGACGCGGGCCTCCCCGGAGACCCAGCGGCAGCGGAAGGTGTGGTCCAGGAACTGGCAGCGGTCCCCGTTCGGGTACTGCACGGGCTCCCCGGCCGAGACCGCCACGAGCTCCTCCACGACGGCGACGACGCCGGTCTCCTCGAGGCACTCCCGCACCGCCGTGACTGCCGGCTCCTCGCCGGGCTCCACGATCCCGCTCACCAGTCCCCAGTTGCCGTTGTCGCTGCGCCGGGCCAGCAGCACCCGGCCGTCCTCGCGTAGCACCACGGCCGTGACGGCCGGCAGCCACAGCAGGTCGTGGCCGATCTTCTCCCGCAGGGACAGGACGAACTCGGGGGTGGGCATGCAGGCTCCTCCAGGGGTCTCGGGTCGCGATCCGGGGTCGTCATCCCGAGGTGGGGGCTCGGGCCGTGGTCTCGGATCGGGGGCCCGCGTCACGGGCCGGGGTCGTCGCCTCCCATTCTCGCAGGCGGACCCGGACCGCGGCGTAAGCGGCCGGTCACAGCAGCAGGAGCACCCCGAGGGCCCCGGCGATCATGGCGGGTCCGAACGCCACCCGGGAGCGGGCATCCACCCGGCGCAGCGCCACGAGCGCGGCGCCCAGCAGTCCGCCGAGCAGGAACCCGGCCGCCGCCCCCAGCACGGCGTGCCACACCGAGACGAAGCCCAGGCACATGCCGAGCAGGCCGGAGAGCCGGACGTCGCCCATCCCCATGCCGTCCGGGTGCAGCAGCCGGAGCAGGACGTAGAGCCCGCCCACCAGCACCAGGCCCCACAGCATCCACAGCAGCCGCACGGGCTCGCCGGCCACGACCGCCGCGGCGCCCAGCAGCACCCCGCACACGGGGTAGAGCGGGCGCACCACGCGACCGGGCAGGCGGTGCTCCCGCACGTCGGTGCGCCACAGCCACGCGCACGCGCCCGTGAGCACGGCGGTCCCGAGCACCGCGAGCACACCGGCGGCCCACCCGGCGGCGTCCCCGCGGGCGAACTGCTCGGTCAGGAAGGTGCCCACACCGGGCATCGTAGCCGCGGCCGGCTCCGGGACGGGGCTGCTGTGGACGCCCGGGACCGCTCCCTAGACTGGGCCCATGCCCCGCTCCCCCGTGCCCGCGCCCACCGACCCGGACGAGTTCCGGGCGCTGTGCCGCTCCTCGCCGTGGCGCTGGGACACCGTGCGCTTCGTCCTCTCCTGGCAGGCGCCGGCGGGGGCCCCGGCCCGCGAGCCCGTCCGGGCCTGGGTGCGCCGACCGGACGGGCTGCGGGTCGAGACCCTCGACGGCGCCGCGCTCTACACGGCCGGCAGGCGGGAGCAGTCGCGGGACGACTTCTACGTGGCCTCGACCCCGGCCTCGTGGCTGCTCGCGCCGCGGCTCGTGGCCCCGGTGTACACGGACTCCGGGCTCGTGGAGCGCCGGCCCGAGGCGGCCTACGGTGACCCCGTCTTCGGCGGGGGGCGCTGGCAGGCCGTCCTGGACCCGGTCGAGCTGGCGGGGGACGCCCCCGTGCCGCCCTATCTGCCCGAACGACTGCCCTGCACGGTCGAGGACGTCAGCACCGGCACCCACCACGGGCGGCCGGTGCGCGGCGCCGTGGTGGTCCCCGGCCACGCCTACGTGCCGGTCACGCCGGGCCACCCACTCGCCCCGGCGCGGACCCGGGTGCTCGTGGACGAGCGGACGGCCATCTGCGTGCACGCCGAGGTGCTCGACGGGCCGCTGGCCGGCACCGGCCACGACATGGTGGTCGAGGCCGTGGACGAGGACCTCATCGACGACCTCTTCGCCGCGGTCCCCCTCGACCTCACGGACGTGAGCCGGCACCTGCCCTGGCCCGTCGGCCCCTGAGAGCCGCCGGCGGGGTCCCGGGGACGATCAGCTGTCCAGGTCCCCCAGCACCTCCGTGACCAGGGCCGCGATCGGCGAGCGCTCGGAGCGGGTCAGCGTGACGTGGCCGAAGAGCGGGTGGCCCTTGAGGGCCTCGACCACGGCGGTCACCCCGTCGTGGCGGCCCACCCGGAGGTTGTCCCGCTGGGCGACGTCGTGGGTCATGACCACCTTGGAGTTCTGCCCGATGCGGGACAGCACGGTGAGCAGCACGTTCTTCTCGAGGGACTGGGCCTCGTCCACGATCACGAAGGCGTCGTGCAGGGAGCGTCCGCGGATGTGCGTCAGGGGCAGCACCTCGAGCATCCCGCGGTCGAGCACCTCCTCGACGACCTCCTGCGAGACCAGCGCCCCGAGGGTGTCGAAGACCGCCTGCCCCCAGGGGTTCATCTTCTCCTCCTCGGAGCCGGGCAGGTAGCCCAGCTCCTGGCCGCCCACCGCGTAGAGGGGCCGGAAGACCATGACCTTGCGGTGCTCGCGGCGCTCCATGACCGTCTCGAGGCCCGCACACAGGGCGAGGGCGGACTTGCCGGTGCCGGCGCGCCCGCCCAGCGAGACGATGCCCACCTCGGGGTCCAGGAGCAGGTCGATAGCGAGGCGCTGCTCGGCGGAGCGCCCGTTGACGCCGAAGACGTCGCGGTCCCCGCGCACCACCCGGGCCGAGCCGTCGGCGCGGACCCGGGCCAGGGCGCTGCCGCGCACCGAGTGCAGGGTCAGCCCGGTGTTGGCAGGCATCCCCTCGGTGCCCGGGACCACCACGGCCTCGCCGCCGTAGAGCCGGTCCACCACGTCGTCGGGGACGTCGAGCGCCGCGGTGCCGGACCACTCCACGTCGGAGCCGACCCACTCGGCCCGGTACTCCTCGGCCTCCAGGCCCAGGGCGGAGGCCTTGACCCGCATCGGCAGGTCCTTGGAGACGATGCACACGTCCTTGCCCTCGTTGGCCAGGCTCAGCGCCACGGCGAGGATCAGGGAGTCGTTGTCCTTGAGCCGGAAGCTCACCGGCAGCACGGTGTCCGAGACGTGGTTGAGCTCCACCACGAGGCTGCCGCCCTGGTCCCCGAGGGGCACGGGCCGGTTGAGGCCGCCGTGCTCCACGCGCAGGTCGTCCAGCAGCCGCAGCGCCTGCCGGGCGAAGTAGCCCAGCTCCGGGTCGTGCCGCTTGCCCTCCAGCTCGGTGATCACGATGACGGGCAGCACCACCTGGTGCTCGGCGAAGCGCAGGATCGCCCGGGGGTCGGACAGCAGCACCGAGGTGTCGATCACGTAGGAGCGCACCCCGGCGCCCAGGGGGGCGGAGATGTCGACGATGCGCTCCTGGTTCTTCGAGATGCTCATGGCGGCCCTTCCTCTCCGGTGCGGTGGGCGGCGTCCGCGCCGTCCACCTGAGGACAACGTATGCGGACCGGACCCGCCGCGCGAGCAGAAACGGTGAACGGCGCGGAAATTGCCCACGTCCGCCCGGGGCGACGGCGACCGGGCAGGACGCGCCGGGACGCCGCGCCGGCGGAGGGCCGACGACGACGGGCGGGGACGGGCCGGTTCAGCCGCCGAAGCGCCGCTGCCGGGACGCGTAGTCGCGCAGCGCCCGCAGGAAGTCCACGCGCCGGAAGTCCGGCCACAGCGCCTCGCAGAAGTAGTACTCGCTGTAGGCGGACTGCCACATGAGGAACCCGGAGAGCCGCTGCTCGCCGGAGGTGCGGATCAGCAGGTCCGGGTCCGGCTGGCCGCGCGTGTAGAGGTGCTGGGAGATGTCCTCCACGGACAGGCTCTGCGCGAGCTCCCGCACGTCCGTGCCGGCCTCGAGAGCCTCGGTGAGGACCTCCCGCACGGCGTCGACGATCTCCTGCCGGCCCCCGTAGCCGACCGCGATGTTCAGGTGCGGCCCGGCGTTGGCCGCGGTGCGCTCCGTGAGGTCGGCCAGGCACTGCGCGAGCCGCGGCGGCAGCAGCTCGAGGGCCCCCACGGGCTGGGCACGGCAGATCCCGGCCTCGGTGAGGGTGTCCATGAGGTCGGAGATGATCTCGAGCAGGGGCTCGAGCTCCGCGGCCGGGCGCTTGAGGTTCTCGGTCGAGAGGATGTAGAGGGTGACCACCTCGATGTCCAGCTCGCGGCACCAGCCGAGGAACTCGACGATCTTCTGCGCCCCGGCCTTGTGCCCGTCCGCGGTGGAGGCCCCGAACTGCTTGGCCCACCGCCGGTTGCCGTCCACGAGGACGCCGACGTGCTTGGGCAGCTGCCGGGGGTCGAGATCGGCGGAGAGCCGGCGCTCGTAGAACCGGTAGAGCGGCCGTGGCTTGCGCATCTGTGCTTCCTCCCGGGTTCTCGCGCACGGTGTCGGTGGTGGGTCCGGACGTGGTGGGGGCCACGGTGCCGGACGTGGTGGCGGTCACGGACCCGGCCGGCTCTCGGGGACGCCTCCTAAACTACCCGGTGGGAGACCGGTCGGACTCACGCACAGCACGCCGGAAGGAACATCATGGAGCACCCCCGCGGCGCCGTCGGCCGCGCCGCCGATCGTGTCGAGCAGGCGGTCGAGCACGGGATCGAGGGCCTGGTGGAGCGCAAGCCCGCGTGGCGGGGCTGGATCCACGCGAGTTTCACGCCCGTCGTCGTCGTCCTGGGCCTCGTGGCGATCCTGCTGGCGCCCAGCGCGGAGCTTCGGATCGCGTGCGCCGTGTACGGCGTGACGGGCATCCTGCTGTTCGGCGTGTCGGCGATCTACCACCGCGCCTACTGGCCCCGGACGCTGCACATGGTCCTGCGCCGGATGGACCACTCGAACATCGCGCTGCTGATCGCCGGCACCTACACCCCGCTGGCCGTCGCCCTGCTGGAGCCGGCGCAGTCCCGGCTGCTGCTGGTCGTGATCTGGTCCTGCGCCGCCGGCCTGGTGGCCTTCCGGCTGCTGTGGACCCTGGCCCCCCGGTGGCTCTACACCCCGCTGTACGTGGTGATGGGCTGCCTGGCACTCGTCTATCTCCCGCAGTTCTGGCAGACCAGCCCCCCGGCGGCCGCGCTGACCGCCGCCGGCGGCGTCGCCTACATCGCCGGCGCCGTGTTCTACGGCACCCGGCGCCCGCGCCTGCTGCCCGAGGTGTTCAGCTTCCACGAGGTCTTCCACGCCTGCACGGTGCTGGGCTTCGTGCTGCACTACGTGGCGATCATGCTCGCGATGCTCGGCTGACCGGCCCACGACGGGCCGGGACCCCGGCCGCGCCGCCCGGGTCCCACCCGGTCCCGGACACGCCGCAACCTCAGCCGCGCCGTTCGGGTCCCTCCGGGTCGCGGGCCGGCGCGGACGGGCCGTCGGTGCGGTCGGTTCCGGCGCTGCCGGGCTCGGCGCTGCCGGGCTCGGCAGCGCCGGACCGAGCACGTCCCGGCTCGGCTCCGTCGGCCGCGTCCGCCGCCGCGTAGCCGCCCACGCGCTCCTCGGCGGCGCGGCGCTCGGCGTACTCGGCGCGGTAGCGCAGGCGACGGTTGCGGCGGTTGAAGTCCCGCACGAGGAAGATGACGGTCACGGCCAGGAGCAGCGTCATCAGGAAGCCCAGCACACCGGGGGTCACCTGGCTCGGGTCCAGACCGGGGCGCAGGGTGCCCTCGTCGATCGGGTTGGGCGCCATGGCCGGCAGGAGGCCGGGCAGCAGGGCGAGCACGGTCGGCACGGTGGTCATCGCGGCCTCAGCCCACGATCCCGGCGAACAGGTCCCGCTCGGGCAGCTCGGTCGGCACCCGGGACTCGGCCAGGACGTAGTCCTCCCACGGCCACACCTGGGACTGCAGCTCGGCGGAGACGGCGAAGAACATCCCGTCCGGCGCCACCTGGGTGCGGTGGCTGCGCAGCGCCTCGTCCCGCAGCGCGAACGTGTCCGGGCACCGCACCCGGGTGGTGGTCTCGTGCCGGGGCGCGGGCGGGCGGTGGCCCTCCGGGTCGCTCTCCTGCAGCATCGCGATCCGCGCCGCGTACGGGGACTGCAGGCCGCGCTCCTCGAGGGCCTCGTGCAGGGCCACGAAGCGCTCGAGGTTGAACGCCCGGTCGTAGTAGAGCTTCTGCGGGGTCCAGGGCTCGCCGAGCCCCGGGTAGCGGTCCGGGTCCCCGGCGGCGCGGAAGGCCTCGACGGAGACGTTGTGCGTCTGGATGTGGTCCGGGTGCGGGTAGCCGCCGTTCTCGTCGTAGGTGAGGATCACGTGCGGCCGGAACCGGCGCACGAGCCGGACCAGGGGCGCGGCGGCGCGCTCGAGCGGCTGCAGGGCGAAGCAGCCCCACGGCAGCGGCGGCAGCGGGTCCCCCTCGGGCAGCCCGGAGTCCATGAAGCCGAGCCAGCGGTGGTGGACGTCCAGCGCGGCGGCCGCCTGCGCCATCTCGTGCCGGCGCAGACCCGTCAGGTCCCGTTCGGCGTGCGGGTGCCCCTCCATCTCCGCGTTGAGGATCGACCCCCGCTCCCCACCGGTGCACGTGGCCACCATGACCTCGACCCCCTGCCGGACGTAGTGGGCCATGGTCGCGGCGCCCTTGCTCGACTCGTCGTCGGGGTGGGCGTGGACGGCCAGCAGGCGCATCTCTGACAGGGAGGTCACTCGGGAGGTCCTCTCGGGAACGGTCGGGGGAACGGGACGCGGCCGGTGCGGGCACGGGCCGCCGTTCATTTTACGCGTTCCCCGCGCGGCCCCGCGCCCGGGTCGCTCCCAGGGGCCTCGGCTAGAGTGGCCCGGCGGCCGCCGCGCCGGCGCCGCCCCGCCCTGTCCCCCAGACCCGAGGCCGCCCGTGTCCACCGACTCCCCAGACCTGCTCTCCGACCGCTACGGAGCTCCCCGCCGCGAGCGCCGGCTCGGGCCGCGCGGCTGGATCGGGCTCGCCGTGCTGGCCACCCTGCTCGCCGGAATCTTCGCCGTGTGGGTGGTGACGGCCCGGCAGGGTGCCCCCACGTTCAAGGACATCGGCTTCGAGGTGGTCTCGGAGGCCCGGGCCACGGCGGACTTCGAGCTGACCAAGCGCCCCGAGGACGTCGTGACGTGCGCGGTGCAGGCCCTCAACGAGGAGTACGCCGTGGTGGGCTGGACCGAGGTGACGGTCGGCTCCGTGCCCGCGGAGCGGCTCGGCGACGGCGGGACGAGCTCCCACCGGGCGTCGCTGCGCACCACCAACCTGGCCACCACCGCGGTGGTGGACTCCTGCTGGATCGAGGAGGAATCCGCCGCGACGGCACCGTGACCGAGCGTCACCGTCGTCATCGAGCTTTGGGCTTGTCCGCCCGCCGCGCCTAGACTGGGGGCAGGACTCCCCGTCCCCGGCAGCCGGACCCCGTCCGAACGGACGACTCGCACCGGGGCGGGGTCTTTGCGTAGCGGCCCCCCGCACCGCCGGAGGCTCCGCACCGCCGGCGGTCCCGCACCGTCGCCCCGGTCCACCGCGGACCCGCCCGGACCCCCGGACGGGCAGCCGCGGCCCGACCGCCCCGTCCACCGAGGAGAGATTGTGACCACGACGAACAAGACCGGCGCCTGGCTCACCCAGGAGGCCTACGACCGCCTGAAGAAGGAGCTCGACCACATCTCCGGCCCGTACCGGCACGAGATCGTCGAGCGCATCGACCAGGCGCGCTCGGAGGGCGACCTCAAGGAGAACGGCGGCTACCACGCCGCCCGCGAGGAGCAGAGCAAGAACGAGGGGCGCATCGCCCACCTCAAGAATCTGCTCGAGAACGCCCAGGTCGGCGAGGCCCCGGCCGACGACGGCGTGGTCGAGGCCGGCATGGTCGTCACGGCCGAGATCGCCGGGGAGGAGATGACCTTCCTCATCGGCTCCCGCGAGGTGGCCGAGGACCTGGCCGCCGGCAGCGACCTCGAGGTCTTCTCCGAGAAGTCCCCGATGGGCTCCGCGATCTCCGGCCACCGCGTCGGCGACGAGCTGTCCTACACCACGCCCAACGGCAAGCAGATCCCGGTCAGGATCCTGGACGCCAAGCCCTTCAAGGGCTGAGGTCCCCGTGACGACGCACTGGCTGCGCAGCCCCGGCCCCGGCACCAAGGTCCTGCTGGTCCTGACCGCGGTGCTGGGGGTCGTGGCGGTCGTCCTGCACGTGGCGGGTCAGGGCGACCCGGCCGCGAGCGAGCCCGGCAGCCTGCGCAACGTCTTCGTGTTCGCGACGTTCGTCAGCGCGTTCGTCACCTACCTCACCGGCCGGCGCCGCTCCTGACGCCGCCCCCGTCCACGCACGGCGCCGGTCCCCGCGGGGACCGGCGCCGTGCGTCGTCCGGACCCCGGGACCGGTGCCGTCCGGTGGTCGGTGCGCCGCCGTCCGGCGGTCCGTGCACGAGAGGTCAGTGCACGACGGCTCAGTGCACGACGACGGGGTGGTAGCCCTCCGCCTCGAGCGCCCGCAGGATCTGGCGGCAGTGCTCGTGGCCCTTGGTCTCCATGTCGATGGTGATGGACACGTCGCCCAGGCTGAGGGAGCCGCCGATCCGGGTGTGGTCAACGCCCGTGACGTTGGCGTCCTGGACCGCGATGAGCTGGGAGATGCGGGCGAGCTCGCCCGGGCGGTCGGTGAGCATCATCCGGATGGTCATGTACCGGCCGGCCGCGGAGAGGCCCCGCTGGATGACCTTGAGCATGAGCATGGGGTCCACGTTGCCGCCCGAGAGCACCACCACCGTGTTCCCGAGATCCGGGTAGGCGGCCTGCAGGCGGCCGTCGAGCAGGGCCGCGACGCCCACGGCGCCGGCCGGCTCGACCACGAGCTTGTTGCGCTCGAGCAGGAAGATCAGGGCCTGGGCGAGGGAGTCCTCCGAGACGGTCACGACGTCGTCGGTGAGCTCCTTGATGATGCTGAACGGCAGCTGCCCCGGCTTGCCCACGGCGATGCCGTCCGCGATGGTCGAGACCCGGTCGAGA
Organism: Kocuria oxytropis; assembly: GCF_040981195.1. Lineage (NCBI taxonomy): Bacteria > Bacillati > Actinomycetota > Actinomycetes > Micrococcales > Micrococcaceae > Kocuria > Kocuria oxytropis. The sequence continues at coordinate 178,468 of NZ_JAVFXA010000003.1, read as the reverse complement.
GTCACGAGCGCGTCGCCCGCCAGTGAGGGCGGATAGGCGGCGGCGTTCTCCGCCTGCACGCCGATGAGCCGGATCGGCCGCCCCAGCTGCTCGGCCCGGGCCTTGACCGCCACCGCCATGCCGGCGAGCAGTCCCCCGCCGCCCACGCCGGTGATGACGGTGTCGACCTCGGGCACCTGCTCGAGCACCTCCAGCCCGAGCGTGCCCTGCCCGGCCACGATGTCCGGGTGGTCGAAGGGGTGCACGAACACCGCCCCGGTCTGCGTGGCGTGGCGCTGGGCCTCGGCGAGGGCCTCGTCCACGCTGGTGCCGTGCAGGACCACCTCCGCGCCGTGGTCCTGGGTCGCGGCGATCTTGGGCAGGGCGGCGCCCAGGGGCATGTAGATGCGGGCGGTGATGCCCAGCTTGGCCGCGGCCAGGGCCACCCCCTGGGCGTGGTTGCCGGCGGAGGCCGCCACCACCCCCCGGGCCTTCTCCTCGTCGGTGAGCTTGGCCATCCGCACGTAGGCGCCGCGCACCTTGAAGGAGCCCGCGCGCTGCAGGTTCTCGGCCTTCAGGTTGACCTCGGAGCCGATCAGGCGGGACAGTGCCCGGGAGTGGGTCACCGGGGTCCGGTCGATCACGCCCTCCAGGAGCGCGGCGGCGTCCTGGATGTCGGCGAGGCGGACGGGCAGTTCGGCCAGGCTCACGGTGCGTCTACTTTCCCGGTCGGTGCGTGGGGCGGGGCCGTGGCGGGCGCGCGAGGCGGCACCACGGTGAGCGCCCGCCGGCGGCGGGCGCGGTCCTCATCCTAGTCGGTGCCGGACGGCCGCTCGGGCTCGCCCGGTCCCGCGCCGGCGTCCCCCCGGCCGGGCCGGACCCCCGCCGCGGCCCGGGCGCGGTCGTCCCGACGGTCGCGCTTGAGGGCCGCCTGCAGCCGCTCCTTGGCGCGGGTCCGGCGGAAGCGCTGGAGCTGCGCCATGACCTGGTCGCGGGTGAGGTCGTTGCGGCGCGCGTGCTTCTTGATCTCCCAGGGGAAGTAGTAGGGCTCCCACGGGATCTCGTCGTCCTCGCGCCACGTGCCGTTCACCAGGTAGCGCACCACCGTGTTGAGGAAGGCCATCACCGGCACGGCGAACAGGGCCCCGGCGATGCCGAAGAGGATGGTGCCGGAGGCGACGGCGAGGAACACCGCGAGCGGGTGCAGCGAGACGGCGCGGCCCATCACGAGCGGCTGCAGCACGTTGGACTCGATCTGCTGGATGAACAGCACGAACCCGAGCATCGCCAGGGCGGTGCCGAAGCCGTTGGCCACCAGGGCGACCAGCACGGCCACGGCGCCCGTGAGCACGGCGCCCACGATCGGGATGAAGGAGCCCAGGAACACGAGGATGCCGATGGGCAGCGCGAGCGGGACCCCGAGCATGGCGGCGCTGAGCCCGATGCCCACGGCGTCCACGAAGGCCACGAACCCCTGGATCCGGGCGTACTGCACGAGGGAGGTCCAGCCCCGGCGGCCGGCGCCGTTGACGGCGCGCCGCGCGCTCACCGGGAACAGCCGGACCAGGAAGAGCCAGATCCGCTCCCCGTCCATGAGGAAGAACAGCAGCGTGAAGAGCATGATGATGATGCCGGTCAGCACGCTGCCCGCCGTCGAGCCGAAGGACATGGCCCCCGAGAGGATGGCCTCGCTGTTGTCCTGCACCGTGGTGCCGAGGTCGTCGATCCAGTCGTTCACGCTGTCGGCGCTGAGGTTCAGCGGCCCGTCCTCGAGCCAGCCCAGCAGCTGCTGCGTACCGACCACCACGTTCTCGGACAGCTGCGCGAAGCCCAGCACGATCTGCCGTCCGGCGAGCACCAGCAGGCCCGCCACGAGCCCGATGAGGCCCAGGACCGCGAGCCCCGAGGCCGCCCCGGCCGGCACGTGCCGTCCGCGCAGCCACTTCACCAGGGGGAACAGGAGCCCGGCGAGCAGCCCCGCGATGAGCACGGGGATGATGACCACCGTGATGGTCGAGAGCATGTAGCCCAGCAGCCCCACGGCCGCGAGGATGATGATGAGCCGCCACGACCACGCGGCGGCGACCCGCACGGAGACCGCGACGCCTCCCGCGGCGTTGCCGTGCAGCGGCGGGAGCTCGGCGCTCGGCCCCGGCCGCGGGGGCGGCTCGGCGTCGTGCGAAGTCGAAGGCATGTAGACATCTTGGCACGCCGGGGCGACCGGCCCGCGACGCCCGGCCGGTCCGACGGCGCCCCGGGGTGCCGCTCTGTCCGACGGCGCGCACGCAGTGGAAGACTGGCGGCATGTCACGCTCGTTCCTCCGCGTCCTCGCCCAGCGCCGGCCGGCTCCCGCCCTGACCCCGGACGCCCCTCCGCGGGAGGAGCTGGAGGCCGTGCTCCGCGCCGCCGCGGGGACCGCGGCCGCCGATCCGGGGCTGAGCTGGCGGGTGGCCGTGACCACCCGCCGCTCGGCGCCCGAGCTCGCGGCGGCGCTCGCGGGGATGACGCGGGTGCCCAACATGGCCGCACCCTTCCCGCGGCTCAAGGGCAAGCAGCTGCGCCGGCTCGCGGCGTTCCGGGGCGCCCTGAAGTGGGCCAGCACGGGGGGCCTGGGCTGCGCCCTCGTCTTCAGCCCGGACGAGGCCCTGGGCGTGCCCCGCAAGGAGCAGCTGCAGGCGGCGCACGGGGCCCGTCCGCTGCTCGAGGCCGCGTTCTGGGGCGCGGGCTGGGGCACCGTGTGGGCCTGCCGCGACGGCGCGGGCGAGGAGGAGGCCGTCCGCGCCTTCTACGGGCTGGCCGCGGAGGAGAAGCTCCTGGGCTGGCTGTTCGTGGGCCGCCCGCCCCGCGGCCTCGCGACCGAGCACGCGGCGACCCGCCCGGCGCCCGGGCCCCGGATCTCCTACCACTGAGGCCCGCCCCGGGCCTGCCGGCCGGCTGCGGGGGCGCGTGGCCGCGGCGGCCGGGGGCGGCCCGTCGTGCCCGGTCCGTGTGCCCGGCCGGGCACGACGACGGCCCGGGACCCGCGGTGTGCGGGTGCCGGGCCGTCGGGGACAGCGCGTCCGGAGGAGACCTAGTTCGAGGTCATCTCCCGGATGATCGCCAGGATGCGCAGGATCTCGACGTAGGTCCAGATCAGCGTGACCGTCAGGCCGAAGGCCGCGGACCACGCCATCTTCTCGGGCACGCCCACCTCGACACCGCGCTTGATGTTGTCGAAGTCCAGCACGAAGCTGTAGGCGGCCAGCAGGATGGCGATGGCGCCGATGGCCAGGCCCAGCCAGGGGCCGAGCGGGCTGTCGGTGCGGATGTTGAAGCCGAACAGCAGCACCGCGCCCAGGTTGACCAGGGCGAAGACCGCGTAGGCCATCAGGGCCACCATGAAGATCTTGGTGGCCCGCGGCGAGGCCCGGACCTTGCCGGAGCGGAAGAGCACGAGCACCGAGACGAACACGGCGATGGTGCCGATCACGGCCTGCACCACGATGCCCGGGTACATGAGCTCGAACATCGAGGAGATGCCGCCCAGGAACAGGCCCTGGAACACGCCGTAGGCGAGGATCAGCGCGGGCGAGGGCTCGCGCTTGAACGCGTTGACGAGACCGAGGACGAGGCCGATCAGGGCGCCGGGGATGGTGAGGATCGGCATGATCCAGCCGGCGAGCGCACCGACGACCACGGCGCCGAGCACCGTGGCGGTGCGCATGATGACGTCGTCGTAGGTCATCCGGCCGGTCTGGTTGGTCCCGGCGGCCGGGGCGTTGTACATCGAGTCGAGGTGATCCGCGGAGTACGGGCCACCCTGCTGCGGCCGGCCGTAGGCGGGCTGCTGCTGGTAGGGGGTTCCGTACGAGCTCTGTCCGTACTGGTTCCCGTAGGACGGGGCGCTGCCTGCGCCCGGCTTCGAGAGATCGCGGAGAAGCGGGTTACCGCCGGCCATTGAGGGGTCCTTCCGTGGCACTGATGTGCGAGTGATGCCTCCAGAGTAGCAACGCCGGCATCACGGAAGCAGGAGAACTGCTGTGCTTAAGCCGAGGGCGTGCGAGCGGACCCCGCGGCGGGCCGGGGACCCCCAGGAGAGCGGACAGACAGGACTTCGCTTCTGCACACATCCTGGGTGGACCACTACCGTCCCGCCCCGGAGGCCCGCCATGCCCGAGTCCGCCGCCCACTGGGCGCCGCTGGTCGCGATCCCGCTCCTGATCGCTGCCGGGGCCGTGGCCGTGCTGCACTGGAGCCGCTACCTCTCCGTGCTCGGGCGGCTGCACCGGGCGCAGACCGCGCCGGGCACCGGCGGGACGCAGCACACCGCGGCGTGGCTCGAGCACCGCAGTGCGGAGCACTACCGCCGGGCCTACCGGGCCACCTGGGCGGTGGCCGCAGTGCTCGCCGTGGGCCTGACCGCCGCCGTGCTCGCCGGCTGAGCCCCGGAGCGACACCGTGGTCCAGCTGCCCGGCGCCGTCCTGCTCTACGGCTGCTTCCTCGTCGCCGGGGCCGGCGCCACGGCCCTGTGGAGCCTGGCCCAGGTCGCCCTCGACCTGGGGCCGCCCGCCGGCCGCCGGTCCCCCGGGGCCCGCACCTCCGCCCGGACCCACCTGGGGCGGGCCACGTCCGCGACGGCCGTGGCCCTGGTGACCGCGGGCGTCCCCTCCCTGCTGCAGCACCTGCAGTGGTTCGCGGTGCTCGCCGCGACCGTCTGAGCGGACCCCGCCCCCACCGTCCGACGGCGGCCGGTCGTCACACTTCGTGATGAAGCCGTGATCTTCCATTAGATCTGTTCGCATTGATTTGCATATGAGAACCTTTTCCGGGATCCCCCCAATTCCAGGAGTTCGCCCATGCAACGATCCATGCTCGCACCCACCCTGTCCGCCCTGACCCTGGCCCTCGTCCTGGCTCCTCTCGCCCCCGCGACGGCCTCCCCCGCCGAGAACGCCGGCCTGCTCCCCCAGCAGGTCAGCGACGAGGCGCCGCCCGAGATCACCGACCGGATGATCGTCAAGTACCGCACCCCCGTGAGCGAGGCCGAGTCGGAACAGGTCGTCGAGGACGCCGCCGCCGAGGCCGACGTCCCGGAGGCCGAGAAGACCACCGAGGTCCGGACCACCGGCGACGGCGCGGCCGTCGTCGAGCTGGCCGGAGAGGTCTCCACCGACCAGGCCGAGAAGCTCGCCGACGAGCTGGCCAAGGACCCGGCCGTGGCCTACGCCGAGCCCGACCGTCTCGTCTCCACCGCCCGGATCCCCGGCGGGGACGAGCCGGAGGGCATGGGCTCGGTCGCCGCGACCGCCACCGACCCGGGGGTGCCGTCCCTGTGGGCCCTCACCAACCTGCGGGCCTTCGAGGCGTGGGACACCGCCACCGGCAAGGGCGTCACGGTCGGGGTCGTCGACACCGGCTTCGCCAACCACCCGGACCTCGACTCCCAGACGATCGGCGGCTACGACTTCGTCTCCACCGCCGCCCTCGGCAACGACGGCAACGGCCGGGACGCCGACGCCCGCGACCCGGGCACCTACTCGACGGCCGGGCAGTGCTACAGCGGCTCCGCGGCCACCAACTCCATCTGGCACGGCACGCACGTGGCCGGGACCGTGGCCGCCAAGCGGGACAGCTACGGCACCGTGGGCGTCGCCCCGGACGCCACCCTCCTCAACGCCCGCGCCCTGGGCGCGTGCGGCTACGGCTACGTCTCCGACATGGCCGACGCGGTGCGGTGGCTGGCCGGCGACTCCGTGGCCGGGGTCCCCGCCCCGAGCCGGCGCGCCGACGTGATCAACATGTCCCTGTCCATGGGCGGGGGGTGCCCGGCGACGCTGCAGAACGCCATCAACACGGCCTGGTTCCGGAACATCCCCGTGGCCGTGGCCGCGGGCAACAGCGGCCGCCCGGCGATCGAGTACGCCCCGGGCAACTGCTACAACGTCATCACGGTCGGCGCCATCGGCTCCGACCGGGTTCGCGCCAGTTACTCCAACCACGGCGGCGCCGTGGACATCTACGCACCGGGCCACCACATCCTCTCCGCCGGCAACACGGGCCGGACCACGCCGGTCGCGCCCAACAGCCGCTTCGACTACGGCACCTCGATGGCCACCCCGCACGTGGCCGGGACCCTGGCCCTGCTCAAGCAGAAGAACCCGACGCTGAGCTCCGACGAGTACAAGCAGCTGATCCTGGACTCGGGGGACGTGTGGTCCACGCTGCCCGAGGGCAAGACGCTGAACACCCACGACGCGCTGTGGATCACGAAGCCCGCCGCCACCGCCGCCCCGGCCGCGCCCACCCCGACCTACACCACCAAGGGCGCGATCGGGAACCTGTACCAGCGGATCAAGAGCCAGACGGGAGCGCCGACCTCCCACGAGCAGCCCATCGCCGGCGGGGTCCGCCAGACCTTTGCCAAGGGCACCATCTACTGGACTTCGGCCACCGGGGCCTACTGGGTGCGCGGCGGCATCGAGTCCGCCTACAAGCGCAACGGCACCGCGGCCGGCATCCTGCGCTTCCCGCGCTCGGACGAGCGCTCCAACGGCATCGGCGGGGCCTACCAGCTGTTCCAGAACGGCCGGATCCTCTGGTCCTCGAGCAGCGGGTCCCACGCGCTGACCGGTGCCATCGACCGGGCCTACGCCTCGGCGGGCAGCGAGAAGGGCCCCCTGGGGTACCCCTCCGCGGACCGGCGCACCAACGGCATCGGCGGGTACTACCAGAGCTTCCAGAACGGCCGGATCCTCTGGAGCTCCGCCCACGGGGCCCACCCGGTCACGGGCGCCACCAGCTGGGCGTACTCCCGCGCCGGCAGCGAGCGCGGTGCGCTGGGCTACCCCACGGGCGGGGCCGCCTCCGACGGCCGGGGAGGCACCTCCCAGCCGTTCGAGAAGGGCAGGATCGTGTGGAGCTCCGCCGGCGGGGCGCACCCGCTCAAGGGCTCGATCGGGGGCCGGCACGACCGTTCCGGCGGCACCGCGGGAGCCCTGGGCTACCCGACGACCGACGAGGCGGCCACCAGCACCGGCGGGGTCTACCAGGTGTTCCAGAACGGCCGGATCTACTGGAGCCCCAGCACCTACGCCCAGGAGATCAAGGGCTCGATCGGCCGCGCCTACCTCGCGATCGGCGGGACCACCAGCCGCCTGGGCTTCCCCCGGACGGGTGAGATCACCCGGTCCGACCGGTCCGTGGTGCAGTACTTCCAGGGCGGCTCCATCACCTGGCGCCCGGGAGGAACCGTCCGGATCGACTACCGCTGATCCGCCCCTCCCCCAGCGGCCCCGCTCCGAGCCCGGAGCGGGGCCGCTGCGCGTCCGGGACCGCCGGCGGGCACCGGCCGGCGCAGCCGCCGGCGCGACGCGACGTCGTCGTCCCCGCGGAGGCTGTGGGAACCGCGCGACGGCGGCTACCGTGGGGCGCATGGCCCGACGCACGACCCCCGCTCCCCCGAAGCTGCGCGCCCTCCGCCTGCCCGAGCTGAGCCCCGGTGACCCCGATCGGATCCGTCCCCACGGAACCTGCGAGGCGGTGTCCTTCACCGGCGACGACCTGACCGGGACGGACCTCTCCGACGTCGGCCTGACCGACTGCTCGCTCGCCGCGCTGAACACCCACGAGCTGGAGCTCACCGGCACCCGCCTCACCGGCTCGCACCTGCACCACCTCGACATCCCCACCGTCTCCGCCGCCTACGCGCTGGTGCGCGGCACCGTGCTGGAGGACTCCCGGCTGGGGGTGCTGCAGTGCATCGAGGGCACGTGGGACTCCGTCCACCTCCGCAGCGCGAAGATCGGCTACCTCAGCCTGCGCGGGGCGAGCGTGCAGGACGTGCAGTTCACCGGCTGTGTCGTGGAGGAGCTCGACCTCACCGGCGCGTCGGTGCAGCGCGTCGCCTTCGACGACTGCGAGGTCGGGGCCCTGGACGTCTCCGGGGCCGCGCTGGCCGACGTGGACCTGCGGGCCCTGGACCTGCCGGAGATCACCGGCCTGGGCCATCTGCGCGGGGCCACGATCGACCAGGTCCAGCTCCATCTGCTGGCGCCGGCGATGGCCGCGCAGCTGGGCATCGCCGTCGAGGACTGAGCCGGAGGAGGACCGAGCCGGGCGACGGGATCAGGCCGTGGGCCGGAGCTTGGCGTCGGCCATCCCGGTGTACTCGGCCTCCACCAGGATGTCGTAGGCGTCGGCCTCGAAGCCCTGGACGCTGCGGAAGTCGCGCTTCCCCCCGGTGACCGCGTGACCGATCAGCCCCAGGACCAGGCCCCAGACCGCGCCGAGGACCACGCTCCACAGCACCACCGGCAGCCAGGCGCCCACCGCGAAGATGCCGAGCAGCAGGCCGATCATCAGCCCCAGCCACGCTCCGGAACCGGCGCCGTACAGCGCGGCTCTGCCGTTGGTCATCCGTCCGGTGACCTGCTCCACCGAGCGCAGGCCGGTGCCGACGATCCGGACGCGCTCCACGGGGAACTCGGCGTCGGACAGCGCGTCGACGATCCGCTGCGCCTCGGCGTAGGACGGGACAGTGCGCAGCACCCGGTAGTCGATGGAGGCGGTGGACGGAATCGCGGCCGCGTGAGGCGTGGACTGGGACATGGTGGTCGTTTCTCCTTCGTGGTGTCGTCCGGTGTCGGTGTCGTACGTGACCGGCCGGCGGACTCCTGTCCGCGGCCGTCACCAGGTGCAACCGTTCTCCGAGGCGGCACTCTTCCCGGTTCCACGGAACCGGCACGAACCTCCCAGCGAGCGCCAAGGTGGCCGCCCCGTTACCGGTCAGCGGTCAGCGGTCAGCGACTCAGCACGTCACCCCGCAGCGTCCGTCGGTCGGTACCGCTGGGCGACCGCCCCCGACCGGAACTCATGGCGGTCCGTGAGCTCGAGCTGGATGCCGTCGCGAAGACCGGCGAGCAGCGTCGGCCCGTGACCGGCCACAACCGGCTGCACCACGAACTCGTACTCGTCGATCAGTCGCAGATCGGCCAACGCCGTCGGGAGCGTCACGCCACCGACCCACAGGCCCTCGCCCGGCTCCTCCTTGAGCCGCTGAACCGCTTGGCCCACGTCGCCTCGCACCAGCTCGGCGTTCCAATCGACCTCGCTCAGCGTGCTCGACACGACGTACTTCTTCGCCCGGTCGATGGCCTCGGCGAACGGGATCTCCCACTCCTCCATCCAGCCGGGCCACGTGCCCGTGGCCGGCTTCCGCCACGCCGACTCCATCATCTCGTAGGTCACCCGCCCGAACAGCAGGGCATCGGCTCGCTCCATCTCGGCGGTCCAGTAGCGCATCGACTCCTCGTCCGGGGGCAGCCCCGCCTCGTGATGGCAGCAGCCGTCGAGCGTGACGTTGATCGAGTATCGAAGCGGTCTCATCCCGTTGTCCCCCCCTGATGTGGCGCCGGCGCAGTGGCCTCAGCGCCCGCCCATGCCTCATGATCGCCGACCGCACCGGCCGACGGTAGATCCCGCGCCCGCTGTGGTCTGCACGGTCCGCGCGACCGTCGGCGGCACACAGTCTGTCGCCGCGACGCCGTCGGATCAGCCGGTCGGGATCTGCTGCTGCGAAGTGAGCCGCACCCATGCTTCCGGAGCCCCCCCGGGCAGGCCGGCTGTCGCGACGTCCGTCGTGACACCCACCTGACCGCTGGTGCCCACACGTCCGTCCGGGGAGCACCCGGCCACACGGTTCTCGGCCGACGCCGGGCCGAACGTGACCGGGCAGTCGCCGAGCACGGCGACCGACCCGGTCGATGTCCGCGATATCCTGCGGATTCTGCGTGCCCCCAGTCAGACTCGAACTGACACTGAGCGGATTTTAAGTCCGCTGCCTCTGCCGATTGGGCTATGGGGGCCGGTCCGTCACCGGGCCGCGGCCCCACCCTATCGCCTCGTGCGGTCCGTCCCGAGCCGTTGCCGGGACCGCGCCTCGCCGCGCGCGCCCCGGTTCCAGTAGGCTGGCACGGTGGTCGAGCAGCCGGCCGCGACGTCGTCGTACCCGCAGGAGGCTGCCCCCGTGGACCATCCCGTTCCACCCCCGTTCCCGCTCCCGCCGCAGGCGGGACCCCGCCCGGCCGGGACCGGCTCCGCTCCCCGCAGGACCCCGGCGGCATGAGCGAGGCCGTGGCCCCGTCCACGGGCAGGACCTACCTGGGACCCGAGGACGGCTTCCCCGCCGACCTGACCGAGCTGTCCCTGGCGGAGCTCCACGTCCTGCACAGCAGGGTCGGCCGCCAGCTCGACCGGGAGTACCTCGGCGGGGCGGCAGGTGCCCATCCGGTCACCCTGGAGCGCCACCAGGAGCTGACCGTGGAGCTGGACGCCCGCGAGATCGCCCGCCCCGGCTCCGCCCGCTGACGGGCGGCGGTGCCGCCACCGAGCCCGGCGGCGGCACCGCCGCCCCGGGGGGCGGGCCGTCTCCGGGAACGGCTCGACCCCGCCCCGGCACGGGCCGGGACGGGGTCGAGGGAACGGATGGGCTCAGAGGTTGGCCTTGCGCGGGGTCGGGGCCTTGCCCGCCGCGACCTGGAACCGCGTGCGCGGATCCCGCTCGTGGCGCAGCGTGGTGGTGTCCCGGCCGAACACGAGGTTCAGCGCCCACTCGGTGAAGACGCGGGCCTTGCGGTCCACGGTGGGGATCGCGTAGCCGTGGTAGAGCCGGTGCATGGCCCAGGCCGCGAGGCCGGAGAACTCGAGGCCCTTCTCGGGCAGGCCGGGGAGGTTCTTGATGCTGGCCACGCCCTTGTACAGCCCGAGACCGGCGACCGCGCCGAGGTTCTCGTGGTAGTAGTCCTCGAGCGGCTTGCCCGCGCGGGCTGCCAGGATGTTCTTGGCCATCGTGTGCGCCTGACGCACCGCGTGCTGGGCATTGGGGACGCAGAACCCGCCGACGCCCCCGCCGGTGAGGTCCGGCACCGCGGCGACGTCGCCGGCCGCCCAGGCGCCGTCGAGGGGCCCGTCGTCGCCGGTGATCCGCAGGTCGGCCCCGGCGCGGACCCGGCCGCGCTCGTCGAGCGGGAAGTCCGTGCTCTTGACCAGCGGGTTGGCCTGCACCCCGGCGGTCCAGATCAGCGTGTCCGTCCCGAACTCGCCGGCCGGGGACTTGTCCTGCATGTTGACGAGCTTCAGGTGCTTGTCCACCGCGGAGTCCAGCGACGTGTTGAGCAGCACCTCGATGCCGCGGCTGCGCAGGTGCGCCACGACCTTCTCCGCGCGCTCCTCGGAGACCTCGGGCATGATCCGGCCCATGGCCTCGATGAGCACGAAGCGCAGGTCGGAGACCTGGAGCCGCTCGTTGCGCTCGACCGCGCTGCGGGCCATGTCCTCGATCTCGGCGATGGTCTCGGTGCCGGCGTAGCCGCCGCCGACCACCACGAAGGTCAGCGCCCGGCGCTTGGCCTCCTCGTCGGTGGTGAGCGAGGCGACCTCGATGCGCTCGAGCACCCAGTTGCGCACCGCCACGGCCTCCTCGATGGTCTTGAGGCCGATGCCGTGCTCGGCGAGCCCGTCGATCGGGAAGGCGCGGGTCACGGAGCCGCCGGCGATGACGATCTCGTCGTAGGCGAGTTCGAAGGTCTCGCCCTCGTCGATGCCCTTGACGGACGCGGTGCGGCGGGAGTGGTCGACCCCGAGCACGTGCCCGGTGACGATCTCGCAGTCCTTGAGGTGCTGCCTGTGGGGCACGACCGCGCTGCGGGCGGAGATGTTGCCGCCGGCCACCTCGGGCAGGAAGGGGAGGTACATCATGTACGGGTTGGGATCCACCACGGTGACGACTCCGCCGGAGTCCTTGATCCGCTTCTGCAGTTCCTGCGCCACGGTGAAGCCGACGTAACCACCGCCGACGATCAGCAGGCGAGGACGGTCCTTGGCCAGTTGAGTGAAAGACATGCCCCCGAGTCTACTCAGAACCCGGTCCCGCTCCGTCCCCGCGCCGGGGTCCCCGCACCGTGTTCCGTCGCACGCCTCAGGAACCGGACGCCGGGCCGCTGCCGGAGCCCTCGGCGACGATCCGCCGGATGTGCACCACGGCGCCCGCGGTGAGCCCGAGCACCAGCAGACCGAAGCCCGCCAGCACCCCCAGGGGCAGCAGCCCCGTCTCGTCGATCGGGGCGACGGGCTCGGGCGGGGCGACCTCCGCCTCGACCTCCTCCGTGACGGGCGCCGCGCTCTCGGTGGGACCCGCCGTGGGGGTCGCCTCGGCGCTCCTGCGGTGCACCCGCACCCACTGCTCCATGCTGCCGAGCGGATTGCGGTCGACCTCGGGGACGTCCTCCGTGAGGGCCGCCTCGACGTCCAGCACGCCGTAGCCGTAGAGCGGATCCTTGCCCGGGGCCCCGGTGTCCCGGGCGGTGGAGACGATGCGGTTGGCGATCTGCGCTGAGCTCATCTGCGGCCACTTCGCCTTGATCAGCGCCGCCGTGCCGGCCACGACGGGTGCGGACGCGGAGGTCCCGGCCCACGAGGCGTAGCGGTCGCCGGGGATCGCGCCCACCATGTCCTCGGACGGCCCGGCCACGGCGATGGAGATCCCCTGCGAGGAGGACTCCCAGCTGGCCTCCCCGGCGCGACCCACGCCGCCCACGGTCAGCACGCCGGGAATGGTGGCCGGGGCCCCGACCTGCACGAGCCCGGACCCCCGGTTGCCGGCCGAGGCGACGACGAGCACGTCGTTCTCCTCGGCGTAGAGGAAGGCCTCGTCCCAGCTCTCGGGCCAGGACGTGGTGTTGGAGCCCACCGACATGTTGATGATGTCCGCGCCGTTGTCCACGGCCCAGCGGACGGCGTCCGGCAGCTGCTCGTCGACGCTGCGCACCTCCGGGGTCTCGTTGCCCAGCCACGTGGACACGGCCAGCACCTCGGCGTCCGGGGCCACGCCCACGATGCCGGCGGGCTTCCCGGGGGCGTCGTCGTCCCGCCCGCCCGGGGCCACGTGCCCGCGCCCGGCGGCCACGGACGCGACGAGGGTGCCGTGCTCCGGCTCGGTGCCCAGGCCCTCCTGGCCGTCCGGGGCGCCGCCGCCCGAGACGTCGGTGCCGCCCACCACGGCGCCCTCCAGGTCCTGGTGCGAGCCGTCCACCCCGGTGTCGATGACGGCGATCCGCACGCCCTCGCCCGTGGACTCCTTCCAGGCCTCGCGCACCCCGTACTCGTCCAGCCAGTACTGCAGGGGCCGGATGCCGTCCTCGGCGATCCGGGAGGTGTCCGGGGCGGGCGTGGCGCCCTCACCCGGGACGGGCGCCACGGTGACGGGGTCCTCCAGCGGGATGCTGGGGGCCGGCCCGGGAACCGGGGGGCGGGCCTGCGCGGGCTCCGCGACCGGAAGGACCAGAGCGCCCGCGCCGAGCACGGCCGAGGCCGCGCCCACCGCGGCCCACCGGGTGCGGACCGGGTGGCGCGAGGGGCGACGGCGGGGTGCGCTGGAAGACATGGGTCCTTCGGGGATCGGGGGGTCCGGACGGTCAGCCGAGCTGGGACAGGGCGATCCCGTCCAAAATATCGTGCTCGCTCGCGATCGCCGAGTCCACCCGGCCACCGGTGGCCGCGCCGACCCGCTCCACGATCCGCCGCCACACGAGGGCGCCGCCGCCGATGACGTCGACACGGCCCTCGTGCATGTAGGGCAGCGCGGCGCGCTCGGCACGGGTCATGGCCGTGAGCTCCCGGCACGCCTGCAGGATCCGCTCGGCGGGCAGCTGCGCGCCGTCGATCGCGGCGGGGTCGTAGCGGGACAGCCCGAGGGCGTGGGCGGTGACGGTCGTGATGGTCCCGGCGACGCCCACCAGATGGGTCGTCTCGGCCAGGGGCACGGTCTGCAGGACCAGGTCCACGGCGTGGTCGACGTCCCGCAGCACGGCCTCCTGCTGCGCCGGGGTCGGCGGGTTGGAGCCGAGGTGGCGCTCGGTCAGGCGCACGCAGCCGATGTCCACGCTGCGCTCGGCGCGCACCCCCTGGGAGTTGCCGAGCACGAACTCGGTCGACCCGCCCCCGAGGTCGATCACGAGGACCCGGTCCTCGGGGTCGGCGCCGCCCACGGCCGCCGAGGCGCCGCGGAAGGACAGCTCCGCCTCCTCGTCGCCGCTGATGACCTCGGGGGTCACCCCCAGGCGCTCGCGGATCCCGGCGAGGAAGACGTCGCGGTTGCCGGCGTCGCGGGTCGCGCTCGTGGCCACGAAGCGCAGCTGCTCCGCGCCGTGCTCCTCGAGCAGGCGGGCGTACTCGTCGATGGCCGCGAACGTGCGCTCCAGCGCCGCCTCGGCGAGCCACCCGGTGGCGTCCACGCCCTGGCCCAGCCGGACCACGCGCATCTCGCGCACCACGTCGTCGAGCACGTCGCGGCCCTGCTCCTCCCGGACGTCGGCGATGAGCAGTCGGATGGAGTTGGTACCGCAGTCGATGGCGCCGGTGCGCATGGGCAGTCCTCCTCGGTGTCGGGGGCGGGTGGGTCTCAGGCCTCGCGCCAGGCGGGGTCGCAGTGGCAGGCGTCGGGGGTCCACCACTCGGTGATCGCGGCGAGGGTCTCGTCCCCGAGCGGGTTCACGCCCGGGCCCGCCGCGAGGGCGTGGCCGGCGAGCACGTGCAGGCACTTGACCCGGACAGGCATGCCGCCCGCGGAGATGCCCTCGATCTCGGGGACGGGACCGGTGCCGGCCAGGTCGCCGATCCGGGCGCGCTCGGCGAGGTAGTCCTCGTGCGCGGCCCGGTAGGCGGCGGCCAGCGCCTCGTCCTCGGCGAGGCGGTCCGTCATCCCGTACATCAGGCCGGCGGCCTCGAGCCGGGACACCGCGGCGGTGACCACCGGGTGGGTCAGGTAGAACACGGTGGGGAACGGCGTGCCGCCGGCGAGCCGCGGGGCCGTGGCCGCCACGAGCGGGTTGCCGCACGTGCAGCGGGCGGGGATCTCGACGACGTCGCGCACGGGGCGCCCGAGCTGCCGGGAGAGGACCTGCAGGTCCAGGGCCGTGGGCTCGACCGTCTCGGCCGTCACCCCGAGCCCGCGGGGGGCGGGCCGGTCGCGGGCCTCGTGTCCGTGCTGGGGGTTCACGCCGTTCCTCACTCCGCGGCACCGCCGCGGTTGTCCGTCGCCGCGTCCTGCGGCGCGCCGGCCCCGTCCGCCGGTGCGGCCGGGGCGCTCTGCTCGGTCTGTTCGGTCTGCTCGGTCTGTTCGCTCTGCTCCGCCGTTCCGGCGGCGTCCTCCATGCCCTCCGGTGTCCCGGAGGTGCCCGGAGTCCCGGTGCTGCCGGGGTCCGCGCCGTTCTCCGCGTCCGCGTCGGTCTCCGGCTCCCCGGCGGTCCCGGTGCCGGCCGCGGGGCCGGCGTCCTCGTAGGCGGAGACCACGACCGACTGCCAGAGGGCGTCCACCCAGGCGGGCTTCTCGGCCTCGACCTGCGCGGCCGAGGAGTCCACCACGGCGCCGTCCATCTCCTCGGCGCCCACCACGAGGTAGGACCGCTCCCCCGGCATGACGTAGAGCAGCCGGTCCCGGGCCCGCTGCTTGACGTAGGTCTCGTCCGACCACTGGTCCACCTGGTCCTCGAGGGAGGCCTTGCGGGCCTCCATGTCGGCGATGGCGCGCTCGAGCTGGGCGATCTCCGTCCGCTGCTCGAGGAAGATCTTGGTGGTCGGCGCCGCCAGGAAGACGATGAGGACGGCCACGAGGGTGAGGATCAGGAACCGCCCGCTGAAGGTCCGGGCGGGGACGGGCGTGCCGACGGCGCTGGAGCCGCCCCCGGTTCCGCGGCCGGATCCGCCGCCCGGTCCGGTCCCCCGCTCCCGCGGTCCCTGCGCGGCGTCGCGCCCGCCGAGCAGGCGGGTGGTGCGCGGACGGGGAGCGGGCATGGCGACCTCACGGGGGAAGGGCGGGGACGGGGACCAGTGTAGCGCTCAGGGGTGAGCGGCCGCCCGGGGACGGCCGCTCACCGCGCGGCGGCGGACCGGCGCGGCCGGCCCGCCGCCGCGGCTCGTCACTTCGCGGTGTAGCGCGGGAACGCGGAGGCACCCGCGTAGCGCGCGGCGTCCCCGAGCTCCTCCTCGATGCGCAGCAGCTGGTTGTACTTGGCCACGCGCTCGGAGCGGGCCGGGGCGCCCGTCTTGATCTGCCCCGCGTTGGTGGCCACCGCGATGTCCGCGATCGTGGTGTCCTCGGTCTCGCCCGAGCGGTGCGAGATCATGCAGTGGAACATGTGCCGCTGGGCCAGGGAGATGGCGTCGAAGGTCTCCGTGAGGGAGCCGATCTGGTTGACCTTCACCAGCAGGGCGTTGCCGGCGCCCTCCTCGATGCCGCGGGTCAGCCGCTCCGGGTTGGTGACGAACAGGTCGTCGCCCACGATCTGGACCTGGGTGCCCACGGACGCGGTGAGGGTCTGCCAGCCCTCCCAGTCGTCCTCGTCCAGCGGGTCCTCGATGGACACGATCGGGTAGTCGCGCACGAGCTCCTCGTAGTAGCTCGTCATCTCCGCGGCGCTGAGCTTCTTGCCCTCGAAGCTGTAGGAGCCGTTCTCGAAGAACTCGGAGGAGGCCACGTCCAGGGCGAGCGCCACGTCGGTGCCCACGGTGTAGCCGGCCTTCTCGATCGCCTCGGAGATGAGGTCCAGGGCGGCGCGGTTGGACTCGAGGTTCGGGGCGAAGCCGCCCTCGTCGCCCAGCCCGGTGGCCAGCCCGCGCTCCTTGAGCACGGCCTTGAGGGAGTGGTAGACCTCCACGCCGGTGCGCAGGGCCTCGGAGAAGGTCGGGGCGCCGATCGGGGCGATCATGAACTCCTGGATGTCCACGTTGGAGTCCGCGTGGGAGCCGCCGTTGAGGATGTTCATCATGGGCACGGGGAGCACGTGGGCGTTGGGGCCGCCCAGGTACTTGTAGAGCTCGAGGTCGGAGGCGTTCGCGGCGGCGCGGGCCACGGCCAGGGAGACGCCCAGGATGGCGTTGGCGCCGAGGCTGCCCTTGTTGTCGGTGCCGTCGAGGTCCAGCATCGTCCGGTCGACGAGCCGCTGGTCGGTGGCGTCGAGGCCGATGACGGCCTCGGCGATCTCCTCGTCCACGGCCTTCACGGCGTCGAGGACGCCCTTGCCGAGGTAGACCTTCTTGTCGCCGTCGCGGCGCTCGACGGCCTCGAAGGCACCGGTGGAGGCGCCCGAGGGCACCGCCGCCCGGCCGTAGCTGCCGTCCTCCAGCAGCACCTCGACCTCCACGGTCGGGTTGCCGCGGGAGTCGAGGATCTGGCGGGCGTGCACTGCGGTGATCATGGCCATGGGTTGCTCCTGACGTTGGTGCTGGGCTTGTCACTGACGTGGGTCGAACGGGTGCGGTGGGCGCCGGCGCCCGGTGCCGGCCACCGGTGGGACGCCCCGTGCCGGTGGGGCCGGGCGTCCCGGCGGCTCCAGCCTATCGGGACGATACCGGGTCCTCCGGACCGGTGACGGACCCGGGGCCGGGTCCGGGGCAGGGTCCGTCACCGGTCCGGGGCCCCGGCGGCGGTCCCGCACCGGCGGCCGGTGGCCGCCCGGACACGGGATCAGTCCCCGGCACGGGCCGCCGCGTAGGCGCGGGAGGCCCCGCGCAGGGCGCGCTCGGCGTCGAGGCCGCGGGCGGAGGCGGCGCGCACGAGCGCGAACAGCTCCTCGCCCAGCTCCTCCTCCGTGCGCGGGCCGCCGCTCTCCCCGGGGGCCGGGGGCTCGAGTCCGTGCTTGCGGGCCCGCGCGAGCGTCTTCTCCGCGAGGGCCAGGGCCGGCAGGTGCGGCGGGATGCCGTCGAAGGGCCCGGTCCGCTCGGGCTTCTCCGCCCGCTTGAGGTCCTCCCAGCGGGAGTGCAGCTGCTCGAGGGACTGCTCCCCCGCCACGTCCCCGGTGGCCCCGGGGTCGAAGACGTGCGGGTGCCGGCGGACCAGCTTGGCGGTGAGGGCCTCGAGCACGTCGGCCACGTCGAAGCCGCCCTCGGCGCGGGGGCGCTCCTGGGCGACCCGGGCGTGGAAGACCACCTGCAGCAGGACGTCGCCGAGCTCCTCGACGAGCAGCCCCGCGTGGGCCGCGGGGCCGCCCTCGGCCTCGACCGCCTCGACCACCTCATAGGCCTCCTCCACGAGGTAGCGCACGAGGGACTCGTGGGTCTGCTGGCCGTCCCAGGCGCAGCCGCCCGGGGAGCGCAGCCGGTCCATGACCGCCACGAGCTCCGCGAAGCGCTGCGCGGTCCGCTCCGGAACGCCGAGTCCCGCCGCGACGTCGTCGGTGCCGTGCCCCTGGCTCATCCGTGCCTCCCCTCGAAGCCGTCGGTGATCATCCCGTCCAGGGCCGTGCGGTCCTCGAGCGGGAGGAACGCGGCGGCCACGGCGTTGCGCTGGAGCCGCTCCAGGTCCTCGAGCCCGTAGCCGAAGTGCGCCACCAGCAGGGCGAGCTCGTCCGTGACCGTGGTGCCGCTCATGAGCCGGTTGTCCGGGGAGACGGTCACGGTGAACCCCGTCCGGTAGAGCATGTCCACCGGGTGCCGGTCCAGCGTGCCGCCGAACGCGGCGACCGCGCCGGTCTGGAGGTTGGAGGTGGGGCACACCTCGAGGGCGATGCCCCGGTCCCGGACCCACTCGGCCGTGCGTCCCAGGTCGACGACGGCGACGTCCTCCAGGTAGTCGATGTCGATGTCCTCCGCGATGCGCACGCCGTGGCCCAGGCGCAGCGCCCTGCCCGTGGCCAGCGCGTCCCGGATCGACCCGATGCCCGCGGCCTCCCCCGCGTGCAGGGTGACGGGCATGAGCTCGTCCGCCAGCAGCTCCAGGGCGGCCCGGTGCCGGGCCGGCGGGAAGCCGTCCTCCGGGCCGGCGAGGTCGAAAGCCACCACGCCCCGGTCGCGGTTGTCCACCACGAGGCGGGCCACCTCCAGGGAGCGGTCGGCGTGGCGCATCGCGCAGAGGATCTGCGTGACGGACACGATGTGGCCGGCGTCCTCCGCGGCGAGCACGCCCTCCGAGAGCCCGAGCCGGACGGCCTCGACGGCCTCCGCCATGGACATCCCGCCCGCGGTGTGCTGCTCGGGCGCCCAGCGCACCTCGGCGTGGACCACCCCGTCCGCCACGAGGTCCTCGACGTACTCGCGGGCGCAGCGCACCAGCGCCTCCGGCGTCTGCATCACCGCCACCGTGTGCTCGAACGTCTCCAGGTAGCGCAGCAGCGAGCCGGAGCCGGCGCTCTCCCGCACCCACCGGCCCAGGGCCTCGGGCTCCTCGGCCGGCAGGCGGTGCCCGGCCGCGGCGGCCAGCTCCACCACCGTGGCCGGGCGCAGGGCGCCGTCGAGGTGGTCGTGCAGGCACACCTTGGGCAGGTCGCGCAGCACCCGGTCCGGCACCCGGCCCGGGTGCCGTTCGGCGGAGGTCAGCATCACGGTGGGGACGGTCCCTGTCTCGGTCGGTCTCAGTAGTTCCAGTCCTGCAGGGCCTCGTTCATGTGCTGCGGGATGTGCGCCCCGGTGCGGGGGTACATGCGCAGCTCCTCGAGGTAGTTCTGCGCGGGCAGCCGGTCCTCGTAGCGCACGAAGGCCTCCTCGTCCGCGTAGTCGAAGGACACCTCCGGGGGGATGCCCGGGCGGAAGCGGAACATCATGGCCAGCGGCGCGCCGCTGCCCTCCACGTAGGACTCGTCCTTGAGCTCCTGCACGTGCAGCAGCTCCTCCGGGATCAGGTCGAAGGTGCGGCGCTGGTCCCAGAAGCCGTTCTTGCGCACGTGGGTCAGCGCGTCGTAGTACGTGCCCAGGGCGCGCACGCGCACGAGGACGGTGGAGACGTCCATCGCCGTGCCGTTCTCGCCGAACAGCCGCCGCTGGGCGTCGCCGAGCCGGCGCAGGACGTCGACCTCCTTGAGCACCAGGTTGCCCTCGGCCAGCGTGTCCTGGGACGGCCGGCCGGTCCGGCCCTCGGGCGCCCGGTAGGACGGGGAGACGTCGGTGGAGACCGCGGTCTCCGGCGCGGACGAGTCGTGCTCGTCGCCCCCGACCGTGCCGGCGGCGGCCGCGGCGGCCGTCGCGGCCGCCGCCCCGGTGGGCGCGGCCGGTTCGACGTCCTCGTGCCACTCCTCGTGGTCGACGTGGTCGGGCACGTCGTGGTGGGCGCCGTCCTGCCGCGGGGCGTCCTCCGGACGGGTCCCTGCGGACCGCGCGTCTCCTGACGGCGCGTCGTCCGGCTGCGCCCCCGCGGGCCGGTCCGCGTCGTGGCGCGCCCCGTCACCGGGGGACGCGTCGGGGCCGAGCCCGTCGCGCACGGCGCCGCCGCCGGGAGCCCCCGGCTCGCGGACGCCCGGCCCGTCCTGCGCCCCGCCCGCGGCGGGACCCTCGGGAGCGGGGACGGACGGCTGCTCGCCGGTCCCCCGGTCCCCCGGCTCGGCGGCGGAACCGGCCGCCGAGGACCCGGCCGCACCGGCCGCACCGGCGGCAGCGGCGGCCGCGGGGGCGCCTCCGGTCCCGCGCTCCGGGCCGTGCCCGGAGTCGGCGCCGTCCCGGCCCGGGGCGGCGGTCTCCGGCGCGGCCGCGGACTGCTGTCCGGCCGTGCCCGACCCCGCGGACGGGCTCCCGCCGGCGGACGGGCCGTCGGTGCCGCGCTCCGCGCCGTCGGTCTGCGGCCGGGCGCCCGTCCCCGCGGCGGCCGGCGTGGGCCGGCCGGAGCGCCAGGTCCGGACGTCCTCGCCGCCGTCGGCGAAGCCGTAGGTCGTCACCACGGGCCGGACCCCGTCCTGCTCCGGGCCCACCTCGATGCGGGCGGTCTGCCAGGCCCCGCGCGGCGAGTTCATGGCCTCGCTGTAGAGGTCGGCCACGGGGTCGAAGAGCGGCGAGTCCTGGTCCACGGTGCCCGACTCCACGGACGGGTCGGCGTCGCCCACGGACTGCTCGGTCTGGTGCGTCATGGTGTTGCCGCGCTGGACGAGCGTGAGCACGGCGCGATCGGCGCCCCGCGACGTCAGCCGGTCCACGAGGTAGGGCAGGGGCCCGTGCTCGGGCAGCGGGCGGGTCTCCCCCGGGCCGTGCTCGTCGTGGCCGGACCCGTCGGCGCGCCCGGGGGCGGTGTCCTGGCCGACGGCGTTCGTGGCGCCGGTGCCCGGTGCGTCCGTGCGGCGCCCGGCGGGACCGGCGGCCGGACCGCCCGGCTGCTCAGGCCGGCCGGTCTCGCGGCGCGGCGTGCTGTCCTCGGTGTTCTTCCGGAAAATGCCTCGCAGACCCAACTGGACCCACCCTTCCGAGCGTGCGAGCACGCCCTCGGTTCTCGTTTCGCGCTGGTTCTCTCCGCAGTATAGGCGGGCCCGGAACCGGGCCCGCCGGGCCGGGCCGGACCGCCCGGGAGCTCAGCGCACGGTCTCCAGGACCACCGCGCGGTCGGCGCCGGACGCCGGTGCCTCCGGGGCGACCACCGCGGCGCCCTCGAGGGCCTCCCGGGCCCGCGCGAAGCGCTCGGGGGTGTCCGTGAGCAGGGTCAGCAGCGGCTGACCGGCCCGGACGGTGTCCCCGGGCTTGGCGTGCAGCAGCACCCCGGCGCCGGCCTGGACCGGGTCCTCGCGCCGGGCCCGGCCCGCGCCCAGCCGCCAGGAGGCCACGCCCACCCGGTAGGCGTCGAGCTCGGTGAGCACGCCGTCGGCCTCGGCCACGACGGTCTCGGACTCCCGGGCCCGCGGCAGCGGGGCGTCGGGGTCGCCGCCCTGGGCGGCGATCATGGCCCGCCACACGTCCATGGCACGGCCGTCCCGCAGGGCCTCCGCCGGGTCGGCGTCGGTGATCCCGGACGCGGCGAGCATCTCCGCGGCGAGCGCCACGGTGAGCTCCACGACGTCGGCCGGGCCCCCGCCGGCGAGCACGTCGACGGACTCCTGGACCTCCACGGCGTTGCCGACCGCCAGCCCGAGGGGCGTGGACATGTCGGTGAGCAGGGCGGTGGTCGTGACGCCCGCCCCGGTGCCGAGGTCGACCATCGTGCGGGCCAGCTCCCGGGCGGACGCGAGGTCCTTCATGAACGCCCCCGAGCCCACCTTGACGTCGAGCACGAGGGACTGGGTGCCCTCCGCGATCTTCTTGGACATGATCGAGGACGCGATCAGCGGGATCGACTCGACCGTCCCGGTGACGTCCCGCAGCGCGTAGAGCTTCTTGTCGGCGGGCGCCAGCCCGGACCCGGCCGCGCAGATCACCGCGCCCACGTCCCGCAGCTGGGCCAGCATCTCCTCGGTGGACAGCGCGGCCCGCCACCCCGGGACGGACTCGAGCTTGTCCAGGGTGCCGCCGGTGTGGCCGAGGCCCCGCCCGGACAGCTGCGGGACGGCCACGCCGTAGACCGCCACGAGCGGGGCCAGGGGCAGGGTGATCTTGTCCCCCACCCCGCCGGTCGAGTGCTTGTCCGCGGTGGCCGAGCGCGCCCCGGACTCCACGAGCGCGGAGAAGTCCATCCGCTCGCCCGAGGCGATCATCGCCCGGGTCCAGGCCGCGATCTCCTCGCGGTCCATGCCGCGCAGGAAGATCGCCATGGCCAGGGCGCTCATCTGCTCCTCGGCCACGGCCCCGCGGGTGTAGGCGTCCAGCACCCAGGCGATCTGCTCCGGCGGCAGGGCACCGCCGTCCCGCTTGGTCCGGATCACGTCGACGGCGTCGAACTTCTCGGTCATGGCAGTCCTTCCGGGGTCAGAGGTTCTCGGGGCCGAAGGCGTCGGGCAGCACCTCGGCCATCGTGCGCACACCGGAGACGGTGAGCAGGCGCAGGTCCGGCGCCCGGTGCTCGTGGAGCAGCTGCCGGCACCGCCCGCACGGCATGAGGACGTCGCCGCGCCCGTCCACGCACACGAACGCCGCGAGCCGCCCGCCCCCGGTCATGTGCAGCGCCGAGACCAGGCTGCACTCGGCGCACAGGGTCAGCCCGTAGGAGGCGTTCTCCACGTTGCACCCGGAGACCACCCGCCCGTCCTCGGTCAGCGCGGCCGCGCCCACCGGGTAGTGCGAGTACGGCACGTAGGCGTGCTCGCGGGCGGCCACCGCGGCCTCCCACAGCCGGTCCCAGTCGATCGGGGGCCCGGCGTGGTCCGGGTCGCCGCCGGGGGGCACGGTCTCGCTCATGGGGTGCTCACTCCTTGGTGTAGGGCTTGCCGATGGCCGCGGGCCCGCGGGAGACGCCCACGAGCCCGGCCACGGCCAGGATCGTGACGACGTACGGGAGCATGGCCAGGAACTGGCTGGGCACCGGGGTGCCCAGGAACGACAGGATGGACTGCAGGTTGGACGCGAAGCCGAACAGCAGGGAGGCGAGCAGCGCCCCGACCGGGTTCCACCGGCCGAAGATCAGGGCCGCCAGCGCGATGTAGCCGGCACCGGAGGTCATGTCCCGGGTGAACGCGGAGACCGAGACGAGCGTGTAGAAGGCGCCGCCGAGACCGGCGACCATCCCGCCCAGCAGCACGTTGCGGAAGCGCAGGGCGTTGACCCGCACGCCGAGGGTGTCGGCGGCCTTGGGGTGCTCCCCCACGGAGCGGGTGCGCAGCCCCCAGCGCGTGCGGTACAGCGCGAACCACACGACCGCCACCGCCGCGTACATCAGGTAGCCGATCACGGACTGGTCGAAGAGGATCGGCCCGGCCAGCGGGATCTCCGAGAGCACCGGCACGGCGAAGCTCGGCAGCCGCGGCGGGGAGTTGAACACGCCCGGGTCCGACTCCAGCACGGTGGCGAAGAGGAAGCCGGTCAGCCCGGACACGAGCACGTTGAGCACCACGCCCACGATCACCTGGTTGACGCGGTAGGTGATCGAGAAGACGGCCAGCACGAGCGAGACGAGTCCGGCCCCCAGCACGGCGGCGAGCAGTCCCACCCAGGCGCTGCCGGAGAGCGAGCCGGCCACCGCGGCGGAGAACGCGCCGAACAGCAGCTGGCCCTCGATCGCGATGTTGATCACGCCCGAGCGCTCGCACAGCAGACCCCCCAGGGAGCCGAAGACCAGCGGGACGGCCAGGGCCACGGACCCGGCCAGCAGCCCGGACAGGGACACGTCCGGGCTGCGCGCGCTGCCCACGACCCACACCAGGAAGCCGCTGACGAAGAAGAAGCCGAACAGCAGCACCGCCCACCGGGGCAGGCGCGCCCCGGCCCGGGAGCGCAGGACCGCGAGGACGGTCAGCCCCGCGAGCACGGCGACGGTGAGCCGGCCCCACAGCACGCCGTGCACCACGAGGTCGGGCACGCGCACGAGGTCCCCGGCCTCCGAGACGCGGAAGCTCACCGTGTTGTCCGGGGCGTTGAGCCCGAACAGCAGCAGGGCCACGAGGCTCAGCAGACCGAGGACCACCGGGGTGCGGCGGTCGGTGACGCCCACGACCTCCGGGGCCGCGGGCGCCCCGGCGGGCGGGGCCAGGGTCCGTGCGGCGGGGCCGCCGGGGGCGGCCGCGCCGTCCCCGGACGCCCAGGGCGCCGGCTCGTCGCGCGGCTGCGGATCCTGCGAGCTCATGCCCGGTCCCCCTCGGTGGCAGTGGTGGCAGTGCCGGCAGTGGTGACGGGGGCGGTGGTGCCGCCCCGGCGGCCGGTGCGGGCCCGGGCCCGGCCGGTCCGCACGAGCGGGGGCAGGGCGATGAACAGCACGATCAGGGACTGCACGACCAGGACGATGTCGATGTTCGTGCCCGTCATCGACTGCATGGTGACGCCGCCGGCGCGGAACCCGCCGTAGAGCAGGCCCGCGAAGAACGTGCCCCACGGCCGCGACCGGCCCAGCAGGGCCACCGTGATCGCGTCGAAGCCGAAGGACGCGGCGACGCCCGCGGTGAGGGCGCGCTCGGTGCCCGCGATCTGGGCGACGCCCGCGAGGCCCGCGAGGGCCCCGGCGAGGACCATGACGACGACGAAGCCGCGCGTCACGGAGATCCCGGCGGTCCGCGCGGCGCGCGGGTTGGCGCCCACGGCCCGCAGCTCGAAGCCGATCGTGGAGCGCTGGAGCAGCCACGCGACGAACACGGTGGCGAGCACCGCGAGCACGAACCCCCAGTGCAGCCGGTACTGCTCGCCCAGCAGCTTCGGGAACATCGCGGTCTCCGCGACCTGGGGGCTCACGGGGTTGGAGGAGCCCGGGCGCAGGAACGCGGGCCGGGTCAGCAGCCAGGCCACGAGGTTCAGCGCGATGTAGTTGAGCATGATCGTGAGGATCACCTCGTGGGCGCCGGTGCGGGCCTTGAGCACGCCCACGATCGCGCCCCACAGGGCGCCGCCGGCGGCCCCGGCGAGGACCACGGCGAGCAGGTGCACGCCCACCGGCAGCTGCCAGGCGAAGCCGACCCAGGCCGCCAGGGCCGCGCCGATGAGCAGCTGCCCCTGCGCGCCGATGTTGAACAGCCCGGCCTGGAAGGCGACGGCCACGCCGAGACCGGCCAGGACCAGGGGCGTGGCCACGGTGAGGGTCTCGGTGAGCGGGTTGACGCGCTGCGCGGCCGTGGCGCCGTCCGGGTTGTAGACGGCGCCGTAGAACATCGCCTCGTAGGCGGAGGACGCGGCGGCCCACATCGCCGCCAGGGTGTCCCCGGGCCGGGCGAAGAAGTAGCCCGCGGCGTCGGCGACCCGGTCGTCGGTCAGGGCGATGAGCAGGCCGCCCAGGAGCAGGGCGGCGACGATCGCGAGCACGGACTGCACCGCGGAGCCCGTCCAGGTGCGCCGGGACGCCCCGGGGGCGACCGCCGTGGGCGGCGGCGCCTTCTGCTGGTCGGCCGCCGCGGGGGCGGTGCCGGTGGCGCTCATGCCTGCTCCTCCGTCTGCTGCGCCGCGGGCCGGGTCCCGGCCGGCGGCGTGCTGGTGGTCCGCCGGGGGCCGCCGCCGAGGAGCTCCTCGGCGGTGGCTCCGGCCATCATCTGTCCCAGCACGTCGCGCGGGGTGCCGGGGTCCACGATCCCCATGAGGCGGCCGTGGAAGAACACGGCGATCCGGTCGGCGAGCGCGTACACCTCGTCGAGCTCGGTCGAGACGATGAGGACGGGCACGCCCTTGTCCCGCTCGGCCACGATCTGCTGGTGGATGAACTCGACCGACCCCACGTCCACGCCGCGGGTCGGCTGGGACGCGAGGAACAGCTCGAGGGGCCGGGAGAGCTCGCGGGCGATCACGACCTTCTGCTGGTTGCCCCCGGACAGGGTCTGCACCGGGGCGTCCACGGAGGGGGTGCGGACGTCGAACTGCTCGACGGCGCGGCGGGCGTTGGCCTGGACCTCGCCCAGCCGCAGGGACGGTCCGCGGGAGAAGCGGTCGTCGCCGTAGAGGTCCAGCACGAGGTTCTCGGCGACGGTGAACGGGCCGACCAGCCCGTCCGTGGAGCGGTCCTCGGGCACGAAGCCCACGCCGGCGTCGAGGACCTGGCGCACCGAGCGGCCGAGCAGCTCGGTGCCGCCCAGCCGGACCGAGCCGGTGGCGCGCTCCCGCAGCCCGAGGATCGCCTCGGCCAGCTCCGTCTGCCCGTTGCCCTGCACCCCGGCCACCGCCAGGATCTCGCCGCGGGAGACGTCGAAGCTGACGTCGTCGAGCAGCTTCACGCCGTTGTCCGCGACCACGGTGAGCCCGGAGACCACCAGGGCGCGCTCCCCCGGCTCCGCCTCGCCCTTGGCGACGGTCAGGGACACGTCCCGGCCCACCATGAGGGCCGCGAGCTCGGCGGTCGAGGCCTCCGGGGAGGTCTGCCCCACCACGCGGCCGCGCCGGATCACCGTGATGACGTCGGAGATCGCCTTGACCTCGCGCAGCTTGTGGGAGATGAACAGGATGGACTTCCCGGCGCCGCGCAGCTGGCGCATGATCTCGAGCAGCTCGTCGGTCTCCCGCGGGGTGAGCACCGCGGTGGGCTCGTCGAGGATCAGCACCTGCGCCTCCCGCACGAGGGCCTTGATGATCTCGACGCGCTGCTGCACGCCCACGGGCAGGTCCTCGACCACGGCGTCCGGGTCCACGTGGAAGCCGTAGCGCTCGGAGATCTCCCGGATCCGGCGCCGGGTGGTCTCGAGGTCGAGGGTGCCGCCGCGGGTGCTCTCCGCGCCGAGGGCCACGTTCTCCGCGACGGTGAACACGGGCACCAGCATGAAGTGCTGGTGCACCATGCCGATCCCGGCGGCCATGGCGTCCCCGGGGCCCCGGAAGGACACCTCGGCGCCGTCCACGAGGATGCGCCCCTCCGTGGGCCGGTACAGGCCGTACAGGACGTTCATCAGGGTGGACTTGCCGGCCCCGTTCTCCCCGAGGAGGCAGTGGATCTGCCCGGGCTCCACGACGAGGTCGACGTCCTCGTTGGCGGCGAAGGAGCCGAAACGCTTGGTGATGGACTGCAGTTCCAGCTTCATGGTGCGGTGGTCCTCCTCCTGGGCCGTCCGCCGGTTCCCGGGCCGTCGCCCGCCGCCGGCCGGGGGGGCCCGGCCGGCGGCGGGTGCGGTGGTGTCGTCCGGGATCAGGCCTGGGGCGAGCTCTCGGACTCGACCGTGACCGTGCCGTCGATGATGTCCTGGCGCAGCTGCTCGACCTCGGCGGCCAGCTCCTCGCCCACGGCCTGCTCCTGGTCGTGGTACGGGGCGATGCCCACGCCGCCGTTCTCGAGGGTGCCGACGTAGGGTTCGTTGTCGAACTCGCCCTCCGCGGCGTTGGCCACGACGTCCTCCACGGAGGTGCTCATCTGCTTGAGCACGGAGGTGAGCTGGTACTCCTGGCCCTGGTCGAGGGTCTCGTAGCCGTCGGCGTCGACCCACACGAAGCGGACCTCGTCCCCGCCGCCGCTGTTGGCCTCCACCACGGCGTCGAGGGTGCCGAGGGCCGCCTGCCCGGCCACGGGCAGGACGATGTCCGCACCCTCGTTGATGAAGTTCTGCGTGGTGGTCTTCGCGGCGGAGGTGTCGGTGAAGCTGTTGACGAAGGTGCCGTCCTGGGTCTCCTTGTCCCAGCCCAGCAGCCGGACGTCGGTGCCCTTGGTCTCGTTGTAGTGCTCGATGCCGTCGGCGAAGCCGTCCATGAACACGGTCACGGTCGGGATGTCCATGCCGCCGTAGGTCGCCACGGTCCCGGTCTCGGTGCTGCCCGCGGCCACGTAGCCGGCGAGGAACGCCGCCTCGGCGGTGTTGTAGACGAGCGGCTTCACGTTGGGCAGGTCGATCGAGGCGTCGTCGACGATCGCGAAGTTCGACTCGGGGTTGGCCTCGGCCACGGTCCGGGTGGCGTCGGCGAGCAGGAAGCCCACGGACAGCGTGAGGTCGCACCCGGACTGGACCATGGACGTCAGGTTGGGCTCGAAGTCGGTCTCGGCCTGGGACTCGGCCTGGTTGACCTCGATGCCCATGGACTCCTCGACGGCCTGCAGGCCCTCGTAGGAGTTCTGGTTGAACGAGCGGTCCTGGAACCCGCCGGAGTCCGAGACGATGCATCCGGTGAAGTCGGTGGCCTGCTCCTGCGTCTCGCCGCCCTCCTCGGGGGCCGCGCCGCAGCCGGCCAGGACCAGGGCGGAGGCGCCGAGCAGCGCGGTGGCGGAGAGGGTGCGGTGTCCTCGGGACGTCCGGGGCGGGAAGGTCATGGTTCCTCCAGGTGACGGGCGCGGCCGGGCTGTGGGCCCGGTCACGCGGGAGCGCGACGTGGGGCCACTCTACCCACGAGTAGGCGCGGCGTGCCGCAGGCGGGACCTCATGCCGTGGTGACGTCCGGCCGCGACTGCCGGGAGTGCAGCCGGATGGCGCGCAGCGCCGTGTTGGCCATGACCTGGACGCCGCAGCCGATGGCCGCCTCGTCCGCCACGTAGTCCGACTGGTGCAGGTCGTAGGTGTGCCCGCCGCGCGTGCGGGTGCCCAGGCGCATCATCGCCCCGGGGACCTCCTGCAGGAACCACGCGAAGTCCTCCCCGCCCATGGACTGGTGCACGAGCACCACCGCGTCCTCGCCGAGCTCGGCGCGGGCGGCGTTCTCGATCAGGGTGGTCTCGATCTCCCCGTTGACCACGGGCGGGACGCCGCGGATGTGCTCCAGCTCCACGTCCACCCCGTAGGGCGCCGCGACCTGGTGCACGACCTCGTCCAGCAGCCGGCCCGCCCGGTGCCAGGCGTCGGCGTCGAGGCAGCGCATGGTCCCGGACATGAAGCCCGTGGCGGGGATGGCGTTGGGGGCCACGCCGGCGTGCATCTGGCCCCACACCACGGCCACGCCGGAGCGGACGTCGATCCGCCGGGACAGCACGGCCGGGACGTTCACGGCGATCTGGGCCATCGCGTAGACGAGGTCCTGCGTGAGGTGCGGGCGGGAGGTGTGCCCGCCGCGGCCGGTGAACTCGATCCGCACGGTGTCGGAGGCCGAGGTGATCGCCCCGATCCGGGTGCCCACCTGGCCGACGTCCACCTTGGGCTCGCAGTGCAGGGCGAACATCCGCGGCACGCCCTCGAGGACGCCCTGGCGCAGCACGGTGAGGGCGCCGCCGGGCAGCTGCTCCTCGGCGGGCTGGAAGACGATCCGCACGGTGCCGGCGATGTGGGCGGTCCGGTGCAGGTCCGCGAGCACCTTGGCCACCCCGACCATGACCGTGGCGTGGATGTCGTGGCCGCAGGAGTGCGCCACGCCGTCGTTGACGGAGGAGTACTCGAGCCCCGTGCCCTCCTGGATGGGCAGCGCGTCGATGTCCGCCCGCAGCCCCACGGCGATGGGTCCGTGCCCGATGTCCACGTAGCAGCCGGTGTCCGAGAGCCGCACCGGGGCGAGGCCCATGGTCTCCAGGGCGCCCACGATCCGGTCCGTGGTCCGGAACTCCTGGTAGGACAGCTCCGGGTGACGGTGCAGGTCCCGCCGGAAGCCGATCAGGTCCGGCAGGTACCGCTTGAGCAGGGGGCCGATGGCGGGCGGGAGGCCGGCCTCCATGGCCGCGGAGGAGGATGGCGCGTCAGGCATCTGCCCAGACTACTCCCGGGCGCGCACGGCCCGGGACGCTCACAGGACGTCCGTGTTGCCGCTCTGCTTGAGCGAGGCCACCGCGTCCTTGACCCGCTGGGCGTGCTCGCGGGTGGTCACCAGCAGCGCGTCCGGGGTGTCGACGACGACGATGTCCTCGACCCCGATCAGCGCGATCAGCCGGCCCGTGTCCGAGACGACGATGCCGCTGGAGCTGTCCGAGAGCACCCGGCTGTTGTCGCCGAGGATCGTGATGTCCGGGTCCGACTCGGGGTCCACGTGGTTGAGCCGCCGGATCGCGGCGAAGTCCCCGACGTCGTCCCAGGCGAAGCTCGCCGGGAGCATCGCGACGTCCCCGGCGGCGGCCGCGGGCTCGGCCACGGCGTAGTCGATCGCGATCTTGGGCAGGCCCGGCCAGACCCGGTCCACCACCTCGTCCTGGGCGGGCGTGCCCCAGGCGTCGGCGATCTCGGTGAGCCCCGCGTGCAGCTCCGGCTGGCTCGCGGCGAGGTGGCGCAGCATCAGGGACGCGGGCGCCACGAACATCCCGGCGTTCCACGTGTAGGTGCCGCTCGCCACGTAGTGCCGGGCGGTGTCCTCGTCGGGCTTCTCGACGAACTCCTCGACCTGCAGCACGTGCGGGGCGTCCGGCAGCCCCAGCTGGGCGCCGGCCCGGATGTAGCCGAAGCCGGTGGCCGGGGAGGTCGGCGGGATGCCGATCGTCACGATCCGCCCGGACGCCGCGGCGGCCACGGCCTCCCGGACCACGTCCTGGAAGGCCTCGGCGGGCTCGATCACGTGGTCGGCCGCGAAGGACCCCACGATCGCCTCGGGGTCGCGGCGCTGGACGAGCATGCAGGCCAGGCCGATGGCCGCCGCCGAGTCCTTCGGGGAGGGCTCGAGCACCAGGTCCTCGCCCGCGAGCTCCGGCAGCTGCCGGCAGACCGCGGCGGCGTGGGCGCGCCCGGTCACCACCATGACGCGCCCGCCGCCCAGGCCCGCGAGCCGGTCGTAGGTGGCGCGCAGCAGCGACGAGCCGGACCCGGTGAGGTCCAGCAGGAACTTGGGGGCGTCGGCCCGGGACAGGGGCCACAGCCGGGAGCCGACCCCTCCGGCAGGGATGAAGGGGTGGAAGTGCGCGAGTGGGGAGGTCACGGACAACACCATACGACCTCGCCCGCCGATGCCGCCGAAAGCCCTGTCCGATCGGGGCGGGAACCGCGCCCCGGCGCGGGACAGGCTGTCAGTAAACACCGTCCGTGCTGGTATCGTGGGAGGGAACTCGCGCAACATCCGACACAGAGCCGGAGGGCTCCGCTCACGTCGTGCGCAGTGCGAATTCCCGATATTTCTAGAGCGCACGACGGCGAGCGACTCAGGGAGGTTTTTCAGTGGCGAAGACATCCAAGGGCACCCTGTACCGAGGCCAGGCCCATGGCCAGTGGTCCTGGGTGGCCCATCGCATCACCGGCGTGGCCATCTTCTTCTTTCTTCTGGTCCACGTCCTGGACACCGCGCTCGTGCGGGTCTCGCCGGAGGCCTACAACGCGGTCATGGCGACCTACAAGAACCCGGTCATGGGCCTCGGCGAGGCCGGCCTCGTGGCGGCCATCGTCTACCACGCGTTCAACGGGCTGCGCATCATCATGGTCGACTTCTGGTCCAGCGGCACCAAGTACCAGAAGCAGATGCTCTGGGGCGTCCTGATCCTGTGGGTCGTCGTCATGATCCCGTTCCTCATCCGTCACCTGTCCCACGTCTTCGGGGGTTAATCACAATGAGCACTCCGCTCAAGGCACGCATCTCGGTCCCCCGGAGCAAGGACCTCGAGGTCAACGGCGTCAAGTACAACCGCTCCTCCTCCCGCCGCAACAACTTCGAGATGTACGCGTGGCTGTTCATGCGCCTGTCCGGCGTGGTCCTGCTCGTGCTGGTCTTCGTGCACCTGTGGGTGAACCTCGTGGGCCCCGAGGGCGGGGTCAACGCGGTCGACTTCGCGTTCGTGGCCGGCAAGTGGGCCAGCCCGTTCTGGCAGGTCTTCGACATGCTGCTGCTGTGGCTGGCGATGCTGCACGGCACCAACGGCCTGCGCGTGATCATCGACGACTACGCGGAGCGGGACCGGACCCGGTTCTGGCTGAAGGTCTTCCTCTTCACCACGTCCGCCTTCGTGATCCTGCTCGGCACCCTGGTCATCTTCACCTTCGAGCCCTGCCCGGCCGGCGCTGACCCCGCGCTGCTCGCGAGCTTCTGCACCGCGGGCTGACCCCTGCCGGAGGCGGCCCGCCCCGCGGCGGGCCGCCTCCGCCGTCCGGTCACAGGCGACCGGACGCCCAGCACATCCGACGGAACACCCAACAGAAAGAACTACCGGTATGCAGGTTCACAAGTACGACGTGGTCATCATCGGCGCCGGTGGTGCCGGTATGCGCGCCGCCATCGAGGCCGGCCAGCGCTCCCGCACTGCCGTACTGACCAAGCTGTACCCCACGCGCTCCCACACCGGCGCGGCGCAGGGCGGCATGTGCGCCGCCCTCGCCAACGTCGAGGAGGACAACTGGGAGTGGCACACGTTCGACACCATCAAGGGCGGTGACTACCTGGTCGACCAGGACGCCGCCGAGGTGATGGCCAAGGAGGCCATCGACGCGGTCCTGGACCTCGAGAAGATGGGCCTGCCCTTCAACCGCACCCCCGAGGGCAAGATCGACCAGCGCCGCTTCGGCGGCCACACCCGGGACCACGGCAAGGCCCCCGTGCGCCGCGCGTGCTACGCCGCGGACCGCACCGGCCACATGATCCTCCAGACGCTGTACCAGAACTGCATCAAGCACAACGTGGAGTTCTTCAACGAGTACTACGTCCTGGACCTGATCATGACCGAGGTGGACGGTCAGCGCCGCGTGGCCGGGGTGGTCTCCTACGACCTCGCCTCCGGGGAGCTGCACGTCTTCCAGGCCAAGTCCGTGGTGTTCGCCTCCGGCGGGGCCGGCAAGGTCTTCAAGACCACCTCCAACGCCCACACGCTCACCGGCGACGGCATGGCGATCGCGTTCCGCAACGGCCTGCCCCTCGAGGACATGGAGTTCATCCAGTTCCACCCGACCGGCCTGGCCGGGCTCGGGATCCTCGTCTCCGAGGCGGCCCGCGGCGAGGGCGGGATCCTGCGCAACGCCGACGGCGAGCGGTTCATGGAACGCTACGCCCCGACCATCAAGGACCTCGCCCCCCGCGACATCGTGGCCCGCTCGATGGCCAACGAGGTCCGCGAGGGCCGCGGCGCCGGGCCGAACAAGGACTACGTCCTGCTCGACCTCACCCACCTCGAGCCGGCGCACATCGACGCGAAGCTGCCCGACATCACGGAGTTCGCCCGCACGTACCTGGGCGTGGAGCCCTACACCGAGCCCGTCCCGGTCTTCCCGACCTGCCACTACGCCATGGGCGGCATCCCGACCAACATCAAGGCCGAGGTGCTCCAGGACAACGAGACCGTGGTCCCGGGCCTGTACGCCGCCGGCGAGGTGGCCTGCGTGTCCGTGCACGGCTCCAACCGCCTGGGCACCAACTCGCTGCTGGACATCAACGTGTTCGGCAAGCGCGCCGGCATCTACGCGGCCGAGTACGCCCAGCAGGCCGAGTTCGTGCCGGTCCCGGACACCGCCCTGGACAGCACCGTGGCGCTGCTGGACAACGCCCGCAACGGCACCGGCACCGAGAAGGTCGCCGCGATCCGCAAGGACCTGCAGGACTCGATGGACCTCAACGTCCAGGTGTTCCGCACCGAGGAGACCCTGCAGACGGCGCTGGACGACATCGCGGCCCTCGAGGCCAGGTACGCGAACATCTCCATCCAGGACAAGGGCAAGCGCTTCAACCTGGACCTGCTCGAGGCCGTGGAGCTCGGCTTCCTGCTGCAGCTCGCCAAGGTCATGACCGTGGCCGCGCTGCACCGCGAGGAGTCCCGCGGCGGGCACTTCCGGGAGGACTTCCCGGAGCGCGACGACGAGAACTTCATGAAGCACTCGATGGTCTACCTCGACCCCTCCTCCCCCACCGCGGGGATCCGGCAGGAGACGAAGCCCGTCATCTTCACCCGCTACGAGCCCATGGAGCGTAAGTACTGATGTCTACCGCACACACTCCCGACCGGCCCGAGGACGGCCGCGACGACGACCCCCAGGACCGCGCCCCGGAGCACGGCCACGCCCCGGGCCACGACCAGGACGACCGCGCCGGGTACAAGACCGACGCGGACGCCGGGTCGGTCGACGAGCGCGACGACGCCGAGGCCCCGGTCGTGGACCCCGCCGCCGAGAACGCCGAGGGCGGCGAGCCCGCCGCCAAGGTCGACCTGCCCGAGGAGCAGCAGGGCGAGCAGGAGATCCCCACCTTCGACCTCACCCTGCAGGTCCGCCGGTACAACCCGGAGGTCTCCGACGAGGTCCACTGGGACGAGTTCAAGCTCACCATGTACGGCACCGACCGCGTGCTGGACGCCCTGCACAAGGTGAAGTGGGAGATCGACGGCTCGCTGTCCTTCCGCCGCTCCTGCGCCCACGGCGTGTGCGGCTCGGACGCGATGCGGATCAACGGCCAGAACCGCCTGGCCTGCAAGGTGCTGCTCAAGGACCTCGACCTGTCCAAGCCCGTCACGGTGGAGCCCATCAAGGGACTGCCGTGCGAGAAGGACCTGATCGTGGACATGGAGCCCTTCTTCCAGTCCTACCGCGAGATCATGCCGTTCCTGGTGGCCGGCGGCAACGAGCCGACCATGGAGCGCTACCAGTCCCAGGAGGACCGGGCGCGCTTCGACGACACCACCAAGTGCATCCTGTGCGCCGCGTGCACGTCCTCGTGCCCCGTGTTCTGGACCGACGGCCAGTACTTCGGTCCCGCCGCGATCGTCAACGCGCACCGGTTCATCTTCGACTCCCGCGACGACGCGGGGGACCTGCGCCTGGAGATCCTCAACGACAAGGAGGGCGTGTGGCGGTGCCGCACGACCTTCAACTGCACCGAGGCGTGCCCGCGCGGCATCCAGGTCACGAAGGCCATCGCCGAGGTCAAGAACGCCATCCTGAGCCGCTCCATGTGAGCTCGGCCCGGCACCGACGGCGGCCCGCCCCCTGCACGGCAGGGGGCGGGCCGCCGTCGTCCGTGCGGGGCGGCAGCGCCGTCCCCGCGGGGCGGGAGCTCAGCGGCGCCCGGGCAGGGAGGCCATGGGCACCACGGTGATCGCCACGGTCTCGCCGTCGGGGTGCACCCGCCCGCCGCGCCGGTCGGCGTGCACGATCGCCCCGATCGCGGCCGAGAACAGCAGGATCTGGTTGAACAGGTAGAACCACAGGAGCACGCCGACCACCAGGGCGACCGAGAGCAGGTAGGGGCTGGTGGTGGCGCCGGCGACGATCGCGCCCCCGATGTAGCGCAGCGCGAAGTTGCCGGCGGCCGCCGAGAGCACCGTGACGACCAGGGCGAGGCGGGTGATCCGCAGCCTCGCCACGCCGCGCACGAGCTCGAGGGCGAACAGCGCGTCGAGCAGGACGACGAGCAGGGTGCTCAGCGCCCACGTCAGCCCGGTGCGCAGCCACTCGGGCCCGCGGCCCCAGCCGAGCTCCCCGGTGAGGTCGAGCAGGAAGCCCAGGAACCCCGAGGCCGCGCCGTTGGCCACCACCGAGAGCGCGAGCAGCACGCCCAGCACGAGCAGGCTCAGCAGGTCCCGGGGCACCGCGGCGACGGGCAGCCCCGGCGCCGGGGGCACCTCGAAGAGGCGGCGGATCGCGAGGCGCACCCCGGAGACCCAGCGCCAGCCGGAGAAGAACAGGACCACGGCGCCGATCACCGTGGCGAGGGTGAAGGGCCGGGGGTCCTCGAGCAGCTCCAGGGGCACCACTCCCCCGTCCCCCGTGTCGAGGAGCCCGGGCACGCGCCCGGTCACGGCCTCCACCACGGCGTCCCGCACCTGGGGGTCGTTGCCGAGGAACACGCCGATCACGGAGAAGCCCATCACCAGCAGGGCCGTGGACGCGAAGATCAGCACGAAGGACAGGCCCGCGGCCATGAGCGGGCCGCCGTGGAAGAGGTAGTGCAGCACCACGCGGACCGGCGCCCGCCGGTACACGTCCGCGAGCCCCGCCATGAGGGCCGCGCCGGCCACGGCGAGGACGCCGGCGCCGCCCGCCCGCTTCTCGCTCAGCAGCGCCCGCTGGCGCAGCGCCTCCTGCCGCATCCCGTGCCGGTCCACCGCGCGGGGCGGCAGCTCCGGGGCGGGCCCGGTGCGGGGACCGGCGCGGGTGCTCATGGCCGGGGGCTCAGGGCCGGTCGCGGCCCGTGAAGGGGAACTCCTCGCGGATCCGCCAGACCCCGCGGCCGTCGAGCTCGTAGAGGCCGATCCGGTCCACGAGGAAGCCGGCGCGGTAGGTGCGCAGCATGTCCTGCGCGCGGTCGAGGTCCTCCTCCTCCACGGACTGGGCGATCGTCACGTGGGGGTGGAACTCGAAGGGGGACGCGGAGACGAGCTGCTCCTCGTGCAGGGCCTCGTGCAGGGCCCGGCACTGCTCCTCGCCCTCCCGGATGCGCAGGTAGACCACGGGGCTCACGGGGCGGAACGTGCCGGTCCCGTTGATCTCCACCCGGAAGGGCTCCCAGCCGCGGGCCACGCTCGCGACCCGCTCCACCACGTCGCCCCAGTGCTCCGCCTTCGGGGCGATCATCAGCGTGATGTGCGCCGGGACGGCGTAGGAGGCGGGATCCCCGAAGGACGCGCGCCAGTCCTGCAGCTCCCGGCCCACGGGCTCGGGCAACTCGATCACCACGCCCGCGTACACCTGGCCGGGGCGGATGGTGGGGGACTGCTGCGTACGGGTCAAC
This sequence comes from Kocuria oxytropis, assembly GCF_040981195.1. Classification (NCBI taxonomy): domain Bacteria; kingdom Bacillati; phylum Actinomycetota; class Actinomycetes; order Micrococcales; family Micrococcaceae; genus Kocuria; species Kocuria oxytropis. Next base: position 141,755 of record NZ_JAVFXA010000003.1, on the reverse strand, counting down.
TCAACTCCTCACAGGACGGGACCCAGCCTAGCCCAGCCCCCCGGACCCGCCCAGGCGCGGCAGGAAGCCCATCCGCTCGTAGACCGCGTCCAGGGTCCGCACGGTGATCTCCCGGCCCTTCTCGGCGCCCCGGGCGAGGAGCCGGTCGAGTTCGGCGGGGTCGTCGAGCAGCTCGTGGGCGCGCGCCTGGATGGGGTCGAGGGTCTCGGTGACCACCTCGGCCAGCCCGACCTTGAGGTGGCCGTAGAGCCTGCCCTCGTACTCGGCCACGACGTCGTCGACCGTGCGGCCGGTGAGCGCCGAGTACACGGTGAGCAGGTTCGCGATGCCCGGCTTGGCCTCGCGGTCGAAGCGGATCTCGGTGCCGTCGTCGGTGACGGCCGAGCGGATCTTCTTGGCGTTCTTCTTGGCCGGGTCCAGCAGCCGGATCAGCCCGTTCTCGGAGGCCGCGGACTTGGACATCTTGGCGGTGGGGTTCTGCAGGTCGTAGATCTTGGCGGACTCGGCGAGGATCTTCGGGTCCGGGACCACGAAGGTGTCCCCGAAGCGGGTGTTGAAGCGCTGGGCGAGGTTGCGGGTCAGCTCGAGGTGCTGGCGCTGGTCCTCCCCCACGGGGACCTGGTGGGCCTGGTAGATCAGGATGTCCGCGGCCATGAGCACCGGGTAGGCGAAGAGCCCGACCGTGGCGTTGTCCGCGCCCTGCTTCGCGGACTTGTCCTTGAACTGGGTCATCCGGGAGGCCTCGCCGAAGCCCGTGATGCAGTTGAGCGCCCACGCCAGCTGCGCGTGCTCGGGCACGTGGGACTGCACCAGCAGCGTGGAGCGCTCGGGGTCGATGCCCGCGGCGATGTACTGGGCCGCGGTGACCCGGGTCCGCTGGGCGAGGGTGGCCGGGTCCTGCTCGGCGGTCACGGCGTGCAGGTCCGCCACGAAGAACACGCACTCGTTGTCGTCCTGCAGGTCCACCCAGTTGCGCACGGCGCCCACGTAGTTGCCCAGGTGCAGGGAGTCCGCCGAGGGCTGCACCCCCGAGACGACTCGGGGCCTGCCGGAGGCGGTGGGGACGTCGAACGGTTCGGGCTCAGGGGTCACGGTGCGGGGTCCTTCGATCGGGCGTGCGCCGGTGGGCGCGGAACGGGAACGGGCTCAGAACTGGTAGTCGACCACCACGGGCGCGTGGTCGGAGAAGCGGGTGTCGTAGCTGGGGGCGCGGTCCACCACGGCCGTCACGGCCCGGGCCGCGAGGTCCGGGGTGGCCAGGTGGTAGTCGATGCGCCACCCGGCGTCGGTGTCGAAGGCCTTCCCGCGGTAGGACCACCACGTGTACGGCCCGGGCACCGGCCCGGCCAGCTCCCGGGCGACGTCCCGGTACCCGTGCTCGCCGAGGAAGCGGTCGACGTACGCCCGCTCCTCGGGCAGGAAGCCGGCGTTCTTGACGTTGCCCTTCCAGTTCTTGATGTCGAGCTCGGTGTGCCCCACGTTGAGGTCCCCCACGACGAGCACGTGGCCGCCGCCCCGGGCGAGCTCGGGCAGCCGCTCGGCCATGGCGTCGAGGAAGCGGTACTTGTCGTCCTGGCGGGGGGTGCCGACCTCCCCGGAGTGGACGTAGGCGGAGACCACGGTCAGGGTGCTGCCGTCGGCCAGGGCGTGGTCGGTCTCGACCCACCGCCCCGAGCTCGCGAAGTGCTCGGGGCCGATGGAGTCGCGCCTCGCGACCGGCAGCAGCGATCCCCCGTGGGCGTCGCGGCGGGTGGCCACGGCCACCCCGGCCCGGCCCTTGTCCGCGGCCTCGGCGTGGTGGACGTCCCACACCTGCTCGTCGAGCAGGTCCCGGACGACGCGGTCGGGGGCGCGGACCTCCTGCAGGCACAGGATGTCGACGTCACGGCCCGCCAGCCAGCCGGCCATGCCGCGCTTGTAGGCGGCGCGGATGCCGTTGACGTTGACGGTGGCGACGCGCAGGGCGTTCTCGGGTCGGGACATGCGGGGGCACCTGGCTTCCGGGTGGTGGCGAACGGGGGTGTGCTGCGGGGGGGTCCGGGTCAGTCGACCACGGTGCCGCTGAGGGGGTCCTGGCGCAGCATGCTCATCCCGTTGCCGGCGGTGATGTCGATCGTGTCGAGGGCGCGGTCGAGCGCCTCGCGCTCGGGGCCCTCGACCGGCAGCGCGGCGAGCTCCTGCTTGATCACCTTGGACTGGACCAGGACGATCTGGAAGCTGTGGGAGAGCTTCTCGTCCCGCATCGAGCCGGTCTCGGCGGACCGGGTCGCGGCGGGCGCGCGCCCGGAGCCGGTGCGCAGCTGCTCGCGGGCCTCGTCCACCTGGCGGCGCCCGAACCGGGCGGCCTTGCGGACCATGAGCACCACCCAGGTGGCGAGCAGCAGCCAGCCGAAGGCGATGCCGGCAAGCGTCCAGCCCAGCCACGAGTTCGCGTTGGCGGCCTGCAGCAGCGCCACGACGAAGATGACCACGAGCACGGCCAGGCCGATCACCGTGCCCCAGCGGGCGGTGCGGCCGCCGGGCTCGGCGGCCGGGGACGTGGACGGGTTCGGGGATCCGAGGGAGCGCATGGTCCCCATTGTCTCAAATCCCGGGCCGGGCCACGAACCGGAGTGCGGCACATCGTCTGGTGCGGAGTGCCGCGGCCCCCTCCTCTTGCCCGGGTCACGACCGGCTGTGGCCGCGACCGGTTGTCAGCAAGGACGGCGCCAGCCGTCCAGCTGCAGGTCCTTGAGCATGCTGGACAAGCCGAGCTCCCGGGCCCGCTCGCATCGACCCAGCGTCTCCACGTACTCGACGTTCAGCACGGCCTTGCCCGCCGCTGTGAATGGGCCGTATGCCTCGCATTCACCGTGGCGAAAGCACTCCTCGTTGATCGCGAAGTCGAAGTACGGTTCCAGTTCAGTGATCTGATCGACATCGTTCTTGAGGGCGATCGACAGGCCTCGCTCGTGAGCGAGCTCTGTCAGCGCCCGGTTGTACCTCAGCTGGTCGTCCGGACTCAACGGGAAGCCGGTCCGGTTGACGTAGCCATCGACATTGTCCGGTTCCACGGCGTCGAAGCCCTTGCTCGCACATTCGTCCATGCGCGCCGCCATGATGGGGAGGAGCACATCCAGTCGGCGCACGTCCAACCAGTACTCGTCCGCCCAGTCCTCCATCGCGTCGCCGACCACTTCAGGAGGGAAGCGGCTTGCGTCAGACCTCCACGTCTCGAGCGTCCCGGCGCTGAGATAGCAGATCGTCAGTTTGCCGTTCTTCTTGAACTCCCGGACGCTCGCCTCGGTCGTCTCCTCCCCGTCCATGCCGTAGACGTCGATCCCCGTCTCGAGCTCCGGTGTGCTGCGCAGTTGCCACTGCCACTGTGCTCCTGGTGCGGGTACCAACAGCTGTCCCGGAGTCGAAGGCCGAGCTTGGGCGGATGAGGACTTCTGCGCCGGTGGACGGTCCTCTGCCACGCGCAGCAGCACGACAACGAGCGCAGCCGCCGCGACCATGGCCACCACAGCCGTTATGGAGAACACCATTCGTGCCATCACGACGCCTCTTTCTCGGGGAAGCCGTTCCAGGGATGAGGCAGGACGCGATCCGTGACGAGCAAGTAGTCCACGCCCAGGCCGGTCGCCGTCGTGCGGACCCCCGCGAGTTCCGTGGGGCTGCAGCCGTGGACCAAGTGCCAGCGGCCGGGACGGAAGGACAACGACCCACTCACGGCAGCATAGTCGGACGCCGTCCCCTCGAACTCGCACACGACGTCGAGTGCTTCAGCCGTTGCGGGGTCCGGCACGGTGCCTGGATTGCCCGCGATGTGGGTCGTGCCGTCGGCTCGGAGGCGAGAGACAGCCTCGAGTGCCCGGACGGACCCCGCGTCGCCGGGGTCCCCAGAGGGGAAGCGGTCGAGCATGACACCGGTCACCCCATATCTCCGTCGCCAGGCCTCGGCGTCGCGGAGAACCTCATCGACAACCCGGGTGCCGTAGTCGACATCGATGTAGCCCAGCACCGCCAGCCCGGGCGCCGTGGCACCCAGCTCGCTCAGCGCCGGGCCGTAGTAGGGGTCGTTCGGTTCACCCGGACCGTTGTGCACATTGACGACCACGAATCCGTCGTCGATTCCGTCCGCTGCGGCGAAGCGCTCAGCCATATCCCGCCAAGCTCCGGGGTCCGCAGCGGGGTGGACGTACCAAGGAACACCCGGGCGCGGTGCTCTCACGCGAACACCCGGGCGTCCGAGAAAAGGTGGATCAGCAGTCCCAGCGCCGCAGCAGCGGCCCCGATGCTGATGAGTACGGCCGGGAGACCATCCGTCGATCCGATGACGAGCATGACGAGCACCGCAAGGGCCGCCGGAACGAGTCCTTTCACCTGAGCTCCGAACGCGGTGAGGACAGACGACAGCGTGGCGAAGACCGAGAAGAGCACAGCCCCCACGACCGTACTGGAGAGTTGTTCCCGATCTGCTCCCGTACCCATGACGATGAGCACCACGAGACCGGCTGCGATGGCCGCGACGACCACGACGGCGAGACAGGCCAGCCCCCATGCGAACCAGCGCGACCAGAGCAGCGAGGTGGAGCGGTGGGCGAACCACCAGAGCCGCCCCCGCAAGGCCACGATCCCGGGGTCAGTCAGTGCCACGGCGAGCACGGAGGTGGTCACGAACGCCGTTCCATGGCTGTCAGGCACGACCGACAGAGCGATGACGAGAGCCCCAGCGAGAAGGATAGCCTGGGTCACGGGCACGGTCAGTCCGCGGACGTCGGACAGGTCCGGACGGGCCAAGGTCTGTTCCGACCTGACGGCGCGTACGGTCTGCAGGACGATCACCACAATGGCGGCGACCGCGGGCAGAACCATCATCGGGCCGAACGACACGTGGGCATCGGCCGAGTGGCCCAGCGCGGACACCAGCGCCTGCAGGGTGACGGCGCTGACCATCGTCAGCAACGGCAGGCTCACTCGGTTCATCACCGTCAGGATGGACATGGAGAGGGCGTAGGCCACCCAGCCCAGGAGCAGGAACGCTCCCGTGAGACTGATTCCACCGGTGAGCAGCAGGCTGATTGCCACGACGACAGCGATCCCCGCGCAGACAAGCGCGACCACCCCACCGTGCCCGGCCGCGCGTTCCATGGGGTCGAAGCGAAGGCGGTGCCAGACGACGCCGGCCACCGCCTGACCGAGAACCCACCCGGCGCAACCCGCCACGATCATCTCGAGGGAACCTGCGCCCAGCTGCATCTGCACCAGGCCGCCGAGCAGGGCTCCGCAGATGAGCACCGCGGCACGCATCCAGCCTGCTCGGACATCCAGCGCAGGAGAAGACGCCTGCTCTTGCTCGTCCTGGCGATTTCGCTGACCGAATATCACCACGGCCAGGTCGAAGACCGAGTTGTATCCGTACGCGGCGCTGACCGTCCGGTCGCTGTGACCACGGGACTCGATGTGGGCGGCGGCGTCGAAGAGGTCGACGACGTCTGCCAGGTCACCGAGGAGCGCCGGTGACTGAACGGCCGGCTGCCGGGGCGGACCCCATCCATCGCCTTCCAACAAGACCCGAGTCGCAGGGGCCTCCACGGTCAGCTCACCTTCTGAAGCTCGGTGTGCACTTCAGCGAGGCGGCGTTCCACAGCCTGTGCCGGATAGGCGGCTTTCGCGTACTGCTCACGGTACTTGTCGAGACACACGCGCAAGTCGAACTTGTTCAACGTGTGCTCGCGTGCGAGGCGACCGGTTCGTCGACGCAACAGGTCATTGCTCAGAAGCTGGACGCACGCATCGGCGAAGGCTTGGGGGTTCCGAGCGGGGACGAGACGGCCGGTGAGCTGCTCGTCGTCCAGGCACTCCGACACTCCGCCGACATCCGTGTTGACGGTGGCTCGCCCGCACATCATTGCCTCGACGACGGTGAACGGCAGGCCTTCCGAGATGCTCGACAGGGCGACGACGTGTCCGGCTTCGATCGCAGGGCGGCTACCCGCGGACGGGCCTTCCCAGCTCACCGCGTCGCTCACACCCAGTCCTTCAGCCAGCGCCACCAGCTCTTCCTTGTACGGCAGGTTGGCCCGCTGGACGGGACCGAAGATTCTGAGCCTCGCCTCGGGGACCTCCTCGCGGACGAGGGCGAAGGCGCTGATCAGGGTTTCCAGGTCCTTGAGGGGATCGATCCGGCCCACGAAGGAGATCGTGGGCACGGACGGTTCCGAGTCGATCGGCGTGTATGTCGACGGATCCACCCCGTTGACCACGGTCTCGATCTGCTCATCGGTCGCACCGAGCAGTCGCTCCCACCGAGCATTGAACCGGTTCACCGGCAGGATCTTGGGGAATTCCCGATACGCGAGCCGGCACACGGCAGAGATGAAGGCCGTGACCGCCCGGCGGACCGCCCACGACATGTCCGACGCCCCCATCGCCAGGTAGCGCTCCCGCAGGTACACGCCGTGCTCGGTGAACACTCCTGGTGTTCCGGTGCGCCACATGTGCACCAGCCCCACCAGAGCCGCCGGGCCGTTGCCGGTGGCGTGGACGACGTCCGTGTCCCCCATGCGGGTGTCGACCAGCGCCAGCGTCCTGTCCACGAGCCCACAGACGGTCACGGCCTCTCCGACGTTGAGCGGGCGGGCCCCCAGAGGAACCTGCCTGGCCATCCAGGCCGCCAGCAGCGCGGGGATGGACCCCCTCGCTGCCAGGAGACGTGACACGCTCACATGCTCAGAGATCTCGACCAGTTCTCGCATGGCGGCGGTGAAACGGTCGTGGTGCTCAGCGGTTTCTGGCGCCAGAGCGGCATCCCACAGCTGGTCGAGCAGCCGCTCCATGCGATGTCGGTGGACGGAGCGAGCCCGCAACGGCGACGGCCAGCTCCCCCACATCGGCACTCGGTGCACGGCCTGCAGGTTTGCCGGCCGGTCCCACACGATGGGCTCTCTTCCCGTGGACACGATTGCCGTGACTTCGAACTGGTGCTCCGGGATCCCCGAGATCAGTTGATCGCACCATGTGCTCACTCCCCCCGTGGCGATGGGATACGTCCCCTCCGTCACCATTGCTATTCGCATCCTGCTCCCCCTTTGCAGCGCGGCCATCCACGGATCTCCGCCATGGCCGCCGTAGGTGCGGTCGGCACGCCCCCGCGTGCCGACCGCACCCTTGATCACCTTTCGGGACTCAGCCCGCGCTCACGACCGTGTTCTCCTCGGCCGTCGACTAGTTCCCGCCGACCGGCTGTGCTGCAGCCGGCTGGTCCGGGTTCGCGCGCCGCTCCCCCGCCTTCGCGGACCCCGGCTTTGCCAGCGGATCGGCGCCGACGACCGGCTCCTCGACGAGAGCGAGCGGCTCCTGCGGCGCGATCTCGGTAGTGGATGGGCCGGTCGGAACGCTGACCTCAGAGAACATCCGCAGCTCCTGCACCGCGGCCGGGGCTTCGGCGCCCCAGGCGATCGGGCCGACCTCCAGGATCCTCGTGCTGCCGGCGGCCACCGTGAGCTCACCCGTGTCCTTGCCGGCGTACGATTCCGGAAGGGCCGTGCCGGCGGCTGTCGTACCGTCGGGCATCGAAACCGGGATCGTGGCTCCGTCCCCGCCCGCAGAGAGGTGCACCTGCCCCTGTCGGTAGTAGGCCGTGACGTCGTCCTCGGTCTTCCACTGCGTCTGCTCGAGCAGCTCGGCTCCGGCCTCGGTCATCGTGGGGTTGACGACCGGCGTGTTGTCCGCGAAGACGCCGCGGTAACCGGTGAGCAGTCGCTCCAGCACCGGGTAGATGATCCGGTGCTGCGTCTGGTTGGACTGATGGACGTAGTGCGGACGCGGATCGATGCCCAGTAGATGCCCTGTCGCGATCCGCGCCTCCAGCGGGACGATGTAGTCCTGAAACCCCGTGGACGTGGACAACGGTTCGATGCACGACGTGGTCGCCGGGTTGTCCTCACAGATGCCGGACCCGCCGTCGGACCTGGCCGTGTAGACCCAGTTGTACTCATCGACCGCCTGTTCCCGCGTGGCCGTGTTGTAGTAGATGTTCATCGGGTACCGGGGCACTGTCAGCGCGGAACCGACAGATCGTTGCTCCTTCTCCCGCGATGCGTCCGAGGCGACCCACTCGACACCCGTTGCGGCGAGCGCCGGTGCAAGGTTGGGGTTGTCCTCAGGCATCTGCGGCAGGGAACGCAGCCCCGAGTGCTCCCCTGTGACCAGCGCCGTGGGTTCGGGCTTGAGCCCGTTGGCCGAGGCGAAGACCCGGTTCTGCTCGATCTCCTCCACGATGGCGGCTTGTGGGACGTAGCGGACGTTCCCCGATTCGTCCCGGGCGCACTCCCAGGTGCCGAGTCCGGTCGTCAGCTGCTCGCAGCCGAGATGCGGGTGCGAGTAGGTGTGGTTGATGAACCGGAACACGCTCGCGCTGCTCCGGTAGGCCTCCAGCACGGGGTCGGACTTGCGCTTCTGTTCCTCGAGGTACTCGGCAGTCCCGGCCCCGTTGTACGTCACGTCGACATGGAGACCCCACTTGGCCTCCCAGGACTTCTGGAAGGTCACGTCCTTGGCCGTCATGCGCGCCGTGGTGCCCGGACCCGTGGAGGGGTAGAGGCTTTCGTCGCAGTCGTCGCCGTAGGTGCAGTTCCCCTCGGGGTTCCAGAGGGCGTCGGCCATGAGCACGTCGTCCGAGTGGACGGAGAACCAGTTGGCGTACTCGCCCAGGTGTACTCCCCGGGTCAGCCATTCCAGCTGGCCGTGGGCCAGGACGTTGAAGTGCTGCTGGTAACGGTTGGAGGCGTAGCTGTTGAACAGTTCCTCGCGCGCCCCGTCGTCCATGACTCCGCTGAGCACGCCCTGGGTGGAGCTCCCTGGCACCACCGCGGTGACCAGGGGCGTGACGGTGGTGCCCGCCGTGCTCGCGGGTGTGGCGAGATATCCGTAGGACTCTGTCACTGCGCTGTCGAAGTCATCGAGCTTGACGGTGCCCTTCAAGTACCCGAAACCGCTCTGCTTCGCTGCGGACGAGACGGTCGTCGACATGCCGTCGACGGGCCCCGAGTACGTGGGTGTGTTCATGCCGTGCTCGGCGCTGGGCCAGACGTAGGCACTGATCTGGCGCACACCGAATCTGGCTTCGAACTCGTGCAGTGCCGTCAGCTCCGCCTGGCTGAGCCCGGCAGGAGCGGAGGTGGGCATGATGACGCCCTGGAACCTGGCGTGGGGCGCTTCGGCGTCGGGAGTGGTCAGGTACGCATCATCCAGCGCAGGCCGGTCCGCGGCGAGCAGGTCCAGGACCTCGAACGGGATGCCTTCCCGGGTCAAGCGGTCTGCATAGGCTGCGACCATGTCGGACCCGTCGGAGACGACCAGGACCTTCAGATCGACCTTCGGATCCACAGCCTTGTCGACAGCGGCGGACTCCACGGCGGCGGCCGAGACCGCCACCACCTGACCCGCCGGTACGGCGAGAAGCACAGCACCGAGCAGCGACGCGGCGCGCCACCACGGGTTCTTCGTCACGTGGCGAACGCCACTCCGTCCGGCGGGCGGAGAGAAATCACGGATCATTGGTTCCCCCAGGAAATCCGAACCCAGCACACACGGCACGAGGCGCGGAAAGATCAACAACCGGGCGGTTCCCCCGAACCGGCCCGATCTACGGATAAAACACACAGTAGATGGACGCCGGACGCCGGACGCCACTGTGACCTAAAGCGTCCAGGGGAACTTCCGCCGACAGCGACCACCGATGGGATGCGTCGAGGGCAGGGCCGAGTCACCATGATCGGACGGTTGGTCCTCGGTCTTCCGGGAGGGCCGGTCCGACCACGGCGGGGTCGCTGGTGTTCCTGGACGGTGAATCAGCCCCACAGATGTGCCACCGCGCACCAGACGAACGATTCGCCTGGTCTTCGGCCGACAGGCGAAAACGTGATACTCGTCGTGGCACCACGGAGCCCGGACGCCACAGCGTCCGGGCTCCGTGTAGATACTGTGCGGTTGTCAGCGGATCCCGGCCTGCCGTTCGGCGGACTCGACCACGTTGAGCAGCAGCATGGCCCGGGTCATGGGCCCCACCCCGCCGGGGTTGGGCGAGATCCAGGAGGCCTTCTGCGCCGCGGCCGGGTCGATGTCGCCGGCGAGCTTCTTCCGCCCGGTCTCGGGGTCCTCCACGCGGGAGACCCCGACGTCCAGGAGCACGACGCCGTCCTTGAGGCTCTCGGCGGTGATCATGTGCGGTCGCCCGGCGGCGGCCACGACCACGTCGGCCGTGGCCAGCAGCTCGTCGAGGTTCTGCGTGCCGGTGTGGGCGAGGGTGACCGTGGCGTTGATCTCCTTGCGGGTCAGCAGCAGCCCGATGGGCCGCCCCACGGTCACGCCGCGGCCCACCACGAGCACGTGCCGGCCCGCGAGGTCCACGTCGTTGCGGCGCAGCAGCTCGACCACCCCGTTCGGCGTGCACGGCAGCGGGGAGGCCATCGGCTCGGAGACGTTGAGCACCAGGCGGCCGAGGTTGGTGGGGTGCAGCCCGTCGGCGTCCTTGTCCGGGTCGATGCGCTCGAGGATCGCGTGGGTGTCGAGGTGGTCCGGCAGCGGCAGCTGGACGATGTAGCCGGTGCACGCGGGGTCGGCGTTGAGCTCGTCGAGGACCTGTTCGAGCTCCGTCTGGCTGATGTCCGCCGGCAGGTCGCGGCGGATCGAGGCGATGCCGACCTCCGCGCAGTCCTTGTGCTTGCCCCCCACGTAGGAGTGCGAGGCGGGGTCGTCGCCCACCAGCACCGTCCCGAGACCGGGGGTGATCCCCCGCTCGGCGAGCACGGCGACGCGCTCGGCGAGCTCGGCCTTGATGGCGGCGGCGGCCGCCCGTCCGTCGAGGACCTGCGCGCCCATGCTCACCACTCCTCGAGGCCGTCGTAGAGCGGGAAGTCCTCGGCCAGCCGGTCCACGCGGGCGCGGAGGGCGGGGATGTCGGCGCCGGGCTTGAGGGCGGTCGCGATGATCTCGGCGACCTCCTCGAACTGCGGGGCGCCGAAGCCACGGGTGGCCAGGGCGGGCGTGCCGATCCGCAGCCCGGAGGTGACCATCGGCGGGCGCGGGTCCCACGGCACGGCGTTGCGGTTGACGGTGATCCCCGCCTGGTGCAGGAGGTCCTCGGCCTGCTTGCCGTCCAGCTCGGAGTGGCGCAGGTCCACCAGGACCAGGTGCACGTCGGTGCCGCCGGTCAGCACGGAGACGCCGGCCCGGGCGACGTCGTCGGCGCCGAGCCGCTCCGCGAGGATGCGGGCGCCCTCGACCGTGCGCTCCTGCCGGGCGCGGAACTCCTCGGTGGCCGCGATCCTGAAGGCCACCGCCTTGCCCGCGATGGCGTGCATGAGGGGCCCGCCCTGCTGGCCCGGGAACACGGCGGAGTCGATCTTCTTCTTCAGCTCCCCCGTGGTCAGGATGACCCCGGAGCGGGGACCCGCGAGGGTCTTGTGCACGGTGGAGGTCACCACGTGGGCGTGCGGCACGGGGTTGGCGTGCAGGCCCGCGGCCACGAGACCCGCGAAGTGGGCCATGTCCACCCACAGCTTCGCCCCGACCTCGTCGGCGACCGCGCGGAACGCCTCGAAGTCCAGCTCCCGCGAGTACGCGGACCAGCCGGCCACGATGACCTGCGGGCGCTCGGCGAGGGCCTGCTCCCGGACCCGGTCCATGTCGATGGTGTAGCTCTCGGGGTCGACCTCGTAGGCGGCGATCTCGTAGAGCTTGCCCGAGACGTTGAGCTTCATGCCGTGGGTGAGGTGCCCGCCGTGGGCCAGGGAGAGGCCCATCAGCTTGTCCCCGGGGGTCATGAGCGCCTGCATGACGGCCGTGTTGGCCTGGGCGCCGGAGTGGGGCTGGACGTTGGCGTGCTCGGCGCCGAACAGGGCGGTGGCCCGGTCCCGCGCGAGGTTCTCGACGACGTCGACGAACTCGCAGCCCCCGTAGTAGCGGCGCCCGGGATAGCCCTCGGCGTACTTGTTCGTCAGCACCGAGCCCTGCGCCTCGAGGACCGCCCGGGGCGCGAAGTTCTCGGAGGCGATCATCTCGAGGGTGCCGCGCTGACGGCCGAGCTCGTCGGAGATGGCCGCCGCGATCTCCGGGTCGACCTCGGCGAGGGGCTGGTTGGTGACGGACGATGAGGTGCTCGTGGACATGCCGCTCCTGACGGTGGGGACCTGGTGGACCGTCTACGAGTTTAGGCGATGCCGCAGCACCAGGTCCCTCCCGGCGTGCGCGGCCCGGCCGACGACCTCCTCGAGGGGTCCCCGGCCGCGGGAGCGGCGCCAGAGCAGCGCGAAGACGGTGCCCACCAGCACGTGCACGAGGAACCACAGCACCGGCCGGCCGTAGTGCAGCTCCAGGAACAGGCCCAGCAGGTGCGCGGAGTACAGCGTCAGGGTCATCGCCCCGGCCGCCGTCAGCGGCAGCAGGAGGCGATCGGCCCGGCGGGCCACGAGCAGGCACACACCCAGCACGAGGGCCCCGGTGCCCATCCCGCTCAGCAGGGCGAGCGGGGTGTTGGTGTGCGGGCCCGTGACGGCCAGCCACCACCAGGTGGACGTGGGCAGCACGGGGTCCGGGCCGAAGACGAGCACGTCCCGGACGTCCTCCCGGCCCAGGAAGGGGCTCGCGGCGAGCAGCCGGTCGATCCCGCCGAGGGGGTGCAGCAGCAGCCAGGAGGCGGCCGCGGAGAACGCCGCGAGCGCCGCCCCGCCGAGGAGCAGGCCGAACTGCGTGCGGGCCGCCGAGAGGTCCAGGCGACCGAGGGCCATGCCCGCCAGGAGGTAGGCGAGATAGGTGACGCCGGGGTAGGACCCGGTCACGAGCAGCTGGGCGAGGGTGCTGCCCGGCGCGGTGACCAGCTCGGCGACGCCGGGGTTGTACAGGGTGAACCCGGGCAGGGCGGGCCCCAGGGCGTGCACCAGCACGGGCCCGAGCACGGCGGCCCCCGCGGCGCACGCGGCCAGGGCGCGCGCGGACAGGTGCAGGAAGGGCAGGGCGAGCAGGAAGAACAGGCCGTAGTAGACCAGGATGTTGTAGGCGGGCGGATCGGCCGGGGAGAGCTGGTTGATCAGCAGGCCCAGCACCGTGATCAGCACCGCGCGCACGAGCAGCCCGGCGCGGTCGGCCGTCATCCGCGGGCCCCGGTGGACGTGCGTCCCGCCCGAGCCGAGGGCCAGCCCCACCCCGGCGAGCAGCGCGAACAGGGCGGCGGCCCGGCCCGAGAACAGGGTCCACTGGGCGGTGGCCTCGAAGGTCTGCGGGTCCCAGGACGGCAGGATGTGCACCGAGACCATCCCGAGCAGGGCGATCCCGCGGGCCGCGTCGATCCCGACCAGGCGCCGGCCGGCGCGGGGGCGCGGTGCCGGCTCCGCGGACCGGGCCTCCCGGGCCGGGTGGTGGGCGTGCAGCATGACGGCGGTTCCCCTCTCGTGGCGCTCCCCGGGCCGGTGCCCGGGGTCCGGGTCCCCCTGACCCGTGGCGTGCTCCCACTCCAGCAGACGGGGATGTGGCGGCCTTATCCGGTTCCTGTGCCGGAGCTGTGAAGTGCGTCCGCACACGGAGCGGGCCGGTCCCGGGGGCGGGTGCGGCGCTACGCTGAGGACGGTCCGAGGACGTCGGCGCCGCCGGCGGGGAGCAGGAGGGAGACCGCCGTGACCGAGCCCGTGCAGCGGCCCACCGCGGTGGAGCTGCCGCGCCTGCGGCACCCCGACGGCGCCCCGGTGCGCGCCCTCGTCGTCGACGACGAGCCGCTGCTGGCGCAGATGGTCTCGATGGGCCTGTCCATGCTCGGCTGGCAGGTGCGCTCGGCCCACGACGGCGACGCCGCGGTGGCCGAGGCCCGCGGCTTCCGGCCCGACGTGCTGGTGCTGGACGTCATGCTCCCGGGCTGCTCGGGGGTCGAGGTGCTCGAGCGGGTCCGCGCCTTCTCCCCCACCGTCCCGGCCCTGTTCCTCACCGCGAAGGACAGCACCGAGGACCGCATCACGGGTCTCGCGGCGGGCGGGGACGACTACGTGACGAAGCCGTTCGACATGGAGGAGCTGCTGCTGCGCCTGCACCGGCTGGTGCAGCGGGCCGGCATCGCCCGCCCGGACGCCGCGGAGCTGGTGGTGGGCGACCTCGTGCTCAACGAGGACACCCGGGAGGTCCACCGGGGCGGCGACGAGATCGCCCTGACCGCCACCCAGTTCGACCTGCTGCGCTGCCTCATGGAGAACGCGCGCCGGGTGCTCAGCAAGCCGCAGCTGCTCGAGCTGGTCTGGGGCTACGACTTCGGCGGCCAGACCAACGTGGTGGAGCTCTACATCTCCTACCTGCGCAAGAAGGTGGACGCCGGCAGGGCGCCGATGATCCACACCGTGCGCGGGGCCGGCTACGTCCTCAAACCGGCCGAGTGAGCACCCCGCGAGGTCCGGCACGGCGGGTGGCGGCGCTGCAGCTGCGCACCAAGCTGCTGCTGACGGTCCTGGGGCTGCTGACGGTCGCGTGCGCCGCGGTGGGCGCCTTGGGGCTGGCGGCCCTCGAGGTCTCCCTGGACGACCAGCTGGACCGCCAGGTGCGGGACGCCTCCTTCCGGGCCATCGAGTACGGGGTGCGGGCCGCCGCCGGTCCCTCGGAGGAGCTCGAGGCCATGATGGACGTCCCCGCCCAGGGCGCGGGGACCCTCAACGCCCGCATCGTCGACGGCGAGGTGGTCCGTGCCGGGCTCTTCGCGGTGGACGGGACGCGGCAGGAGCTGGGCGAGGAGGACCGGCGGCGGGTCGCGGAGCTCGTGGCGGAGCTCGGCGCGGAGTCGGACGAGGACGGCGGCGAGCAGTGGGGCCCCGTGGACGTGCAGCTGGCCGTGGGCGGCTACCGGGTGCTGGTCGTGGACGACCCCTGGGACTGGGGGCTCGTGCTGACCGGTCTTCCGCTGGCCGAGACGGAGCACACGCTGCGCAGCTTCGGGGTGAGCACCGCGGCGATCTCGGCCGGCGCCATCGCCGCCACGGGGCTGCTGGGCCTCGTCCTGGTCCGGCGCACGCTGCGGCCGGTGGAGCGGCTCTCCGCCGTGGCGACCCGCGTCTCGGAGCTGGACCTCGACCGCGGGGAGGTGGTCCTGCCCGCCGGGGCCGTGGTGCCGGCCGCGCACCCCGACACGGAGGTGGGCCGGCTCGGTCACGCCTTCGGGCGGATGCTGGACAACGTGGGCCACGCCCTGACCGCCCGCCAGCGCAGCGAGACCCGGGTGCGCCGGTTCGTGGCCGACGCGAGCCACGAGCTGCGCACCCCGCTGGCCAGCATCCGGGGCTACGCGGAGCTCATCCGGCTCACCGAGCCGATGAGCGAGCAGGGGCGCAGCTCCCTGTCCCGGGTGGAGTCCGAGGCGGCGCGGATGACGGCGCTCGTCGAGGACCTGCTGCTGCTCGCGCGCCTGGACGAGGGGCGGCCGGTGGTCCCCGAGGACGTCGACCTGCTCGAGCTGGTGGTCGAGACGGTCAGCGACCTCCGGGTCGCGGCCCCCGGCCACGTCTGGCGCCTCGAGCTGCCCGACGAGCCCGTGCTGGTGCGCGGCGACCCGGCCCAGCTGCGCCAGGTGCTCATCAACCTGCTCGCCAACGCCCACCAGCACACGCCCGCCGGGACCACGGTCACCGCCTCGCTCGGCACCGGCGAGGGCCCGGGCGCCGGCGCGGAGGCCGTGCTCGCGGTCTCCGACGACGGCCCGGGCATCGGGGCGGACTTCGTGGAGCACATCTTCTCCCGCTTCGCCCAGGAGGACCACGCCCGCGCCGGGGCCTCCCGCGGAGCGGGGCTGGGGCTGTCGATCGTGGAGGCCGTGGTGCACGCCCACCACGGGCGGATCTCGGTCAGCAGCGTCCCGGGCAGCACCCGCTTCACCGTCCGCCTGCCGCTGGCGGACCGCTGAGCGGACGCGGCTTGCCCCTGCGGCGCCCGGGCCGTTTAATGAACTGGTCAGGAACCGTCGGCACGGACGGCCGTGCCCGCTCCCGTGCCGAACCGCAACGCCGCGTCCGGGGTCCGTCGCGTGCCGTCTGATCGGGTTTCTCCGTGCGGTGCCGAGGGCCGCGGGCACCGCATCCACGTCCGGAGGACCTCTCGTGAACGCACTGCCCACCGCCCCGTTCACCGCGTCCCTGCCGCGCATCCAGGGCGCGGACGCGACTCCTCCGGTGGTCGACCAGCTGCGCATCCCCCACGAGGCCGTGATCTTCGACATGGACGGGGTCGTCACCGACACCGCCGCCGTGCACGCGGCGGCCTGGAAGACCCTCTTCGACGCGATCCTCGCCGACGACCGGCTCGAGCCGGCCGAGGCCGGCAGCACGGTGGACCGGAGGCCCTTCGACGCCGACGCGGACTACCGCCACTACGTGGACGGCCGGCGGCGCGAGGACGGGATCCGGTCGCTGCTCGCCGCCCGGGGCGCGCGCCTGCCGGAGGGCGACGAGACGCCGGGGGCGTGGACCGTGCAGGGGCAGGCGGTGCTGAAGAACAGCTACTTCCAGGACGCCCTGCAGGAGCAGGGCGTGCGGGTCTTCGAGCGGACCGTGGCGCTCATCGAGCGGCTGCGCACGGCCGGGGTGCCGGTGGGCCTGGTGACCGCGAGCCGCAACAGCGTGCCCGTGCTGGCGGCCGCCGGGCTGCAGGACTCCTTCGACATCATCGTGGACGGCCACTTCGCCGCCGAGCACGGCCTGCCCGGCAAGCCGGCGCCCGACACCTTCCTGACCTGCGCGGCGATGCTCGGGGTGAACCCGGCCCGCTCCGTGGTGATCGAGGACGCCGTGTCCGGCGTCCAGGCCGCGTCCGCCGGCGGTTTCGGCCTGGTGGTGGGCATCCGCCGCCACGGCGAGCGCAACGACCTGTACCGGGCCGGGGCCACGGTGGTGCTCAACGACGTCGGCGAGCTCGACCTCGGGGCGCGCCGCGACGACCCCTGGAAGCTGGTCTTCGAGGGCTTCGACCCGGCCAACGAGGCCCGGCGGGAGACCCTGCTGACGCTGGCGAACGGGTACATGGGCGTGCGCGGCTCCGCCTGCGAGTTCCCCGACAACGGCGTGCACTACCCCGGCAACTACCTGGCCGGGATCTTCAACCGGGTGGTGAGCCACCTGAGCGGCCGCGACGTCGAGCACGAGTCCATGGTCAACGCCCCGAACTGGACCCACCTGGACCTGCGGGTCTCCGGCGGGGACTGGTGGTCGGAGGGCGGGCTGGTCCCGTCCGAGGAGCGCACCGAGCTGGACCTGCGCCGCGGGCTGCTCGTCCGGTCCCTGGTCCTCACCGACCTCAACGGCGACCGGGGCGAGGACGGGGCCCCCGCCCGGCTGGAGATCGTCCAGCGCCGCCTCGTGTCGCTGCGCCACCGCCACCTCGGCGCCCAGGAGACCACGGTGACCGCCCGGGGGTTCTCCGGGCGGCTGCACCTGCGCACGGGCATCGACCCGAGCGTGCGCAACAACGGCGTCGCGGAGTACCAGGACCTCAACGACCACCACCTCGTGGACCTCGAGTCGACGTCCCTGCCCGACGACCACGAGACCCTGCTCTCCCACGTGCGCACCACGCAGTCCAAGATCGAGATCACCACCGCCCAGCGCACCACCATCGAGGGCGGCCAGAACGTCCGCGAGCGCCGCGAGATCCGTCCCGGCGGCACGGAGTTCCGCCGCCACCAGGTCAACATCTCCGACGGTCGTCCGGTGATCATCGACTCGACCACGGCGGTGGTCACGAGCCGCGACGCGGCGATCGGCTCGCCCCGCGAGGGCGCCCTCGCGGAGCTGGACCGCAACCCCAGCGGCGTCCGGGGCCTGCTGCCCTCGCACGAGATCGAGTGGTCGTTGCTGTGGGACCGCTTCGACGTGGACGTGTGCCCGGACCCCGAGGACGGCACCGCGGAGCTGGGGCTGACCCAGCTGGCCCTGCGCGTGCACCTGTTCCACGTGGCCCAGACGCTGGCGCCCCACATGTCCCTGCGGGACGCCGGGGTGCCGGCCCGCGGGCTGCACGGCGAGGGCTACCGGGGGCACATCTTCTGGGACGAGCTCTACATCCTGCCGGTCGTCAACCTGCACCAGCCGCAGGTGACGCGCGCGCTGCTGTCCTACCGCTGGCGCCGGCTGCCCATGGCCAAGCACCGGGCCACCGAGTTCGGGCTCGAGGGCGCGGCGTTCCCGTGGCAGTCCGGTTCGGACGGCCGGGAGGAGACCCCGCCGGAGCTGTTCAACCACCACTCCAACCGGTGGCTGCCGGACAACTCGTGGCGCCAGTTCCACGTGGGCCTCGCGATCGCCTACAACGCCTGGATCTACTACGAGACCACCGGCGACCTGGACTGGCTGGCCGGCCAGGGCTCGGAGCTGATCATCGGGATCACCCGCCTGTTCGCGTCCCTCACCGACTACGACCCCGCGGACGGCCGCTACCACATCGCCGGCGTCATGGGACCGGACGAGTACCACGACGGCCCCCGGGGCCAGCACGGCGGCGGGCTGAAGGACAACGCCTACACGAACGTGCTGGCGGCCTGGCTGTTCCGGCACAGCGCGCACATCTTCCACGACATGGTGGAGCACCAGCGCGAGGAGCTCTCGGCCCGCTTCGACCTCTCGGCCGAGGAGGTCGGGACCTGGCAGCAGATGGCCGAGCGGATGTTCGTGCCGTTCAACGCGGACGGCACCATCAGCCAGTTCCACGGCTACGACGACCTCGACGAGCTGGACTGGGAGTACTACCGGACCAAGTACCGCAACATCGGCCGCCTCGACCTCCTGCTGGAGAACGAGGGCGACATGACCAACAACTACAAGCTGGCCAAGCAGGCCGACACGATCATGCTGGTCTACCTCTTCGGTCCCGACGGTCTCGTCGAGGAGCTCGGCCGGATGGGCTACGAGGTGGACCACGCCGCCATCGAGCGCACCGTCGACTTCTACATCGCGCGGTCCTCGCACGGGTCCTCCCTCTCCCGGGTGGTCAACGCCTCGGTGCTCGCGTGGCTGCACCCGGACCGGTCCTGGTCCTCGTTCCAGGACGCCCTGCTGGTGGACCTGGACGACACCCAGGGCGGGACCACGGGCGAGGGCATCCACCTGGGCGCCATGGCCGGCTCGGTCGACGTCGTGACCCGCGCCTACGCGGGGCTGCGCGTGCGGGGCGGATGGC
Organism: Kocuria oxytropis; assembly: GCF_040981195.1. NCBI lineage: Bacteria > Bacillati > Actinomycetota > Actinomycetes > Micrococcales > Micrococcaceae > Kocuria > Kocuria oxytropis. The sequence goes on along the minus strand of NZ_JAVFXA010000003.1, from coordinate 122,579 downwards.
TCGAGTTCGACCCGTCCCTGCCCAGCCAGCTGGAGTCGGTCTCGTTCACCGTGCTCTACCGCGGTCAGGTGATCCGGGTCTGCATCGACCACCACGTCCTGGAGCTCGAGGGCTCCTCCCGCCGCGCGCAGGACGTGACGATCCACGTGCACGGCGCGGAGTACGTGCTCAAGGGCGGGCAGAAGATCCGGGTGGCCCTCCAGCACGGTCTGCGGCGCTCGGCGCGGCCGGCCGTGACCCGGCAGGGCGTCTGAGCCGCGGGGTGCGGTCCCGCCGCTAGGCTGGGCCAATGGCACACCCGACGACGCCCGGCCTGGTCCTCCCGTACGACGGGCACGAGCCCCGGATCGACCCCACGGCCTTCGTGGCCCCGACCGCCGCGGTCGTGGGCGACGTGGAGCTGGGCCCCGGCTCCGGGGTGTTCTACGGCGCCGTGGTGCGCGGGGACCGCTCCCCCGTGCGGCTGGGCGCGCGCTCCAACCTGCAGGACAACGTGGTGGTCCACACCGATCCGGGCCACCCGTGCACGATCGGCGCGGACGTGAGCGTGGGCCACGGCGCCGTGGTGCACGGCTGCACCGTGCAGGACGAGGTCCTGATCGGGATGAACGCGACCGTCCTGAACGGCGCGGTGATCGGCACCGGCTCGCTGGTGGCCGCGGGCGCGGTCGTCCTGGAGGACACCGTGGTCCCGCCCCGGTCCCTCGTGGCCGGGGTGCCGGCCAGGGTCCGGCGCGAGCTGACCCCGGACGAGCAGGAGTCGGTGCGGGCCAACGCGCGGACCTACGTGCAGCTCTCGGCCGAGCACCGCCGGCTCACGGCCTGAGCCGGCACGGGCCGGGGACGCGGACCGCGCCCGGCGGCCGTGACAGGTCACCTCACCCGGTCACCGCGTCCGGTCGCCGCGTCCGGTCACTGCGCCGCGAGGGTGCGGGCATAGTCCAGGTAGGCGGCGTGATCGAAGCCGGGCAGCAGGCACGACTGCACCACCCAGCCCTGCAGCACCGAGAGGATGGCCTGGGCAAACATCGCGGCCCAGTCCCGGGCCGCGACCGGGTCGAGCCCCAGCTCCTCGACCGCCCACCGCCCGTAGCGCTCCTCCACCCGGTCCCGCACGAGCCCCAGGTGCTCGCCGGCCAGCGCGGCCAGATCGGGGTCGCTCACCGCCCCGCCCCACGTGATGAGCAGGAGCCGGGTGCTGCCGTGATCCGCGGCCAGACGCTCGAGCAGCCCCTCGACCCACGCCGCGGGGTCGGTGCCGCGCTCCTCCTCGGCGGCCGCCAGGACCCGGTCCAGCGCGGCGCGCGCGGTGGCGGCCACCAGCTCCTGCTTGCTCGGGAAGTGGTTGTACAGTGCCCCCGCGCTGAGCCCGGTGGCGGCGATGATGCGGTGCATCGACGCCCCGTCGAAGCCGTGCTCGAGGAAGCACTCGGCGGCCGCGGCCACGATCTCGCGGCGGCGCTCGTCCTTGTACTGCTGGCTCACCCGGGGCACGCCCCCATCCTAGGCCACGGGCCGCGCCCAGAACGGTCGTTCGATCGGCGCCCCGGCCCGGCGACACGGCCGGCCCGGCAGCACGACAGGCCCGCCGGCACGACCGGCCCGGCAGCACGGCAGCGGCCCGGCAGCACGCCAGGCCCGCCGGCACGACCGGACCGGCGTGGCAGAATGCGCCCATGCCCGCCCAGACGCTCAGCCCCTTCGTCCACGCCTCCCTCGACGCCGCCCACCTGGACGACCCCGGCACCGCGACGGGCCGCACGCTCGGCTGGGGCGTGGTCAGCACTGCGGACATCGCGGAGAAGGTGGTCCCGGACATCGCGGCGCTGCCCGACGCCCGGCTCGTGGCCGTGAGCTCCCGGGACCAGGAGCGCGCCCAGGACTTCGCCCGGCGGCACGGGGTGGAGCGGGCCTACGGCAGCACGGCCACGACCACCGGCCTGGACCGTCTCGCGGCCGACCCGGAGGTGGAGATCGTCTACGTGGCCACCCCGCACGGCTACCACCACCGGGACGTCTCGGCGCTGCTGCGGGCGGGCAAGCACGTGGTGTGCGAGAAGGCGCTCGCCATGACCGCGGCGGAGGTGCGGGACCTCGTCCGCATGGCCCGCGAGCACGGCGTCTTCCTGATGGAGGCGGTCTGGACCCGCGCGACCCCCGGCTTCCGCACCGCGATGCGCTGGGTGCGGGAGGGCCGGCTGGGCCGCGTGCGCTCGGTCGAGGGGTCCATCGGCATGCACCGGGCCCTGGACCCGGAGCACCGGCTGTTCCGGCGGGCCGACGGCGGCGGGGTCCTGCTCGACATGATGGTCTACCCCCTGACCTGGACCTCGGCCGTGCTGGGGGCCCCGGAGCGCTGGAGCGCCCGCGCCGAGCTCGGCGCCACGGACGTGGACGTGGACACCGCCCTGACCCTGGACTACGGGCACGGCCGGGCCCACGTGAGCGGCACCCTCTCCGCCACGGTCCCCCACCAGGTGACGATCAGCGGCACGGAGGGCTGGCTGCGCGTCGACGGCCGGATCAACTGCCCCACCACCCTGGTGCTCCAGACCGCCGCGGGCGCCCGCGGCGGGGCCGCGCCCGTGGTGGAGCACGTGGACGTGCCGGGCGCGGGGTACGTCGGCGAGATGCGCGAGGCCACGCGCTGCGTGCAGCAGGGCCTGCTCGAGTCCCCGGTCGTCCCGTGGGCCGACTCCCTCGAGCTCGCGGAGCTCTTCGACCGGGTGCGGGAGCGGATCGGCGTGCGCTATCCCCACGACGCCCGCTGACGGGCGGTTCGCCCTGGGCGATGCGCCCGCAGAGCTGTTGAAGACACCCGGACACGGACCTATCATGGAACACAGTTGAGTTGATCGGACTCAACTAAATGTCGGAGACATTGCTCATCTGTTGAGGAGATGATTGGCGTGGCCACCATGTTCACCCCGTTCAACGATTTCGACCGTCTCGCCGCCTCGCTGTTCGCCCGCCAGGGCCTGCGCGAGATGCCCATGGACCTGTACCGGGACGGCGACCAGTACATCCTGCGGGCGGACCTGCCCGGCATCGACCCCGAGAGCGTCGACGTCGACGTCGACGGCCAGCTGCTGACCATCCGGGCCGAGCGCAAGCTGCCCGAGGTCCAGGACGTGCAGTGGATCACCCGGGAGCGGCAGAGCTCCTCGTTCGTGCGCCAGCTCAACCTGGGCCAGGGCATCGACATCCAGGGCATCGCCGCGAACTACGACAACGGCGTGCTCACGGTGACGATCCCCGTCTCCGCGCAGGCCAAGCCGCGCAAGATCCAGGTGGTCTCCGGCCAGGGCGATCAGCAGGCCCTGGGCGAGGGCCGGGAGGGCTCCGGCGACCGCGTGATCGGCGAGGGCGAGCTCGTCAACGGGACCGACTCCACCCAGTCCACGGAGGGCTGAGGCCGACGGGCCACCGCCCGCCGGCAGGCCACGGCACCGGGCCCGCTCCCGCCCCGGGAGCGGGCCCGCCGTCGTGCCCGGCCCGCCCCCGGCCACCGCCCCGACAGCGGGCGGGCCACCGCCTCGGGTATCTTGGCACCAGGAAGCACCACCACCGATCCGACGACATCCTGGGAGACTGCCCGCACATGGCCAAGATCATCTACACCCGCACCGACGAGGCGCCCCTGCTCGCCACCTACTCGTTCAAGCCGATCATCGAGGCCTACGCCTCGACCGCCGGCGTCGAGGTGGAGACCCGCGACATCTCCCTCGCCGGGCGCATCCTCGCCGCGTTCGAGGACCGCCTGCCCGAGGACCAGCGGGTGGCCGACGCCCTCGCGGAGCTCGGGGAGCTGGCCAAGAAGCCCGAGGCCAACATCATCAAGCTGCCCAACATCTCCGCCTCCGTCCCGCAGCTCAAGGCCGCGGTGAAGGAGCTGCAGGAGCAGGGCGTGGACCTCCCGGACTACCCGGACGAGCCGCGCTCCGAGGAGGAGAAGGACACCCGGGCCCGCTACGACAAGGTCAAGGGCTCGGCGGTCAACCCCGTGCTGCGCGAGGGCAACTCGGACCGCCGCGCCCCCGCCTCCGTGAAGAACTACGTCCGCAAGAACCCGCACCGCATGGGCGAGTGGACCTCGGAGTCGCGGACCAACGTCGCCACGATGGGCCGGGACGACTTCCGCGACAACGAGAAGTCCGTGGTCATGGAGGACGACGACGTCCTGACGATCCGGCTGGTCGGCGAGGACGGCACCACCACGGTGCTCAAGGAGTCCGTGCCCGTGCTGGCCGGCGAGGTCGTCGACGGCACCGTGATGCGTGCCGCGGCCCTGGACGCGTTCCTCGCGGAGCAGGTCGAGCGCGCCAAGCGGGAGGACGTGCTGTTCTCGGTGCACCTGAAGGCCACCATGATGAAGGTCTCCGACCCCATCATCTTCGGCCACGTCATCGAGGCGTTCTTCCCCGAGCTCTTCGCCGCCCACGGCGCGGCCCTCGAGGAGGCCGGGCTGAGCTCCGACAACGGGCTCGCCGCGATCCTCAACGGCCTCGACGCCCTGCCGGCCGACGTGCGCGACGACGTGCGGGCCGCGATCGACAAGGGTCTCGCCGAGGGCCCGAAGCTCGCCATGGTGAACTCCGACAAGGGCATCACCAACCTGCACGTGCCCTCCGACGTCATCGTCGACGCCTCGATGCCCGCCATGATCCGCACCTCGGGGCACATGTGGGGCCCCGAGGGCGAGGAGGCCGACACCCTCGCGGTGCTGCCGGACAGCTCCTACGCCGGGGTCTACCAGGTGGTCATCGACGACTGCCGCGCCCACGGCGCGTTCGACCCGACCACGATGGGCTCGGTGCCGAACGTGGGCCTCATGGCGATGAAGGCCGAGGAGTACGGCTCCCACGACAAGACCTTCGAGATCCCCGCCGCGGGCACCGTCCAGGTCGTCGACTCCTCGGGCACCGTGCTCATCGAGCACGAGGTCTCCCCCGGCGACATCTGGCGCGCGTGCCAGACCAAGGACGTCGCCATCCGGGACTGGGTCAAGCTCGCCGTGACGCGCGCCCGGGCCTCCGCCACGCCGGCCGTGTTCTGGCTGGACCGCACCCGCGCCCACGACACCAACCTCATCGCCAAGGTCGAGGAGTACCTCACCGAGCACGACACCGAGGGGCTGCAGATCGAGATCATGTCCCCCGAGGAGGCCACCGCGTTCTCGATCGAGCGGATCCGCCGCGGCGAGGACACCATCTCGGTCACCGGCAACGTGCTGCGCGACTACCTGACGGACCTGTTCCCGATCCTGGAGCTGGGCACCTCCGCGAAGATGCTCTCGGTGGTCCCCCTCATCAACGGCGGCGGGCTGTTCGAGACGGGCGCCGGCGGGTCCGCGCCGAAGCACGTCCAGCAGCTGGTCGAGGAGAACCACCTGCGCTGGGACAGCCTGGGCGAGTTCCTCGCCCTCGCCGCGAGCCTCGACCACCTGGCCACCACGGCGGACAACGAGCGCGCCCGGATCCTCGGCGAGACCCTCGACCGGGCCACGGGCACGTTCCTGGAGGAGAACAAGTCCCCCAGCCGCAAGGTCGGCGAGATCGACAACCGCGGCAGCCACTTCTACCTGGCCCTGTACTGGGCCCAGGAGCTGGCGCGCCAGGACGAGGACACCGAGCTCGCCCAGGCCTTCGCCTCCGTGGCGGAGCAGCTGGCCGAGAACGAGGACGCCATCAACGAGGAGCTGCTCTCGGTGCAGGGCCGGCCCGCCGACATCGGCGGCTACTACCGCCCGGACGACGCCAAGACGTTCTCGGTGATGCGCCCCTCGGAGACCTTCAACCGGGTCCTCTCCTCGCTCAGCGCGTGAGCTGAGCGGATGCGCTGCGCGGGCCGATCGCTCGGGCAGCGGACACGGCAGCGGCCGCACCCCCTCCGGGGGGTGCGGCCGCTGCCGTGTGCCGGGCGGCTGCGCCGGTGCGCTGACTCGGTGCGCCGAGACGGTGCGCCGGGCCGCCGCAGAGGCGGGTCAGTGGAAGAAGTGCCGCGCCCCGGTGACGTACATCGTCACGCCGGCGGCCTCGGCCGCGGCCACGACCTCCTCGTCCCGGATGGAGCCGCCGGGCTGGACCACGGCCCGCACCCCGGCGTCCAGGAGCACCTGCAGACCGTCCGGGAACGGGAAGAACGCGTCCGAGGCCGCGACGGCGCCGCGCGCACGCTCGGCGCCGTCCGCGCCGAGGGCGTTGGCCCGCTCCACGGACAGGCGGCAGGAGTCCACGCGGTTGACCTGCCCCATGCCGATGCCCACGGACGCGCCGTGGTCGGCGAGCAGGATCGCGTTGGACTTCACGGCGCGCAGGGCCTTCCACGCGAAGGCGAGGTCGGCGAGGGTCTGCTCGTCCGCCGGGGCGCCGGCCGCGAGGGTCCACCCGGCGGGGTCGTCGCCGGGGGCGTCGAGGCGGTCCGAGACCTGCAGCAGCGCGCCGCCGGAGACCTGGCGGTACTCGAGGACGTCGCGCTCGAAGCCCTCGGGCAGCTCGAGCAGGCGGATGTTCTTCTTGGCCTGCAGGATCTCCAGGGCCTCGGGCTCGTAGCCGGGGGCCACGACGACCTCGGTGAAGATGTCCCGCACGGTCTCGGCCATGGCCCGGGTCACGGTCCGGTTGGCGGCGATCACGCCGCCGTAGGCGGAGAGCGGGTCGCACGCGTGGGCCTTGCGGTGGGCGTCGGCGATCGGGTCCTCCGCGCCGGGAGTCGCCACGGCCAGGCCGCACGGGTTGTTGTGCTTGACGACCGCCACGGCCGGCTCGTCGAAGTCGTAGGCGGCGCGCAGCGCGGCGTCGGCGTCCACGTAGTTGTTGTAGGACATCTCCTTGCCGTGCAGCTGGTCGGCCTGGGCGATGCCGGGGGTCGCGGCCTCGTCCACGTAGAGCGCGCCCTTCTGGTGCGGGTTCTCGCCGTAGCGCAGCGCGGCCGAGCGCTGCAGGGCCAGGCCGGCGTAGGGGGGCCAGAAGTTGGCGTCCTCGTCCCGCTCGAACTGCTGCGCCGTCCAGGTCGCCACCGCGGTGTCGTAGGCCGCGGTGTGCGCGAACGCCGCGGCGGCCAGCCGGCGGCGGGCCCGCAGGTCGAAGCCGCCCGAGGCCGCGGCCTCGACGACCTCGTCGTAGCCGGCCGGATCCACGACCACGGACACGGCCGCGTGGTTCTTCGCGGCGGCCCGGACCATCGAGGGCCCGCCGATGTCGATCTGCTCGACGACCTCGTCCTGGCCCGCACCGGAGCGCACGGTGTCCACGAACGGGTACAGGTTCACGACCACCAGGTCGAACGGCTCGATCTCCAGCTGCGCGAGCTGGTCCATGTGCTCCGGCTTCCGGCGGTCCGCGAGGATCCCCGCGTGCACCCGCGGGTGGAGGGTCTTGACCCGTCCCTCCAGGCACTCCTGGAAACCGGTGACGTCCGCGACCTCCGTGACCGGCACGCCCAGGGCCGCGATCCGCTGAGCGGTCGAACCGGTGGAGACGATCGCGACGCCGGCCCGGTGCAGCCCCGTGGCGAGGCCCTCCAGCCCGGTCTTGTCGTAGACGGACACCAGCGCCCTCTTGATGGGCACGCGGTCAAGCTGGGTGGGGCTCACGGGGTCTCCAAGCGTTTCGGGGTCGGGGTGGACGGCGGGATCCGCCGGGACCATTTTACGGACCCGCGCCCGCCCCGCTCACCGGGCGTCGTGCAGGGCCGCCCGCCGGGCCGTGGCCCCGAGCGTCCGCACCAGCAGCTCGCGCTCGGCGGCCTTGATCCGCTCGTGCAGCGAGGCCTCGGTGTCCTCCTCCTCCACGGGCACCGCGGCCTGCGCCAGGATCGGACCGGCGTCGACGTCGGCGACGACCTCGTGGACCGTGACGCCGGTGACCTTCACGCCGTGGGCGAGGGCGTCCCGCACCGCGTGCGCCCCGGGGAAGGAGGGCAGCAGGGACGGGTGGGTGTTGATGATCCGCCCCGCGAACGCCTCGACGAACGCCGGGTCCACGATCCGCATGAAGCCCGCGAAGAGGACGCGGTCGGGCTGCCGGGCGGCCACCGCCTCCTGGAGGGCGCGGTTCCACCGCGTCCGGTCCGGGTGGTCGCCGGGCCGGACGAGGAACGTCTCGATCCCGGCCTGCCGGGCCCGCTCGAGGCCGGTGCAGGGCTTGTCCGCGCCCACCGCGGCGATCTCCACGTCGATCCGGCCCTCCCGGACGGCGTCGAGGACCGCCTGCAGATTGGTGCCGGAGCCGGAGACCATGACCACGATGCGCATGCCGTCGAGTCTAGTCGGGCGGTCGGTGGCCGGTGCCCGGGGTGCCCTAGAGTGAAGGGCATGACCCCTCCCCGCCCGAGCCCCGAGGCAGCCCCCGCGGACGCACGACGCGCCGCCGCGACCCGCACGGCAGGAGGCGGGCTGGTGTGCGCGGCCGTCTCCCTCGTGCTCGTCGGGGCCGGACTGTGGCCCACCGTGGCGGGAGTGGTGCTGGCGGCCGCCGGGATCGGGCTGGGCATCGCGGCCCTCGTGCGCTCCCGCGGGACGGACCGTCGCCGGCTGCTGGTGCTGAGCGCGGTCGCCGCGATCGTGCTGGGCGCGCTGAGCCTGCTCGCCGGCGGTGCCCGGCTCGCCCTGTGGCCGGTGGCCGAGGCCTACCAGGAGTGCGTCGCCGGGACCCTCACCCTGTCCGGGGCGGCGCAGTGCCAGCAGGAGCTCGAGGACGGGATCTGGAGCTACCTCTCCGGCGGCCCGGCCGCTCCGGCGTCCGAGGGCGCGGGCGCCTCGGCCGCGTCCACGTCGAACGCCTCGGCGGACCCGGCCCGTCCCTGATCCGCCTCCGGGCCCGCTCCCGCGCGCCCGGAGGCGTCCCGCAGCCCGTCGTCCCGGCCGGCCTCGCCCCGGCCGGTGTCGTCCCGGCCGCCCCCGTTCCGCCGGGTGCCGTCGCGCCCAGGACCGGTGTCCTCAGTGTCGACGGTGTCGTCGGTGTCCGGCACCGTGCGGGGGCTCCGCCGGCCGGCCGAGCGCATCGCGCGCCGTGCCGCGGCCTCCGCCCGGCGCCGCCGCCGGGCCTCGCGCCGGCCGGCCCGGGAGCCGTCCTCGCCGGACTCCGCGCCGCGGAGCGGTGCGAAGGGCGGCTCGTGCTCGAGCCACGGTCCCAGCACGCAGCCCACCGCCGCCCCGACGGCCACCTCGGCGCCGAACAGGAGCAGGACGGCGGGGCCGTCGGGTCCCACGTCCGTGAGCCGGCCGAGCCCCAGCGAACCGTGTGCCAGCCAGCTCAGCAGCATGATCAGCACGCCGGCGACCGCGCCGACGAGGACCCCGGTCAGCAGCGTCGAGAGCGGGAACGTGATCCAGCGGGCGGGCAGCCGCAGCGCCATCCAGTCGTCCAGGTGGTTCTCCCCCTCCCGCAGGAACCACCAGCCGGCGAGGACGCCGGCCAGCACCGGCAGGACGACCACCACGAGCGCCCAGGACGGCAGCTCCGCGGGCGGCAGCGCCGCCAGGGCGGGGAGCAGCGGCACGGGCCCGGGGTCGGTGCCCAGCGGGGAGGCGTGGGTCCCGGAGCCGAGGTCGAAGCCCGCGCCCGTGGACCAGGCCAGGGCGTAGACCGCGAGGTTGGGCAGGTAGCCGAGCTGGAGCGCCGTCAGCGCGGTGTCCCCCGGCACCCCGGTGCCCAGCCGCTGGTAGACGCCCACCACGTCGTTCCAGTTCCAGAGCAGGGCGGCGGCGAGCAGTGCCGCCCCGGCCCCGACCCCGGCCACGGCCGCGACGAAGCCGGCGCGCAGCACCGACCACACGTAGGACCCGGCCCAGCGGGAGTACTGGCTCGTGCGCTCGACCCACGCGGCGGCGTTGACGCCGATCAGCCCGGGCAGGGAGCGGGAGGCCCGGTACGCGCCCACGAACCCGCCCAGGGCCACGGGCACCAGCGGGAAGACGGCCGCCGCCGCCGGGCTCGCCGAGACCTGCTCCCCGGTGAACAGCAGCGCGGCCGCCGCCCCGATCGCGGAGTAGACGGCGAGGCCGCTGAGGTACGGCTGCCAGAACTGGCCCTCCCAGCAGGCGCGCGCCAGCCGGCGCCCTGCCTGCCAGGCGAGCGCGAACGGGACGAGGGTCAGCCCCAGCGGCACGAGGTTGAGCGTGCCGGTGGTGGCGGGCAGCCCCGCGCCCGGGTCGAGCGCCACCTGCAGGGGCGTGAGGTGGGCGAGCAGCCAGACGTGCCCCGAGAGCACGAACCCGCCGGCCAGGCCGAGGGTGTCGAAGCCGTCGGCGAGCCACACCATGAGGACGGTCAGCAGGACGAGCAGGTAGGACACCACGGCCACGGAGCCGATTTCCAGCACGCCCTGCAGCCACAGGGGCATCGGCACGTCCCTGCGGTCGGGGCGTGCGGCGGGGGAAGAGGAGCCGAGGGAGTTCATCACCGCCCATCTTCCCACGCCCGCCCCCCTGGCAGAGGCTTCACGGCGCCTTCACCGGGGGGCCACGCGCCGCTTCCCGTCCGGTCTCCCGCCCCGGGCAGGCTCGGCCCCATGAGAGTCGCCGTGGTCGCCGAACAGTTCCTCCCCCACCTCAACGGGGTCACCCACTCGGTGCTGCGGGTCGTCGAGCAGCTGGCCGCCGGGGGCCACGACGTCGTCGTCGTGGCGCCGTCCTACGACCCCGCGCCCCTCGGGCGCCTCACGGAGGACGTGGTCGAGGACCTGGACGGGGTGCCGGTGCACCGGCTGCCCGCCGTTCCCCTCACCGGCTATCCGGCCGTGCGCGTGGCCGGGGGGACCGTGGCCCGGGTGCGACGGCAGCTGGAGCGCTTCCGCCCCGACGTGGTCCACGTGGCCTCCCCGTTCGTGCTGGGGCGCCGGGCCATCGTGGCGGCCCAGCAGCTCGGTGTGCCGTGCGTGGCGGTCTACCAGACCGACGTGCCCGGCTACGCCGCCACCTACGGCGCACCCTTCCTCGAGCAGCTCCTGTGGGGGCACGTGCGCGCCATGCACAACCTCGCGACGCTCACGCTCGCGCCCTCGACCTCGGCCGTCCGGCAGCTCACCGAGCACGGCGTGCGGGACGTGCACCTGTGGCGGCGCGGGGTGGACACCGTCCGGTTCTCCCCGCGGCACCGGGACGAGCGGTGGCGGCAGGAGGTCGCCGGCGGCCGCAGGATCGTCGGCTACGTGGGCCGGATCGCCCCGGAGAAGCAGGTCGAGGACCTCGCCGCGGTCGCGGACCTGCCCGGCACGCAGCTCGTGGTGGTGGGCTCCGGCCCGGAGGAGGACGCCCTGCGCCGCCGGCTCCCGCAGGCCCACTTCACGGGGCGGCGCAGCGGCGCCGATCTCGCCCGGATCATGGCCTCCCTGGACGTGTTCGTCCACCCCGGCGAGTTCGAGACCTTCTGCCAGACGATCCAGGAGGCCATGGCCTCGGGCGTGCCGGTGGTCGCGACCGGCCGGGGCGGACCCCTGGACCTCGTGGACCGGTCCCGCACGGGCTGGCTCTATCCCCCGGGCGATCTCGGGGCGCTGCGGGGGCACGTGGCCGACCTGCTGGGCGACGAGGCGAAGCGGGCCGCGTTCGGCGCGGCCGCGCACGCGGCGGTCCAGGGCCGGACGTGGGACGTGCTGGTGGGACAGCTGCTGGAGCACTACGAGCGGGCGGTGGAGCTGCCGGTCCGGGGACGCGGCCCGCGCGGCCGCCGGGCCGCCTGAGGGCTACCGCCGGCCGGGGGACGCGTCCAGCACGGGCGCGCCGGTGCCCGCGTACCGCTCCGGCTCCACGGTCAGCACGGTCAGTCCGTGCACCACGGCCGTGGCCGCGGTGAGACCGGCGAGCGGGTCGGCCGTGCCCGCCGCGGTCAGCCCCGCCCAGGCCCGGGCCACGGCGGCGTCCACCGGCAGCACCCGTCCGGGGAAGCGCAGCTCGAGCTGCTCCGCCCACTGCGTCTCGTCGGGCCGTTCCGCGAGCAGCTCGCCGAGCACCGTGGCCGGCAGGAACAGCCGCCGGTGGCCCTGCCGGCGCAGCACCCCGGCCAGTCCGGGGCAGCGTTCCGGCGTGCGCACGCCGAGCAGCACGGAGCGGTCCAGGAGCAGGTCCACGACGGGGCCCTCAGGCCGCGGCGGCGAGCTCCCCGCGGGCCGGAGCCAGCAGGAAGTCCACGAACTCGGTGCGGGTCTGCACCACCCGGGCGTAGTCCTCGATGCTCATGGCGGAGGCGCTGATGGCGGGGACGCCGCCGGCCGGAGCCCTCCCGGCGGGGTCGCCGGCGCCCGGGACGCCGCGGACCGGGCCGGCGGGGGCGGGGTCCCCCGTGGCCGGGACGGAGCGGGGGTGCGCGCCCGGCCGGGCGGTGCTGACAGGGGTGCGGGAGTCGGACATGACCGTGATCCTTCGTGCGCTCTTGCTCGCACCGGTCACCGCCGCGGCGGTGGTGCGAGCCGCTTCGTCATCCGAACCACCCGTGAACATGGGGTTGGTGCCCGGTCAAGTCGGAGCTTGCCGACCGGGTCTCTTGAAGCTGGTGCCATTCAACCACATCGGCGGTGCCGCGGGGCGCACCGGACCGCACGGCGGGCCGGCGTCCCGGGTCCCGCCCGCCGTGCGGCGGTCTTCCCCGGGGCGTCACCGCCACGACACCTCGGCGACACATCCCTGCGCTGGAATGGTCCCGGAACACCGGCGACGGACCCGAGGACGGACCCAGCATGACGATTTCGTGACACAACTCACGGTCCGCTTTCCCCGGTGTCGGAGCCGCGGGGTAGCCTGGATCTGCTTCTCGAGATGCGGCGTCCGCGTGCTCGGCCGGGAATCGATGATCCCCGGCGGGCTCGCGGAGAGGCTCCGACCCGCTGCGCGCCAACCCGATGTTCCCGGGTGGATCGGATGACGAAGCGGCGGGCAACGCCATCGGATGCCTGCAAGAACGTCAGGAGAAAACATGACCATGTCCGAAGAAAGAACAGCCATCACCACCGACCAGCGCGAGGAGTGGATCGACGTGACCGTCACCGCCCTCCCCGATCTGCACCTCGTCCGTCTCACGTCGACCGACGGGGACGTGCAGGAGTACCTGAGCCCGGAGGCCGACGATCTCGCCGCCGCGGCGGAGCACACCGAGGGAACCGCGCAATGGTGCGCCAAGTACCGCCAGCTCCTCGTCCCGGGAGCCCTCGCGGCGACCGGACGGCACCCGTTCTTCAAGCTCCACCCCTCGACCCTCCCGCTGTCGGCGTAGCCGGCGGGCAGGACACGAGGAAGGCCGCAGCCCGTCGGGCTGCGGCCTTCCTCGTGCGCGGCCTCCGGGTCCGGCTCCGGCGCCGCCCTCCACCCGGAGGCACGACGGCAGGAACGTCCACGGTCGACTGCGCCGGGTCGTCCGCGCCAGGCCGGGCCGTCCGGGCCGGGCCGTCCGTGCCGAGCGCAACGGGCCGGGGACGACGGGCCGGGGACGACGGCAGGGACGACAGAACCGCCGCCGGGCAGAGCCCGGCGGCGGTTCTCGAGGATCGGCGGGCCGAGGCCCGCGACGGATCCCTAGGAGATGACGTTGATGTTCGCGGCCTGGGGGCCCTTGGGGCCGTCCTGGGTCTCGAACTCGACGCGGTCGTTCTCGTTCAGCGAGCGGAAGCCGTTCGAGTTGATCGCGGAGAAGTGGGCGAAGACGTCCTTGGAGCCGTCCTCGGGGGTGATGAAGCCGAAGCCCTTGTCAGCGTTGAACCACTTGACGATACCGGTAGTCATGGGAGACCTGATCCTTCATGAGATGAACGTTTCCCGACGTTCGAGAAACACGACAGTTGCGATGCATGGAAAACGTCTTCTCAGAAAAACTGCTGCACCCGAGTGGGCCGAACTGCTTGAAAGACAAAAACGAACCTCAACAACTGCGAACCACTCTACACGAGATGCCCCACCACGCCAGCCGGGGCACCCGGCTCAGCCCGCCAGCAGCGCGTCGGCGACCTCGCGCACCCGCGCCCGCTCCTGCGGGTCGGGGGCGAAGACGTCCGCGGCGTCGGCGAACCACACGCCGTCGGCCAGCAGGCGCACGGCCAGCAGCCGGGCGCGGCGCTCGACCGGCAGGTCCTCGGGCAGGTCCACCCACGGGGCGATCCGCTCCACCCAGTGCTTCTTGAGGGTGGCCCGCAGCCGCTGGTCGGTGAGCATCACGAGGTCGGTCTCGTCGACCTCACCGGACAGGCACCAGTCCAGGTAGGCCCGCACGCGCTCCTCGGCGGGCACCTGCTCCGGCGGGGCGGACAGGCGGCGTGACATCTCCGCGTCCCAGCCGTCGAGGACCCGGTCCACGAGGGCGAGCATGAGCGCCTCCTTGGTCCGGAAGTGGTACATCACCCCCGGCTTGCTCAGCCCGACCCGGCGCGCGGCCGACTCCAGGGAGACGGTGCCGCCGCTGCGCACGAGCTCGAGGGCGCCGTCCAGGATGCGGTCTCGGGTGGAGGAGTTCATGCCCAGACTTTACCAACCGGAAGGTTGGTGACACCATGTGACGCAGGCCGGCGCCCCGTCGCGGCGCGACGCCGGCCCGCCGCGGGGACGACGACGTCCTGCTCCCGCCCGGTCCGCCCGGACCGGCGTGCGGGAGACCCCACGAGACCGGACCACCCTTCCAGGAGGACCCGACATGACCGCTGCCCCGTCCACGACCGCCCCCGAGAGCGACGATCCGCCGGGCGCGCGGACCCGCCCGAAGGTCAACCGGGCCGTCTTCGCCGGCTCGGGCGTGAGCATCGTCCTGTTCTCCCTCTGGGCGATCCTCGCCCCCGAGCAGGCCTCCACCGTCATCAACGCCGTGGTGGGCTGGATCGCCGGCAACATGGGCTGGTTCTACGTGCTCACCGCCGCCGTGGTGCTCGTCTTCGTGGTCGTCGTCGCGGTCTCCCGCGAGGGCACCATCAAGATGGGCCCGGACCACTCCAAGCCGCAGTACAACCTGTTCACCTGGACCGCGATGCTCTTCGCGGCCGGGATCGGCATCGACCTGCTGTTCTTCTCCGTGGCCGAGCCCGTCACCCAGTACTACGGCCCGCCGGCCGGGGACGGCGGCACCCTCGAGGCCACCCGCATGGCCGTGGTGTGGACCCTGTTCCACTACGGCGTGATCGGCTGGGCGATGTACGCCCTGATGGGCATGGCCTTCGGCTACTTCGCCTACCGCTGGAACATGCCCCTGAGCATCCGCTCGGCCCTCTACCCGCTGATCGGCCGGCGCGTGCAGGGCCGGGCCGGGGACGCGGTGGACATCGCCGCGCTGCTGGGCACGATCTTCGGCGTGGCCACCTCCCTGGGCATCGGCGTGGTCCAGCTCAACTACGGGCTGTTCCTGCTCTTCGGCATCGAGGAGGGCGTCGCCGCCCAGACCGCGCTGATCGCCGTGGCCGTGGTCATGGCCACCGCCTCGTGCGTCTCGGGCGTGGACAAGGGCATCCGCCGGCTCTCCGAGCTCAACGTCCTGATGGCCGTGGCGCTCGTCGTGTGGGTGCTGGTCGCCGGGCGCACGTCCTTCCTGCTCGACGCCACCGTGCAGAACCTCGGCGACTACGTGGCGGAGCTGCCCGGGATGGCCCTGGACACCTTCGCCTACACCGGCGCGGCGGACTGGATGGCCGGGTGGACCCTGTTCTTCTGGGCCTGGTGGATCGCCTGGGCGCCCTTCGTGGGGCTGTTCCTGGCCCGGATCTCCCGCGGCCGCACCCTGCGCGAGTTCGTGGTCGCGACCCTGACCGTGCCCTTCGTGTTCATCCTGATCCTGGTCTCGGTCTTCGGCAACAGCGCCCTGGCCATCGTCACCGGCGGCGACGACGCCTTCGGGCAGGCCGCCATGAACACCCCCGAGCGCGCCTTCTACTCCCTGCTGGAGCAGTACCCGGGCGCACCCCTGCTCATCGGCCTCGCGACCCTGTCCGGGCTGCTGTTCTACGTCACCAGCGCCGACTCCGGGGCCCTCGTGATGTCCACGTTCACCTCGACCATCCAGGACCCCACCCAGGACGGGCCCAAGTGGCTGCGCGTGTTCTGGGCGGCGGCCACCGGCCTGCTGACCCTGGCGATGCTGCTCGTGGGCGGGGTGCCCACCCTGCAGAGCGCCACGCTGATCATCGGCCTGCCCTTCTCGATCGTGATGTACCTGGTGATGATCGGGTTCTGGAAGGCCCTGCGCGCCGAGCGCTCCCAGCGCGAGGGCCGCAGCGCCACCCGCCGCTCCGTGACGGCCTCCCGCACCCCGGGCGCCGACAGCCAGTGGCGGCGCCGGCTCACCCGCATCGGCTCCTTCCCCGGCCCCCGGGCGGTGCGCCGCTACGAGGAGCAGGTGCTGGCCCCGGCCCTGGCCGAGGTCGTCGAGGAGTTCCGCGCCCTGGGCCACGACGCCGAGCTGACCAGCTCGGAGGTCGGTCTCCAGGAGCTGTCGGAGTACACGCTGACCGTGCCCATGGGCGCCGACCGGGACTTCTGCTACCAGGTCTACCCCGTGGCCACCCCGGTCCCCGCCTTCGGCGGGTTCCGCACCAACCCCGACTCCGACCTCTACTACCGCCTGGAGGTCTTCAACGAGACCGGCTCGCAGGGCACCGACGTCATGGACTGGAACCGCGAGCAGCTCATCAACGACGTCCTCGACAACTGGGAGGCGCACCTCGCCTTCCTGAGCATCCACACCGGCCCGTCCATGATCCAGGACGGCGCCGAGGGCCACCCCGACTGGTCCACCGACATCCACGACGTGCCGACGGGGCAGACCCCCGCGGTGACGAAGGAGGCACAGCCGTGACCGAGACACTCTTCATCGACGGACGCTGGGAGGCCGCCGCGGCCGGCGGCACCCGCACCATCGTCTGCCCCGCCGACGGCACGGAGGTCGCCACGGTCTCCGAGGCCACCGCCGAGGACACCGAGCGCGCCATCGCCGCGGCCCGCCGCGCCTTCGACGACGGCCGCTGGTCCTCCGTGCCCGCCCCGCGGCGCGGCGACCTGCTGCTGGCGGTGGCCGCGAGGCTGCGCGAGCGCAAGGACGAGTTCGCCCGCGCCGAGTCCCTGGACACCGGCAAGCGCCTGGTCGAGTCCGGGATCGACATGGACGACATCGCCGCGTGCTTCGACTGGTTCGGCAAGAACGCCGCCGAGCACGCCGGCCGCGTGGTCGACGCCGGGGACCCCGTCGTGGTCTCCCGGGTGGTGACCGAGCCGGTGGGGGTGTGCGGGATGATCACCCCCTGGAACTACCCGCTGCTGCAGGCCGCGTGGAAGATCGCCCCGGCGATCGCCGCCGGCTGCACGTTCGTGCTCAAGCCCGCCGAGCTCACCCCGCACACGGCGGTCCTCATGATGGACGTCCTGCAGGAGGTCGGCCTGCCCGACGGCGTGGCCAACCTGGTCACCGGCGCCGGCGCCGAGGCCGGGGCCCCGCTCGCGAGCCACCCGGACGTGGACCTCGTCTCCTTCACCGGCGGCGTGGTCACCGGCCGGGCGATCGCCGCCGCGGCCGCCCCGACCGTGAAGAAGGTCGCCCTGGAGCTGGGCGGGAAGAACCCCAACGTGGTCTTCGCCGACGCCGACTTCGACGCCGCCGTGGACAACGCCCTCAACGGCGCGTTCGTGCACTCCGGTCAGGTGTGCTCCGCCGGGGCGCGGCTGGTGGTCGAGGAGTCGATCGCCGAGCGCTTCGTCGACGAGCTCGTCCGCCGCGCCGAGCGGATCCGGCTCGGCGGCCCGTTCGACGAGCAGGCCGGGACCGGTGCGCTGATCTCCGCCGCCCAGCGGGAGAAGGTCCACGCCTACGTGGAGCGCGCCCGCGAGCAGGGCGCCCGCGTCCGCTGCGGCGGGCAGTTCGCCACCGGCGCCTCCGCCGACGGCTCGCTGGAGCTCGAGCGCGGCTACTTCTACCTCCCCACCGTGATCGACCGGTGCACCCGGGACATGGACTGCGTGCACGACGAGGCCTTCGGCCCCACCGTCACGGTCGAGACCTTCCGTACCGAGGACGAGGCCGTCGCGATCGGCAACGACACGATCTACGGCCTCGCCGGTGCGGTGTGGACGTCCGACGCCGGGCGCGCCCAGCGGGTCGCCGGCCGGCTGCGCCACGGCACGATCTGGATCAACGACTTCCACCCCTACCTGCCGCAGGCCGAGTGGGGCGGTATGAAGCAGTCGGGCTTCGGCCGCGAGCTCGGCCCCACCGGCCTGGGCGAGTACCAGGAGCTCAAGCACGTCTACCAGAACACCGCCCCGGCCGTGACCGGCTGGTTCCCCGAGCACTGAGCCGCGCCCGCGCGTCGTCGTCGTCCTCCGGTCCCCGGAACGGCACGACGACGGCGCCGCGCAGGCCGCTCGCACACCCGACGACTTCCGCATCGCGACTTCCGCATCACCGACGTCCAGGAGGAGACACCATGACCGTCCCCAGCCCCACGCCTTCGCCCGCCGCTCCGCAGGAGTTCGACTACGTCGTGGTCGGCGGCGGCTCCGCCGGAGCCGTCGTCGCCGCCCGGCTGTCCGAGGACCCGTCCGTGACCGTCGGGCTGATCGAGGCCGGCCCGCACGACCGTGGCGTCGACGAGGTGCTGACGCTGAACCGCTGGATGGAGCTGCTGGAGTCCGGCTACGACTGGGACTACCCGATCGAGGAGCAGGAGAACGGCAACTCGTTCATGCGCATGGCCCGGGCCAAGGTGCTGGGCGGGTGCTCCTCCCACAACTCGTGCATCGCGTTCTGGGCCCCGGCCGAGGACCTCGACGAGTGGGAGCAGGTCCACGGCGCCGAGGGCTGGAACGCCGAGACCGCCTTCCGCCTCTACCGCAAGCTCGAGACCAACGACGCCGAGGGCGACCACCACGGCCACGAGGGCCCCGTGCACCTGATGCAGGTCCCGGACGACGACCCGTGCGGGGTGGCCGTGCTCGAGGCCTGCGAGCAGTCCGGCATCCCGCGCACCCCGTTCAACACCGGCCGGACCGTGCGCAACGGCGCGAACTTCTTCCAGATCAACCGCCGGGCCGACGGCACCCGCTCCTCGTCCTCGGTGTCCTACCTGCACCCGGCCGCCGACCGGGAGAACCTCACGGTCCTGCACTCCACGCAGGCCGAGCGCGTGGTCGTCGAGGACGGCCGGGCCGTGGGCGTGCAGGTCGTGGACAACGCCTTCGGCGCCTCCCGCACCGTGCGCGCCCGCCGCGAGGTCGTCGTCTCCGCCGGGGCGATCGACACCCCGAAGCTGCTGATGCTCTCCGGCATCGGCCCCGCCGAGCACCTGCGCGAGGTCGGCGTGGACGTGCTCGTGGACTCCCCCGGCGTCGGCTCCCACCTGCAGGACCACCCCGAGGGCGTGCTCCAGTGGGAGGCGAGGCAGCCCATGGTCACCGAGTCCACCCAGTGGTGGGAGGCCGGGATCTTCACCCAGGTGGACCCGGGCACCGACCGGCCGGACCTGATGATGCACTACGGCTCGGTCAACTTCGACATGCACACCTACCGGCAGGGCTACCCCACCGCGGACAACGTCTTCTGCCTCACCCCGAACGTCACCCACGCCCGGTCCCGCGGGACCGTGCGGCTGCGCTCCCGGGACTTCCGGGACAAGCCGAAGGTGGACCCGCGGTACTTCACCGACCCCGAGGGCTACGACCTGCGCATCATGACCGCCGGGATCCGGCGCGCCCGCGAGATCGTGGCGCAGCCGGCGCTGGCCGAGTGGGCCGGGACGGAGCTGTTCCCGGGGAAGGACGTGCAGACCGACGAGGAGATCGCCGACTACGTCCGGCGCACCCACAACACCGTCTACCACCCGGCCGGGTCCTGCCGGATGGGTCCGGTGGACGACGACATGTCCCCGCTCGATCCGCAGCTGCGGGTCAAGGGGGTCGCGGGCCTGCGCGTGGCCGACGCCTCGGTGATGCCGGAGCTGACCACGGTGAACCCCAACATCACGGTGTACATGATCGGCGAGCGCGCCGCGGAGCTGATCGCCGGGGACGCCGGGGACCGGGCGGCCGCCGGAGTCCGGGCGGCCGCGCCGACGGCGTAGCCGCGGACCGGGCCGCACGCCGTGCGGCCGACGGCAACGGGCCCCGGGTCGGACGACCCGGGGCCCGTTGCCGTCCCCGGCCGGGAGCCGCTCAGCTCATGAGCTTGTCCACCAGGGCCTGGGCGAACTCGGGCGTGACGTCCCCGTAGTTGAGCGAGAAGTCCTCGTCCACCTTGGCCGGCAGCATCCCGGAGCACAGCACGGCGGCGCGGGCGTAGAGCCCGGCCAGCTCCGCTCCGATGGGCACGGACAGCAGCTCCAGCTCGGGGTCGTAGGAGACGATCGGCACCCCGGCCTGCCGGGCCGCGAAGTGCTTGCCGATGCCCGAGGCCACGAACCGGGCGTGGCCGGACTCGACGTCGGCCGGGGTGCGGAACGCGTACCGGGTCCGGTGGTGGTGGTTGATCCGGTACAGCCCCGGCCGGTTCCGGTCCTCGGTGTGCTCCCACGTGGCGTCCTCGGGCACGAAGCGCTCGGCCACCCCGTTGTACTGCATCTCCGCGCGCCGCAGCCGCTGCTCGACCTCGGACAGCGGGGGCAGCGTCTCCAGCATCGCGGGCCCGGCGTCGAAGACCACGTCGCACAGCCCCGCCGGCAGCGCCTCCTGCAGCGTCCCCAGGTCCACGTCCTGCAGCAGGGTGGTCCCGTGGTCCTCGGGGGAGAGCACCACCACGGACGCGTCCTGCGCCGCGGCCGCCTCCGCCACCACGGCCTCCTTCTCCGGGGTCCAGCCGCCGGTCAGGAGCACGGAGCCGTCCACGAGCTGGGTGAGGGCGGGCCCGCAGACCTGCCAGCGCCGCACGGTCCAGTGCTCGTCGCGGACCACCTCGAGGAAGCCGAGGGCCTGCAGGTGGCCCACGAACCACTCCTCGAAGCGCTCGGAGTCCTCGAGCTGGCGGGCCACGATGGACAGGCTCGAGCGCTTGCCGCCGCCCAGGAAGGTGAGGGCGTCCCGGAACGGCGCCCAGGAGGTGGGGTACTCCCCCTCGTCCGGGCCGATGAAGCGCAGCGCCTCCACGGAGCCGGTGGAGGTGAGCGCGGACGGCTTGGTGAGCCGGCCGGGGTAGCGCTTCTGCAGCCCGCACTGGGCGCACTGCCCGAAGATCCACGGGGCCTTGGCCTTGGGCTCCATGGCGGGCAGCACGATGCGGTGCCGGCCGGTGCTCAGGCAGGAGCGGCCCTCGGGCTCGGGCAGCGCGTTGGTGCGCTCGAGCAGCAGCTGCCCCTCGGAGGAGTGCCAGCCGGGGGCGCCGGGGACCTCGTGGTCCCCGGCGGCCTCGCGGGGCGGCAGGTTGTCGAAGGCGCCCTGCACGTACCGCTCGGGCAGCTCCGCCACGACACCGGCCGTGACGGGCCACAGCGGCTCCTCCTCGACGTGCACCATCTCGCCCTCGTAGCCGAGGGAGCGCTGGGTCAGGTGGAAGGACGAGTCCCGCAGCTTGAACTCGCGGCGCTGCCGGACCGTGCGGCCCGCCTTGAGGACCAGGGTGTAGTCGTTGGGCTTGAGGGTCCGGTCCGCACGGGCCATCGGGGTGCCGTGCAGCGAGATCTGGAACGGCGGCACGCGCCCCTCCACGAGCTTCGCCTTCTCGAGCTTGAACGAGTGCGGGTTGCGCCACTCGCACTCCACGGTCAGGGGCGCGTCCGTGTCCGAGGTGATGGTCACCTGCGGGGGCCGCAGCGCGGACCAGCGCACCACGTCCCCGGGGATCCGCAGACCCCCGGAGAGGGTCACGGCCGGGACCAGGCGGGGCACCAGGCCCGAGAAGTTGTCGTTGGCGGTGAGCTCCGGGTTGCCCGCGCGCAGCACCTGCACGTCGTCGAACATCACCCAGCCCTCGGCGAGGCCGTGGGTGCCGGCCTCCACGAAGCGGTAGTCCGGGGAGGCGGAGTCGTCGAGGATCCGCTTGATCTGGGCGATCCACTCGGGCTCGTCCCGGACCATGATCCGGCACGGCCAGGCCGCCGGGATGTGGTCCACGGAGATGAAGGTGTCCGAGAAGCCGTCCTTGGCGAAGATCACGACCGGGCGCGGGTTGCGCTCGAAGCGCACGTCCCCGGCGCTGAGCTGCAGGGTCCCGCCCAGGAGCGTCCCGGGGTCCATCCGCGCGGTGTAGGCGGAGACCCCCACGAAGGCGTCCCCGATGAAGGACAGGAACACGGTGCGGGGCCCGGCCGTGGTCTCGAGCTCCACCTCCCGGCCGGAGAGGAAGCGCTTGGGCACCACGAAGCCGAGCTCGAACACGGGGTTGCCCACGTAGTCGGTGCTGTCGGTCAGGGACAGCGAGCAGGACTTGACGGCGCTGCGGCCCGGTCCCCGCCCGTTGGCGCGGACCTCGGCGCGGGCCTGCTCCCGGGACTGCTCCCAGACGGCCAGCTCCGCCAGGGCGATCTCCAGGCCGGGCTCGCGGGTCAGGGGGTTCGCCCAGACCTGCTTCATGGCCTTGGAGGCCTTCGTCTCGGCCATGTCCAGCCAGAAGTCGAGGTAGACCCCGAGTTCGGCGGCGGACAGGCCCTGGGCGGTGGTCATCCCCAGGTCCTCGAACATGCGGTGCAGCTGGCGCCGCTCGGCCTCGCCGAACATCGTCTGGGACAGCGCAAGCCCGACCGGCCGCTGGTTCACCGCGTACGCCGTGGGCAGGCCGATCTCGCCGTTGCGCAGCTCGAGCCAGTAGCGCAGCGCGTCCCAGTACGCCTCGGTGTCCTTCTTGAAGGAGGACTCGAGGGCCTTGGCGTTCTCCGGGCCGGCCTGCAGCAGCACCGCCAGCGGCAGGAAGAACGTGGAGACGGACTTGTTGCCCGTCCGCGCGGCCAGGGTGGACATGTGCCGTCCGGCGAGCGCGAACAGCGCCAGGAGGGCGACGACGGGCGGCGGCGGGATCTCGGCGATGGAGTCGAGGCTGCGGCGGGTGGCGCGGTACCACTGGCCGTTGAGCCGGTTGAACACGTCGAACACCGAGCGCCGCCCGTCCTCGGTCACGAGCAGCGGGCTCACCGAGTCGGCGAGCGCCCGCAGGGTGGAGGGACCGTCGAGGCCGCGCTCCTCGCCGATCGCGGCGAGCGTCTTGTCGTCCAGGTCGAGGTAGATCAGCTCCCCCGCCCGCTCCGGCCCGAAGAAGGCCGCGCAGACGGCGTCGTTCCACCGGAGGTAGGCGAGCTCCTCGGCACTGTCGGCAATGGCATGGTCTCCGAGGCGGAGCCCAGCAGTGTCGGGCACGAGTCCTCCGTCCGCGGCCGCACGTGGGGCCGCTGTCGATGAGTCGAGGGGTCCCGTCGATTATAGGAGGGCCGCGGGGCCCCTCCGCACGCGCGGCGTCCGGCGCCCCGGACCGATACGGTGGGACGATGCACTCCCCTCCCGGCCCGCTCGTGGACTCCCGGCGGCTCGTGGCCGCCTCCGGGCCCGCCGTCTTCCGGCGCGGCCAGGAGTACTTCCGCACCGGGCGCGTGCGCACCGTGCGGTGGTCGCCGGGGGCCGAGGGGGCCGGCAGCCTCACCGCGGAGGTCGAGGGCTCCGGGGCGGTGTACTCGGTGACCGTGCACGTCGGCTCCGGCGGGGCCACGGGGCCCGCGTGGTGCACCTGCCCGGCCGGGGGCTTCTGCAAGCACGCCGTCGCCGCGGTGCTGCGCCACAACTTCGAGACGGCGGTCCGCGCCCACCAGCAGGGCGGCTCCGCGGTGGCGGCGCCCCCGGCCGCCGCGCGGTCCTCCCGGGCGGCCGCACGGCAGGGCGGCGCCCCCGACTGGAAGGACGCCCTGACCGAGATCCTGGGCGGGACGGATCCCGCCGACCCGCCCCCGGAGGAGCCCGAGGGGGTGGCCCTCGAGTTCGACCTGCGGCGGGAGCCGTACCGGTACGTGCACGGCACGGGCCGCGCGGGCTCGCCCTGGCACCTGTACGTGCGCCCGGTGCGCCGGGGCCGGCGGGGCGGGTGGATCAAGGGCGGGCTGGACTGGGAGAGCGTCACCGCGGACGCCGGCCGGTGGTCGCTGAGCCCCGCCCAGGTGGACTGGTTCGACGAGCTCCGGGCGCTCAGCGCCACCCGCTCCCCGTACGCGGTGCACGACCGGCACTGGATCCGGCTCGACTCCTACGCCTCCCCCCTGCTGTGGGGCATCCTCGCCCGGGCGGAGTCCGCCGGGATCACCCTGGTGGGCCGTGAGCACGGGCTGCCCGTGACGGTCGAGGAGCCGGGGCGCTTCCACGTGGACGTGCTGCGCGGTCCCGGCGAGGACCTCGAGCTGCGGCCCACGGTGGACAGCGGCGGCCGCAGGATCGCCCTGGGCACCGCCCGGATCATCGGCGACCCCGGGCACGGGCTGTTCGCCCCGGACGGGGACCCGCAGGCCGTCGCCGACACCGAGGACCTCAACGCCTTCCCGCTGCGGCTCGTGCCCCTCGCCACCCGGCTGACCCGCGAGCAGCGGCGCTTCCTGGACACCGCCGGCGGGCTGCGGATCCCCGAGGACGAGGTCGAGGAGTTCTTCGACCGCTTCTTCCCGCGGCTGCACCGCAGCATGGACGTGGCCACCGGGGACGGCTCCATCGAGCTGCCGCAGGTCGCGGACCCCGAGCTGGTGCTCACCCTGGAGCACCAGGAGCTCACGATCCGCGCCCGCTGGGAGTGGGAGTACCAGAAGGGCCGGGACCGGGTCCTGCTGCCCTTCCGCCCCGAGGACCCGCTCGCCGACGAGCCCGTGCACCGCGAGTCCTCCTGGGAGACCGCGGTCACCGCCGCGGTGCGCCACCGGGCCCCGGGGGTGGACTTCCGCCGCTCGAGCTACGTGGCCCAGGACGCCCTGGTGCTCGTGCGCGAGTGGCTGCCCGCCCTCGAGAAGGTCCCCGACCTGCGGATCGAGCACACCGGCGGGCCGCGGGCCTACCAGCAGATCGCCGACCCGCCCACGATCACGGTGAGCACCGCCGCCACGGAGCGCCGGGACTGGTTCGACCTGGGGGTCACGGTCAAGGTGGGCGAGTTCTACATCTCCTTCGCCGACGTCTTCCGGGCCCTCGACCTCGGCCAGGACGTGATGCTGGCCCCGGACGGCTCCTGGTTCTCGCTGGACCGCCCCGAGTTCGACCGGCTGCGCGAGCTCATCGCCGAGGCCCGCTCGCTGCAGGAGAGCCCCGAGGGGCCGCTGCGCATCCACCGGCACCAGGCCGGGCTGTGGCAGGACCTCGAGGACGTGGCGACGGACACGGACCAGGCCGAGGCCTGGCGGGAGGGCGTGCGCTCCCTGCTCGAGCTCGACACCCTCAGCACGCCCCCCGTGCCCGCGACCCTGCACGCCGAGCTGCGCCCGTACCAGCGGGACGGCTACTCGTGGCTCAGCGTGCTGTGGGACCACGGCCTGGGCGGGATCCTGGCCGACGACATGGGCCTGGGCAAGACCGTGCAGGCGATCGCCCTGATCTGCCGCGCCGTCGAGCGCGACCCGGGCCTCCCGCCGTTCCTCGTGGTCGCCCCGACGTCGGTGGTGCCCAACTGGACGGCGGAGATCCGCCGCTTCGCCCCGTCCCTGCCGGTCGTGGGCGTGACCGACACCCAGGCGAAGGCCGGCACCGAGCTGGCGGACGCCGCCGCGGGCGCCCGCGTGGTGGTGACCTCCTACACGCTGCTGCGCCTGGACGAGACCGCCTACCGGGGGATCGCCTGGGCGGGGGTGCTCCTCGACGAGGCCCAGTTCGTGAAGAACCCCCGGACCAAGGCGCACCGGGCCGTGAAGGAGCTCGACGCCCCGTTCAAGCTCGCGATCACGGGCACCCCCCTCGAGAACAGCCTCGTGGAGCTGTGGGCGCTGCTGTCCCTGACCGCGCCCGGGCTGTTCCCGTCCCGGCGGAAGTTCACGGAGACCTACCAGCGCCCCATCGAGCGGGGGGAGGACGCCGCCGCGCTCGCCCGGCTGCGCCGCCGCGTCAAGCCGCTCATGCTCCGCCGCACGAAGGAGTCCGTGGACCTCGAGCTGCCGCCCAAGCTCGAGCAGACCATCGAGGTGGAGCTCTCCCCCGCCCACCGCAGGATCTACGACACGCGCCTGCAGCGGGAGCGGCAGAAGGTCCTCGGCCTGCTCCGTGACCTCGACCGCAACCGCTTCACCATCTTCCAGTCCCTGACCACCCTGCGCCTGCTCAGCCTGGACGCCTCCCTCGTGGACCCCGCCGCGGACGTCTCCTCGAGCAAGCTCGACCTGCTCTTCGAGCACCTGCCCGAGATCGTGGCCGAGGGCCACCGGCCCCTGGTGTTCAGCCAGTTCACCAGCTTCCTCAAGAAGGCCGCGGCGCGCCTGGACGAGCTGCGCATCCCCTACGCCTACCTCGACGGCTCGACGACGGACCGGGCCCGGGTGCTCGAGCGGTTCACGTCCGGCGAGGTGCCCGTGTTCCTGGTGAGCCTCAAGGCGGGCGGCTTCGGGCTCAACCTCACCCAGGCCGACTACTGCTTCCTCCTGGACCCGTGGTGGAACCCGGCCACCGAGGAGCAGGCCGTGGACCGCACCCACCGGATCGGCCAGCAGAAGAAGGTGATGGTCTACCGGCTCGTGGCCCGGGACACGATCGAGGAGAAGGTCATGGAGCTCAAGGAGCGCAAGGCCAAGCTGTTCACCGCGGTCCTGGACGACGACAGGATGTTCTCCAGCGCGCTCACCGCCGAGGACATCCGGGGCCTGCTCATGCCCTGACCTGCGGGTTCGCCCTGCGGCGCCTGCCGGATCCGTCACATTCCCCCGCACGCGCGGGAACGGGCGGGCACCGACTAGCATCGGAGGTGCGCGGTGTGGTGCGGCGGTGTGGTGCCGGACGACGGCGCAGCCCCCTCGGCCCGGGCGCCTTCCCCGAGCCGGTCCGACGACCCGACCGGAGGACCCTCCATGCCTCACGCCGTGGCGGGACTCCCAGCCTTCGTGCAGCGCTACGGCCCCCTGCTCCATGCGATGGCCGACCGCGGGATGACCCGCGGCCAGGTGCGGATGCGCTTCCAGCTGCTCTTCCCGGAGGAGTCGACCGCCCTGCTGGACGCGGCGATCGCGCACCTGGGCCAGCGCTTCCCGCAGGACGCCTCGGCCCCGGTGATCGACGACGGGGCGGTCGCCGCCGGCGTGTGGCTCGTCATGGCCCAGCACCTGGGCCTGCCCCCGGCCCCGGACTACGCGGCGCTGCACCTGAGCTCGGAGCTGGTCCGCGACGTCACCGGCCTCCTCTCGGCGTCGGACGCCGACGGCTCCCTGACCCGCCGGACCCTGGGACTGATCGGGGCGGCCCAGCGGCACTGCGCCGAGGAGTCCGCGTGCCGCCCGCTCAGCGCGCACAGCTACGAGATCGCGCGGCTCGGGCTGTGCACCGAGTCCGACTTCCTCTGCGTGCTCGCCCACCACTGGCCCGTGCCCGAGCGCACCGTGGCCCAGCGCCTGGGCGGCGGCCGGTGGGACGCGGCGCTCCAGCGGATCGGGCTGCGGGCCGGGGCCGAGCCCGCCCTGGAGCACGCCTTCACGGAGGAGGAGTACGCCACGGCGGTCACGGCGTTCCTCTCCCACTGCCGCCGCGCCGGCCACCACCCCACCACGGCCCGCTACGGCCGGTGGGTCGTGGAGCAGGAGGCGGACAGCACCCGCCGGCCCTACTTCGACGGCGTCCGCCGGTTCTTCGGCTCCTGGGAGGAGGCCATGCGCTTCGCCTCCGCCCGTCAACCGGCCGGGCAGGCCCCGGGGGACGGCTTCGCCGACACGAGGACCTGGTCCGACCTCGCCACGCCGGAGGCCCAGGAGATGCTGGGCCGGGCCGGCATCGGCGTGGTCGTCCCGGACGCGGCCACCCCGGCGGCCGGCGAGGACGTGTGGGAGGACCTGCGCCGGCTCATCGCCACCGTGCTCGCCCGGCTGCCGTGGAACGACTTCCTCGTGGTGGAGTACGAGCGCGACGACGACCGGTCGGAGGCCCCCGTGGCGTGGGCCGGGGTCGGCCCGCACGGCGTGGAGTGCGCCGTGCTCTCCGGCGGGCAGCTCGAGAGCGCGGCCTGGCCGGTGGACGCCACCTTCTTCCACGAGGACGAGTGGAACGAGCCCGCCGGCCGCGACCAGCCGTGGACCACGGCCCCGCTGGGCTTCCCGGAGGCGGCGCAGAAGCTCGTCGAGGGCCTGCGCTTCGGCTGGGGCTGCTCCGACCCGTACCGCTTCCACTGGGGCGTGGGGTCCTTCCCGGCGGAGACCCGCGACGAGGCCTCGGTCATCGCCCCCGACCGCCGCCGCTGGAGCAGCCCCTCGGCCCCGGACACCGTCGACTCCTGACGCCCCCGATCCATATCCCGGACCGGGTCAGTCATGCGGGATCGATATTTATCCCGCGCCCCGGAGCGCCCTAGGCTGGCACGGTCCGCCCTTCCTCCGTCCGGGAGCACTCCATGAGCCGTCACGCGCCGAGCACCGCCGGGCCCGCCGAGCGCTCCGGCCGCGGGCTGCGGCGGGACTGGTCCGCGTCGGCGACCCTCGCGGGCCTGGTGGCCGTGGTCGTCTCCTACTCGGGCCCCGTGCTCGTGGTGCTCGAGGCCGCCCGGGCGGGCGGGCTCGGCCCGGAGCTCACCTCCTCCTGGCTGTGGGCCATCTCGGTCGGCTCCGGCATCACGTGCGCGGTCATGAGCGTGTGGACCCGCCAGCCCGTCATGGTCGCGTGGTCCATCCCGGGGGCCGCGCTGCTGATCACCTCGCTCGGCAACTACTCCTTCTCGGACGCCGTGGGCGCCTATGTGGTCACCGGCGTCCTGGGCCTGGTCCTGGGCGCCACCGGGCTGATCGGCCGGATCCTCGCCGCGGTGCCCCAGCCCATCACCGCCGCCGTCCTGGCGGGGGTCCTCTTCCCCTTCTCCATCAAGGTGGCCGCCGCCGTCGTCGAGAACCCGTGGGTGGCCGGCGCCCTCGTCCTCGGCTACCTCCTGGGCCGGCGCTTCCTGCCCCGCTACGCGGTCTTCGCCGCCCTGGCCCTGGGGGTGCTGACGGCTCTGCTCCGGGGCCGGATCGAGCCCGTGGCCCTGGACCTCGCCCTGACACAGCCGGTGCTGACGGCGCCCACGTTCTCGTGGGACGCGATCGCCGGGATCAGCATCCCCCTGCTGATCGTGACCGCGGCCGGGCAGAACGCCCCCGGCCTGGCGATGATGCACACCGCCGGCTACGCCGCGCGGGACCGCCTGCTGCTCGGCGCCTCGGGCGTCGCCTCGGTCGCCCTCGCCCCCTTCGGCAGCCACGCCCTCAACCTCGCCGCGGTCACCGCGGGCATCGCGACCAGCCCCGAGTCCCACCCGGACCTCGACCGGCGCTACGTGGCCGGTGTCTCGTGCGGCGTCTTCTACGTCCTCTTCGGCCTGTTCGCGGACACCATCGTGGCCGCGTTCTCCGCGATCCCCCCGGGGATGATCACCGCCCTCGCCGGCGTGGCCCTGCTGGGCGCGCTGCAGGGCTCCTTCTTCGACAGCATGCACCCGGGCCGGCACCAGCCGGCGGTCATCGAGGCGGCGCTCATCACCCTGGTGGTCACGGTCTCCGGGATCGCCCCCTACGGCATCGTCTCCCCCTTCTGGGGCATGCTCGCGGGCATCGGGGCGTACGCGATCCTGCGGCGGCCCGGGGCGGCCCGCGCCCGCTGAGCCGGCCCGGGCTTCGGCGCACCGAATCCGGGTGCTCCGCCCGCGCGTCTACACTCGTCGGGACACGACAGGGGGTGCCGCTGCCGGGCGCCCGGCGCCCGTGCCCACGGGCCGGCGGGACCCCCGGACCACACCGCTCCCCCGGTCGGACCCCGCGCACCCCGTGCCGCCCGGGCCCGAGGAAGGCCCCATGACACCCGACGCCGAGTCCCCCGCCTCGCAGCAGGACACCCACCACCCGGACCGCCCCGAGCGCGGGCAGATCCGCCGCTGGCGCAAGTACCTCGCGGAGGAGCGCGCGGAGGCGCGGATCTACCGCCTCCTCGCCGCCCGCAGCACCGGCCGGGAGCAGGAGATCCTGCACCAGGTCGCCGAGGCCGAGCAGCGCCACGCCGAGCACTGGGTGCGGTTGCTCGGCCCCCACGCCGGGACCGAGGCCCGCCCGTCCCTGTACTCGCGGTTGCTGATCTTCCTCGCCACGCACTTCGGCTCCGTCTTCGTGCTGGCCCTGCTCCAGCGCGCCGAGAGCCGCTCCCCCTACGAGCGCGAGCAGGACGCCTCCGACGCCATGGCCGCGGACGAGGCCGTGCACGAGGAGATCATCCGCGCGCTCGCCACGGAGGGCCGGCACAAGCTCTCCGGCAACTTCCGGGCGGCGGTCTTCGGCGCCAACGACGGCCTCGTGTCCAACCTCGCCCTGGTCATGGGCGTGGGCGCCACCGGGACCTCCCCGGGGATGGTGCTCTTCGCCGGGATCGCAGGGCTGCTCGCGGGCGCACTGTCCATGGGGGCCGGCGAGTTCGTCTCCGTGCGCTCGCAGCGCGAGCTGCTCGACGCCTCCCAGCCCACCCAGGTGACGCTGCACGTGGCACCGAACCTGGACCTGGACGCCAACGAGCTCGTGCTGATCTACCGGGCACGGGGCATGAGCGAGGAGGCCGCCGAGCACCGGGCCGCGGAGCGGCTGGGCTTCTTCGAGTGCGACTGCGACCCCTCCCGCTCGTTCCAGGACGGTGTCGAGGACGACCCCGCCCCGCACTCCACCATGGCGCTGGGCACGGACCTGGGGGCGGCGGCGTCCAGCTTCTGCTTCTTCGCCTCCGGCGCGGTCATCCCGATCCTGCCGTACCTCGTGGGTCTCACCGGGATCCCCGCGATGGTCGTGGCCCTCGCCCTGGTGGGGATCGCCCTGCTGGTCACCGGAGGCCTCGTGGGCCTGCTCTCCGGGGCCTCCCCCTGGAAGCGCGGCCTGCGCCAGCTGGCGATCGGCTACGGCGCCGCCCTGGCCACCTACCTCCTCGGGCTGCTGTTCAACACCAGCGTCGCCTGATCCGGCCTCCGGGCTCACCTCACCCCGGTTGTCCTCACTTCCGGGGACAACTGGGGCGCCGGCCGCACCGGCCGGGAACCGACCCGGGGACGAAACGCCTGGTCAGAGCCGGTTTTCCGGCCTCCGCACCGCCCCGCGTGCGGTGCGGAAGAGCCGCGGGAGCGCTGCGGCGGGACGCCCGTGCGGCGCCGCCGGAATTCGTGCGGGCAAACCTGGTGCGCACCCGGCACCGCGTCGGATAAGGTGACGATCGTGGTGATAACCACAGCAATGGGGGAAATTGCACGGATCGGACCGATTCGGACGCACTGGGGGGTGCACCGTCTGCGGCATCCGTGTTCTGAAAGCCGCTCAGCCCACGGCTCTCCTCTGTTGAGGCGTGCAACGCCTGCCGATGGCCGCGGGTCCTCCATGGGAGGCGCATCTCTCCCCGCGCCGGGCGGACTCCTACCGCCCGTTCCCGCGGCCATCGGTCTACACCGCGGCTCCTCCTCCCCGGCCGCCCCGCACGGACCGCCGTGCCGGCCTTCTGCCCGCTGGGGCTAGGATCGTAGGGCCGCGCCCGCTCCCTCCCGGGACCGCAGCGCGCGGCGCACCCGTCACCAGCGCCGAGGAGCCCGCCCATGTCCGCCCAGGGGACCGTCGAACACGTCCTGACCGTCCACTGCCCCGAGGCCCACGGGCTCGTCAGTGCCATCACCTCGAACCTGACGCAGCAGGGCTGCGACATCTTCGACGTCAAGCACTTCTCGGACCGCTTCACCGACGAGTTCTTCATCCGCTGCCACACCGTCAGCGAGGCCGGCACGGCCACCGTGGAGTCCCTCACCGAGGGCTTCGCACCGGTGGCGGAGCAGCACGACATGCGCTTCCGGATGGTCTCCGTGCAGCGCCGGACCCGGGTGCTCGTGATGGTCTCCCGGGTCTCCCACTGCCTCACGGACCTGCTGCACCGCACCCGGATCGGCGAGCTGCCCATCGAGATCGTGGCCGTGGTCTCCAACCACCTCGACCACAGGAGCCTGGTGGAGTGGCACGGGATCCCCTTCCACCACATCCCGGTCACGGCCGGGACCAAGCCGCAGGCCGAGGGCCGGCTGCTGGACCTCGTGGACCGCTACGACGTGGAGCTGGTCGTACTGGCCCGCTACATGCAGGTGCTCTCCGACGAGCTGACCCGCGAGCTCTCGGGGCGCTGCATCAACATCCACCACTCGTTCCTGCCCTCGTTCAAGGGCGCCAAGCCGTACCACCAGGCCTACGCCCGGGGCGTGAAGATGGTGGGGGCCACGGCCCACTACGTGACGGCGGACCTCGACGAGGGCCCGATCATCGCCCAGCGGGTGATGCCCGTGGACCATGCCCACACCCCGGCGGACCTCGTGGCCGTGGGCCGCGACGCCGAGATGCAGGCCCTGTCCCGCGCCGTGAAGTGGCACGCCGAGGGCCGGGTGGTGCTCTCCGGCAACCGGACCATCGTCCTGGTCTGATCCGCGGGCGCGGCTCAGCGCCCGCCCGCCGGCGCCGGCCAGGCGCCGGCCCCGAGCGGCTCCACCCGGACGGCGGCGCCGGTCTCGAGCGAGAGCTGGGCGGCGTCGGCCACCCGTGACGCCGCCACCGCGTCGCGGGCCGTGCAGGGACTCGGGATCTCCCCGCGCACCACTCGCACGAACGCGGCCATCTCGCGGCGGTAGGCCTCGGCGAAGCGCTCGTGGAAGGTGGTGTGGGGCGGCCCGGCCGGGAAGTCCGCACCGGGCTCGGCCGAGCGCATGGCCAGGTGGTCGTCCAGGCCCACGGCCACGGAGCCCTTCGAGCCCTGCAGCTCGAGCCGCACGTCGTGGCCCGCACCGTTGTAGCGCGTCGCGGAGACGGTGGCCAGCGTGCCGTCGTCGAGGCTCAGCACCGCGAGCGCGGTGTCGACGTCGCCGACCTCGCCGATCCGCGGGTCCCCGGTGTTGGACCCCCGGGCGTACACCTCCACGACCTCGCGGCCCGTGATCCACCGGAGCACGTCGACGTCGTGCACGGAGCAGTCCCGGAACAGCCCGCCCGAGGTCGCGAGGAACTCGACCGGCGGCGGGGTCATGTCGGCGGTCACCGCGCGCACCACGTGCAGCCGGCCCAGCTCCCCCGCGGTGTACATCTGCCGGGCCCGGACGTATCCGGGGTCGAAGCGGCGCTGGTGCCCGATCTGCACCACGCCCTGGCCGCGCTCGATCTCCTCCAGCAGGGGCAGCGCCTCGGCCACGGACAGGGCCACGGGCTTCTCGCAGAAGACCGGCAGCCCGGCTTCGAGCCCGGCCCGGATCAGCTCCGGGTGGGTGGCCGTGCCGGTCGCGATCACGAGGCCCTCCACCCCGGCGTCGAGCAGCGCCCGGAGCGTGGGGCGCGTGCTCGCCCCCGTGCGGGCGGCCACGGCCGCCGCCTGGTCGGGCACGGCGTCGGTGATGCTCAGCCGCACCGCGGGCTCGCCCTCGGGCGTGCGCAGGGCGGCGAGGTTCGCGGCGTGCATCGCGCCGATGCGCCCGGCGCCGATCAGTCCGATCCGGAGGCTCATGTCAGGGTTTCCTTTCGCCGGGCGAGGGTGCGGCACCGGTCCCGGGCACGGCACTGCGCCCCGGGCGACGTCCGGACACCGCCCGGGCGCTGTCCCGGACACTGCGCGGACGCTGTCCGGGGACTCGGCTCGCGGACCAGAGTGGGTGAGGCGCACCACAAATGTCAATAGAATGTATGGACATATACACATTCAAGCGTCCACAATGGGAGGAGTCCGCAGTCGTCCCCGTCCGTCCCAGCCCTTCGGAGGTCCCCATGTCCGGCCCGCTCCACCTCACGGTCGACAAGTCCTCCCCCGTGCCCCTCTACCACCAGGTGGCCCAGGGCCTCGAGGACGCGATCCGCAGCGGCGAGCTGCCCCCGGGGACCAAGCTGGACAACGAGATCGACCTCGCGCAGCGGCTCAACCTCTCCCGCCCGACCATGCGCAAGGCCATGGACCAGCTGGTCCGCGCCGGGCTGCTGGTGCGCAAGCGGGGGGTCGGCACCCAGGTGGTGGGCAGCCAGATCCGCCGCTCCCTCGAGCTGACGAGCCTGCACGAGGACCTCCAGCGCAGCGGAGGCCGGCCCAGCACGACGGTGCTGGACTTCGCCCGCGTGCCCGCTGACGACGAGGTGGCCCTCCTGCTCGGCATCGCCCCGGGCGACGAGGTCTACCACCTCGTGCGCCGGCGCAGCACGGACGACGAGCCGCTGGCCCTCATGGAGAACTGGATCCCGACCTCGCTGTGCGAGCTCACCCGCGAGCAGCTCGAGGAGCAGGGCCTGTACGCCCTGATGCGCGGGCAGGGCGTGAACTTCCAGCTGGCCCACCAGCGCGTGGGCGCCGTCTCCGCCGACGCGTTCCAGGCGGAGCAGCTGGGCGTGGAGCCCGGCGCCGCGCTGGTCAGCATGCACCGCACGGCCATGGACGACCTCGGCCGCCAGGTGGAGACCGGCCGGCACGTGTACCGGGCCGACAAGTACACGTTCGAGCTCACCCTCGTCCAGCGCTGAGCGCGGGCCCCGCACGGAACCAGCGGACCGGACCACGGGCCGGGACCACCGCACGTGGTGGCCCCACGGTCCCACGGCCCGAGACCACCGCACGAGACCACGCACGACGACGACACCGGAAGGCACAGCGACCCATGCACACCGACAGCTCCCGCCCCGACTGGGTCCACCCCAAGGACTCCGCCGCCCAGGACGGCTGGTTCGTCTCCCTGGGCGGCCACGACTCCGCGACCGAGGTCCCCGGCTGGGCCCACACCGGGCTGCGTGTGGCCGACCTGGGCCCGGGCGAGCGGATCAGCCTGGACGCCGCCGAGGAGGAGCGCATCGTGGTGCCCCTCGCGGGCGGCTTCACGGCGGAGACCGGCGGGCGGAGCTACGACCTCGCCGGGCGCCCGTCCGTCTTCGCGGGCCCCACTGACGTCCTCTACACGGGGGTCCGCCGGGACCTCAGCATCTCCACCGCGACCGGGGGGCGGGTGGCCGTGGCCTCCGCTCCGGCCCGTGCGGAGCACCCGACCCGGCTCGTGCGCCGCGAGGAGATCCCGGTGGAGCTGCGCGGCGCCGGCAGCTGCTCCCGGCAGGTGCACAACTTCGGGACGCCCGCGGCCCTGGAGGCCGACCGGTTCATCGTGTGCGAGGTGCTCACCCCGGCGGGCAACTGGTCCTCCTACCCGCCGCACAAGCACGACGAGGAGAAGGACGGCGAGACCGCCCTCGAGGAGATCTACTACTTCGAGACGCAGCTGGCCGAGGGCATGCCGGCCCCGGAGGGCGAGGGCACCGACCCCATGGGGTACCAGCGCGTCTACGCCTCGGACGAGCGGCCCATCGACGTCAGCGCGGAGGTGCGCTCCGGCGACGTCGTCCTGGTGCCCTACGGCTGGCACGGGCCCGCCATGGCGACCCCCGGCTACGACCTCTACTACCTCAACGTCATGGCCGGCCCGGGCCGGGTGCGGGAGTGGCTCATCAGCGACGACCCCCACCACGGCTGGATCCGCCGCACCTGGGACGAGTCGGCGGTCGACCCGCGGCTGCCCTTCGGCCGCTGAGCGGGCCCGCCCCGGCCGGGCCGGGCGACCGCCCCCGGGGGCACCCCGGGGACGGCGGGACGCGCGGCGCCGTCCGCCCGTGGAGCCGCGGGCTCGCCCTGCTGGTGGCGTCGGTGCTGTTCATGGAGCACCTCGACGGCACGATCCTGGTCACGGCGGCTCCGCGCATCGCGGCCGACCTCGGCGTCGGGAGCGCCGAGGTCGGGCTCACGATGACCGTCTACCTCGTCACCGTGGCCACGTTCATCCCCGTGGGCGGGTGGCTGGCCGGGCGCTTCGGCCCGCGGCGGGTGTTCTGCACGTCCGTCGTCGTCTTCACGCTCGCCTCGATCCTGTGCGCGGCGAGCGGCAGCCTGGCGGCCCTGGTCGCCGCACGGGCCCTGCAGGGGCTCGGCGGCGCGCTGATGGTCCCGGTCGGGCAGCTTGTCGTCCTGCGCGCCACGGACCGGCGGGATCTGCTGCGCACGATCGCCTGGCTCACCTGGCCCGCACTGCTCGCGCCCGTGCTGGCCCCGCTGCTGGGCGGGCTGCTGACGTCCTGGGCGAGCTGGCACTGGATCTTCCTGCTCAACGTCCCGGTGGGCGCGGCGGCCCTCGTGGCGGCGCTGTGGCTCGTCCGCGACACCACGACCGAGCCCCGGCCGCTCGACGTCCCCGGCCTGCTGTGGTGCACGCTCGCGGTGTTCGCCCTGGTCGCCGCCCTGGAACTGGTCCCCGACCCGCGGTGGGCCGGCCTCGCCGCCGGCCTGCTGGGCGCCGCGGCGCTCAGCGGGGCCCTCGCCGTCCGGTGGCTGCTGCGCACCAGGAGCCCCCTGCTGGACCTGCGGGTGTACCGGGTCGCCGGCTACCGGGCGGCGAACTCGGGCGGCCTCGTCTGCCGCGCGGTCGTCAGCTCGGTGCCGTTCCTGCTCCCGCTGCTGCTCCAGGACGGCTTCGGCCGCTCCCCCGTGGAGGCCGGGCTGCTGGTCACGGCCGTGTTCGCGGGCAACGTGGGCGTCAAGCCGGCCACCACCCCGCTGCTGCGCCGGTTCGGGTTCCGCGCCGTGCTGATCGGCTCCGTGGCCGGTGGCGCGGCATGCCTCGGGGCGTTCGTGCTGCTCACCGACGGGACGCCCCTGTGGCTGGTCACGGCCCTGCTGGTGCTCAGCGGGGCGCTGCGCTCCGTCGGGTTCACCGCCTACACCTCGCTGCAGTTCGCCGACGTGGCGCCGGAGCAGCTCTCCTCGGCCACCACCCTCTCCGCGACCGGCGCGCAGCTGGCCACGGGACTGGGCATCGCCGTGGGCGCCCTCGCCCTGCAGCTGTCCGCGACCGCCGCGGAGGGGCTCCCCGGAGCCGGCGAGCTGTTCCCGTACCGCGCCGCCTTCGTCCTCATGGCCGCGCTGCTGCTGCTGCCCCTGCTCGGGGCACTGCGACTGCCTGCGACAGCGGCGGCTCACGTCACCGGGCGCCCGCCCGGGAGGGCACGGACCCGGCGCCGGCCCTGACGCGCGGCACCGCCGCCGAGGAGCGGCACCACCGGCCGGGGCTGCACCGTGCGGGGCATCATCGGCTGCTCCGCCCTCTTTCCATATGTCCTAACATATGGTCAAATGATCGTGCCGGGATGCTCGACCTCCGGCCCACCCGCCGGGCGCCCACCGGGCCGGCCCGCCCTCCCGCACCGATCGAAAGGTTCCGACCATGCCCCTCGTGCGCATCGACGTCACCCAGGACCGCCGCTCCCCCGCCCAGCTCCGCGAGCTCGCCGACACCGTCCAGGACGTCATGCTGGACACCTTCGCCGCCCCGGCACGGGACCGGTACCAGATCATCACCGAGCACAGGCCCGGCCAGATCATCGCCGAGGACACCGGGCTGGGCTACACCCGCACCGACGACCTCGTGGTCGTCCAGGTCATCCAGCAGGGCCGCAGCGAGGCCCAGAAGCAGGCCATGTACCGGGCCCTGGCCGACCGTCTCGAGGAGCGCACCGGGCTGGACCCGCAGGACCTCATCGTCTCCGTCACCGAGAACACCCGGGAGGACTGGTCCTTCGGCCTGGGCACCGCCCAGTTCCTCACCGGAGAGCTCTAGCCGCACGGCCCTCCGTTCCGCGGCCGGCTCCGGGGCGGAGGGCCGCGGCGGCAGCTCCGGAGCGCAGGCGGGTCCCCTCCGGCGCCGGAGGGGACCCGCCGGAGGGGCAGCCGTGGTCAGCGCAGGGCGTCGACGGACGCGGCGGCGTCCTTCAGGACGGCGGCGGCGATCTCGAGCCCCTCGATCCGCCCCAGGGACACGTCCTCGTGCTCGATGTTGACCGCCATGTCCGGGTCGACCTCGTGCAGCGCGGTGAGGAACTCCGCCCAGTAGGCGGTGTCGTGGCCCCGTCCCAGCGCCACGAAGTCCCAGGCGGAGTCCTCGGGCCACTCGTTGGCCCACTCGTCGCCGCCGAGGTTGGTGCGCTCCTCCTCGGGGGAGAGCCGACGGAAGCTGTTGTCCAGGACACCGTAGAGCGCGGCGTTGTCCTTGTTGATCCGGACGTCCTTGGCCGCGGCGTGGAGCACCAGCGGGCCGAGCTCGCGCACCACGGCGACCGGGTCCATCTGCTGCCAGAACAGGTGCGAGGCGTCCAGCTCCACCCCCACGTGGGTGGCCCCGGTCAGGTCGATGAGCTTGCGGACGTCGGCGGTGTTGAACACCACGTTCTGCGGGTGCAGCTCCAGGGCCACCTTCACCCCGTGGTCGGCGGCCAGCCGGTCGGTCTCCCGCCAGAAGTCCGCGACGATCCCCCACTGGTGGTCGAGCACGTCCAGGGCCGCGGAGTTCCAGGCGTTGACGATCCAGTGGGGCACGGTGGCCCCGGGCTCCCCGCCGGGCAGCCCGGACATGGTCACCACCCGGTCCTGGCCCAGGCGCTCGGCGAGCCGGATGGAGCGGCGGATGTCCTCGGCGTGCTTCTCGCCGATCGCCCGCTTCGGGTGCAGCGGGTTGCCGTTGCAGTTCAGGCCGGCGATCGAGACGCCGGTGCCCTCGAAGAGCCCCAGGTAGTCGTCGCGGGCGGCGTCGCTGACGAGGATCTGGTCCATGTCGGGGACGTGGACGGCCGGGAGGAATCCCCCGGTGTTGATCTCGATGCCGGTCAGGCCCAGGCCGGCGACGACCTCCAGCGCCTCGGGCAGGGAGCGGTCGTGCAGGATCGCGTTGTAGACGCCGAGCTTCACAGGAGGACCTTCTTTCCGTGGTTCGTGGCGGACTCCACGGCCGCCTCGAGGATTTCCATGTTGTGCACGCCCTCGGCGAAGGAGGCGTTGCGGGGCAGGGAGACGGACTCGTCGAGACCGGCGACCTCCTCCAGGAAGGCCCGTGCCTGGTAGCCGAAGGCGTCGTTCTGGCCGAACCCGACGCCGGGGGCGTCCATGGCCAGTCCGCCACCGAGGTAGGCGTGGCCGGGGCCGAGGTTGACCGTGCGGTAGCCGTTGGTGGCCTCCGGTCCGTCGGTGAGGAACAGCTCGATCTCGGCCGGACGCAGCTGGCTGAACCGGGCGGCGCCCCTCTCGCAGAACACCTCGAAGGTCAGGGTGTTCGGGTGGCCCGCCGCCACCCGGGAGACCTCCAGGACCCCGGCGCCGGAGGCGAACTCCGCGGAGTAGGAGGCGTAGTCGTCGTTCTCCACCGGCTCGTGGACGTCGCTGACCTCGACGAGGTCGTGACCGGTCACCGCACCCAGCGGGACGGGACGCTCGGTGATCGTGGTGACCAGCCGCCCGCCGGACACGGAGGCGATGTCCCCGCAGAGGAACTCCGCGACGTAGGACAGGTGGCTGCCGACGTCGGCCAGGGCACCGGAGCCGGGAGCGCCCTGGTAGCGCCAGCTCATGGGCGCCTTGGGGTTCACGCCGTAGTCGGTCCAGTACCGGCCGCTGAAGTGCAGCACCTTCCCCAGCGTCCCGCCCTGGATCAGGTCGCGGATCGCGGCGATGCCGGGGGTGCGCCGGAAGGTGAAGCCGATCCGGGCGACGGCGTCCGCCTGCTCGGCGGACCGGGCCATGGCGCGGGCGTCCTCGAGGGTGTCGCTGAGCGGCTTCTCGCACAGCACGTGCTTGCCGGCCTCGAGCAGGCCCTCGACGACCCGGCGGTGGAAGCGGTTGGCGATCACGACGCTGACCACGTCGATCGCCGGGTCCTCCGCGATCGCCTCCCAGGATCCCACGGCCTTCTCGTAGCCGTAGCGACGGGCCACGTGCCCGCCCAGCGCCTCGTTGACGTCCCCGATGGCGGCGTAGCGCAGCGGGGGCAGGACGGGGTCGTAGAGGGTGGGCGCCACGCGGTAGGCCGCGGCGTGGGCCTGCCCGGCCATGCCGGCGCCGATGACGGCGATGCCGATGCTGTCGGTCATGTTCTTCTCCTGACAGAGGTGTGGACGGATGGGGACCCGTGGAAGGGCGGGGACGCCGCGGGGGTCGAGCGGGGACGGCGGGCGCTCCGGCCGGAGGGCGGCGGCGGTGCCGGACAGCCGCACCGCGGAGGACGCGGCGGGTTTTGGAGCGCTCCAACGAGCGTAGGAGCACGCGTGCCGGAGGTCAAGAGGTTTGTCAGGACACATTGCGGAGGCACAATGCTGTGGTGACCTCCGACCCGCCGCGCCGGCCCACCATCTACGACGTCGCCCGGACGGCGGGTGTCTCCAAGTCCCTCGTGTCGCTGGTGCTGCGCGGCTCGCCCAGCGTGTCCGAGGCCCGGCGGGCGGCCGTGCTCGCGGCCGTGGAGGAGCTGGGCTACCGCCCCAGCCAGGCGGCCGCGACACTGGCCGGCGCCACGACGCGCACCGTCGGGGTCGTCATCGACGACTACCGGAACCTCTGGTTCGTGGAGCTGCTGCGCGGTCTGCAGGAGGGCCTGGCCCCGCACGGGCTGCGGATCGCGGTGGCCGACCACACCCTCAACGCCCACGTGGAGGCCCACCCGCTGGACGGATTCCTGTCGATGCGCGTCGACGGCCTGGTGATCGCCACCGA
The DNA here is from genome assembly GCF_040981195.1 of Kocuria oxytropis. Taxonomy (NCBI): domain Bacteria; kingdom Bacillati; phylum Actinomycetota; class Actinomycetes; order Micrococcales; family Micrococcaceae; genus Kocuria; species Kocuria oxytropis. Next base: position 81,997 of record NZ_JAVFXA010000003.1, on the reverse strand, counting down.
GCCGACGGCGGCCATGCGCGTGCCGGAGGGGCTGCCCGTCGTGGTGGCCGGCCACCGGGAGGGCGTGGTGCCGGGGGCCGACGTCGTCGCGACCGACGACCGGCTGGGCGCCCGGGGGGCGACGGAGCACCTCGTCGGTCTCGGTCACCGCCGGATCGGGCACCTGACGGGCGGCGGCGGGGCGGCCCGTCTGCGGGCGGAGGGCTACGCGGCGGCGATGACCGCGGCGGGTCTCGAGCCGCTGGTCGTCGCCGGCCACGGCGCCACCACGGAGGAGGACGGATATGTCGCCGCGGTGCGCCTGCTCGACACCGCGCCGGGGACCACGGCGGTCCTCGCCGCCAACGACACCATGGCCATGGGGGCGCTCGCGGCCGCCGGCGAGCGCGGGCTGCGCGTGCCGCAGGACCTCTCCGTGGTGGGCTACGACGACTCTCCCATCGCCTCCACCCACCTGCTGCGGCTGACCACCGTGGACAGCCGCAGCGCGCAGATCGGGGCCGTGGCCGCCGAGCGGCTCATGGCCCGGATCGGCGGGAGCCCGGGCGCGGCCCCGCCGCTCCTGCTCGCGCCGGAGCTGGTCGTGCGCGGGTCCACGGCCGCACCGGGCGCGGCAGGATGACGGAGCAGCCCGGCGGCCGCTCCGCCGGGGGAATGCGGCGGGGCGCGGCAGGACCGTTGCCCCGCCGCGCCCCGCCCCGGTCCACCGCTCAGGCGCGGGCCGGGACCTCCGCCGTGCGGTAGAGCTCCGGCTTCGGCTGCATCTGCACGGGCACGATCTCCCCGGTGGCCTGCGCCCGGACGCCGGCCTCGCAGCACGCCGCCGTGGCGTAGCCGTCCCAGGCGGAGGGACCACCGATCCGCCCGTCGGCCGCCGCGTCGACCCACGCCTGGATCTCGCGGTCGTAGGCCTCGGCGAAGCGCTCCTCGAACCCGGGGGTCACCTGCCCGCCCCAGGTCCCGGCGGTGCGGACGTAGGGCTCGGTGTCGCCGCCGATCCCGACGACGCCGGTCTCGAAGGAGGCCTGGGTGGCGACCTGGTAGCCGAACTGCGCGTTGACGTAGGCCTCGACCTGGGCGAGGATCCCGGACTCGGTCTCCAGGAGCACCAGCTGCGGGTCCCTCTGGCCCTCCGGGGCATTGCGGGTGGAGCGCCCGATCCGGACCTGGACCGAGGTGATCTCCTCGCCGGTGAAGAAGCGCACGGCGTCGAACTCGTGCACCACGGAGTCGTTGATGATCATCTCGTTGGTGAACCCGGGCGGGGTGGTCGGGTTGCGGTGCTGGTGGTGCAGGGTCAGCAGCTCCCCGTAGGCCTTCTCCTCGATCATCCGGCGCAGGGAGAGGTAGCCCGCGTCGAAGCGGCGCATGAAGCCGACCTGGATCAGCTGCCGGCCGGCGGCGGCCTCCGCCTCGACCACCCGCCAGGAGGACTCGGCGTCCGGGGTCAGCGGCTTCTCGCACAGGGTGGGCAGCCCGTGCTCGATGGCGGACAGCAGCACCTGCTCGTGCAGGGAGCCGGGCGTGGCGATGAGGGCGGCGTCGATGTCGTCCCGGTCCAGCACCTCCTGGAAGTCCGTGTGGGCGACCGCGCCCGGGATGTGGGCGATGGCGGCCTCGGCCCGGGCCCGGTCGATGTCGACGACGGCGGCGATCTCGGCGCCGTTGATCCGGCGGTGGATCCGCTCGATGTGGTCGGCGCCCATGCGGCCGGCTCCGACGACGGCTACGCGCAACGGGTTGTTCATGGTGGTCTCCGTGATCTGTGAGTGGCCCCGGGGGGCCGGGTGTGCGGGAGGGCTCCCGCCGGTCCGGGACCGGCGGGAGCCGGGGTGGTGCGGATCAGTGGTCGCCGGAGGACGGGAACGCGAAGGACGCCCCGGAGGCGTGGTGCGGCTCGGGCCACCGCTCGGTGACGGCCTTGCCGCGGGTGTAGAAGCGCACGCCGTCGGGACCGTAGATGTGGTGGTCGCCGAACAGCGAGGCCTTCCAGCCGCCGAAGGAGTGCCAGGCCACGGGCACCGGGATCGGGACGTTGACCCCGATCATGCCCACGGTCACCTGCCGCTTGAACTGGCGGGCGTAGGCCCCGGAGGAGGTGAAGATCGCGGTGCCGTTGCCGTAGGGGTTGGCGTTGATGACCTCGATGCCCTCCTCCAGGCTGTCCACGCGCAGGACGACCAGCACGGGCCCGAAGATCTCCTCCTCGTAGGCCTCCATGTCCTGGCGCACCCTGTCCAGGACGGTGGGGCCGACGAAGAAGCCGTCCTCGTGGTCGGCCACGATCAGGTCCCGGCCGTCGACGACGACGGCCGCGCCGGCCTCCTCGGCGGCGGTGACGATCCGCACGACCCGGTCCCGGGAGGCGGGGGTGATGACCGGGCCCATGTCCGAGGAGGCGTCCATGCCGTTGCCCACGGTGATGTCCTTGGCCCGCTCCGCGAGCTTGTCCACCAGCGCGTCCGCGGCCTCGCCGACGGCCACGGCCACCGAGACGGCCATGCAGCGCTCCCCGGCGGAGCCGAAGGCGGCCGCGGTGAGGTTGTCGGCCGCGGAGTCCATGTCGGCGTCCGGCAGCACGATCGCGTGGTTCTTGGCCCCGCCGAGGGCCTGGACGCGCTTGCCGTGCTTGGTGGCGGTCTCGTGCACGTACTGGGCGATCGGGGTGGAGCCCACGAAGGAGATGCCGTCCACGTCCGGGTGGGTCAGCAGCCCGTCCACGGCCTCCTTGCCGCCGTGCAGGACCTGGAAGACACCGTCCGGCAGACCGGCCTGCTTCCACAGCTCGGCGATCAGCAGGGACGGGGAGGGGTCCCGCTCGGAGGGCTTGAGGATGAACGCGTTGCCGGTGGCGATCGCGACCGGGGCCATCCACAGTGGCACCATGACGGGGAAGTTGAACGGGGTGATGCCCGCGACCACCCCGAGGGGCTGGCGGAAGGAGTAGACGTCGATGCCGGTGGAGAACTGGTCGGAGAACTCCCCCTTGAGCTGCTCGGCGATCCCGCAGGCGAACTCGACGACCTCGAGGCCGCGGCCCACCTCGCCCTTGGCGTCGGAGAGCACCTTGCCGTGCTCGGCCGTGATCAGGGCGGCGAGGTCGTCGGTGTGGGCGGCCACGAGCTCCCGGAACTTGAACAGCACGGCGGTGCGCTTGGCCAGGGACACGTCCCCCCACGAGTCGGCGGCCTTGCGGGCCGCGGCCACCGTGGCCTGCAGGTCCTCCTCGGAGGCCAGGTGCAGGATGCCGGACACCTCACCGGTCGCGGGGTTGTAGATCTCCTGGGTGCGCTCCCCGGTGCCGGGCGTGCGCGCCCCGTCGATGAAGTGCTCGACGTGCTGGGTCTGCTGCTGGGTCTGCTGGGTCATGGTGTTCTCCTTCAGTTGCCGAGCAGCGGACGCTGCCGGGCCTTGTGCTGCTGGTAGACCTCGTAGGCCTCGTTCGTGGACTCGAGCGTGGCGGTGCCCGTGACGGGCACGTCCCACCAGGACTCGGAGCTGGGCGCGTCGATCAGCGGGTCCGACTCCACGTGCACGAGCACGGGACCGGAGCCCTCCGGCACGGCCTTCGCCTGCGCGACGGCGTCCTTCAGCCGGTCGATCACGCCCTCGCCGGGCTCGACCCGCAGCACGCGCACCCCGAGGGACTCGGCGTTGGTGGCGAGGTCGATCGGCAGCGTGGAGCCGTCGTCGAAGCTGTGCCGCTCCCCGTCGAGGTAGCGGTACTTCGTGCCGAAGCGCTGGGAGCCCAGCTGCTCGGACAGGGCGCCGATCGAGGCGTAGCCGTGGTTCTGGATGAGCACCACCACGAGCTTGAGCCCCTCGGCCACGGCCGTGACGAGCTCGGTGTGCATCATCAGGTACGAGCCGTCCCCGACCATGACGACGACGTCCCGCGCGTCCTGCGGCGCGCCGGCCCGCTCGGCCTCGGCCACGACGGCGCGCTTGACGCCCAGGCCGCCGGCGATCTCGTAGCCCATGCACGAGAACGCGTACTCGACGTGGTAGCCGTACGGGTCCTTGACGCGCCACATCTTGTGCAGGTCCCCGGGCAGCGAGCCGGCGGCGCACACGACGACGTCACGGTCGTCCATGGCCTCGTTGACCGCCCCGATGATCTCGTTCTGGCTGGGCAGCGGTAGGTGCCGCTCGGCGAACGCCGCGTCCACGGTCGCGTCCCAGCGCCGCTTCTCGGCCTCCACGGTGGCCGCGAGGTCCGCGCCGGCCCGGTACCCGCCGAGCGCGTGCGTGAGCTCCACGAGGGTCTTCCGGGCGTCGGCCACGACCGGCACGGCGGTGCCCTGCTTGTAGGCGTCGAACGCGGCCACGTTGATGTTGACGAAGCGCACGTCCGGGTGCTGGAACGCCGTGCGGGAGGCGGTGGTGAAGTCCTCGTACCGGGTGCCGATGCCGATGACCAGGTCGGCCTCGGCCACCACGGCGTTGGACGCCGTGGACCCGGTGGAGCCGACGGCCCCGAGGCACAGCGGGTGGTCCCAGTCCAGGACCCCCACCCCTGCCTGGGTGTAGGCGACCGGGATGCCGGTGGCCTCCGCGAACTCGCGCAGCGCCTCGGTGGCGAAGGCGTAGTGGACGCCGCCGCCGGCGATGACCACGGGACGCTCGGCGGCGCGGATGGCCGCGACGGCCGCGCGGACGTCCTCCTCCTCCGGGGCGGGGCGGCGGATCCGCCACTCGCGGGGCGCGAGGAACTCCTCGGGCACCTCGAGCGGCTCCGCCTGCACGTCCTGCGGCAGGGCGATGGTCACGGCACCGGTCTCGGCCGGGTCCGTGAGCACCCGCATGCCGTTGAGCAGCGCGGAGAAGAGCTGCTCGGGGCGCCAGACGCGGTCGAAGTAGCGGCTGACCGGGCGGAAGACGTCGTTGACGGTGATGTCGTTGGCGTCGGGGCGCTCGAGCTGCTGGAGCACCGGGTCCGGCCGCCGGGAGGCGAACTGGTCCGAGGGGAACAGCAGCGCGGGCAGCCGGTTCGTGGTGGCCAGGGCGGCGCCGGTCACCATGTTGGTGGCGCCGGGCCCGATGGACGTGGACACCGCGAAGGTGGCCCGGCGGCGGGTGTGCCGGGCGTAGCCGACGGCCTGGTGCACCTGCGCCTGCTCGTTGCGGCCCTGGTAGTAGGGCATCAGGGCGGGGTCCTGCCCCTGGTACTGCCGCAGCGCCTGGCCCACCCCGGCCACGTTGCCGTGGCCGAAGATGCCGAACATGCCCGGGATCGTGCGCTGCCGGTACTCCTGCCCGTCGATCCGGTCCACGGTCCACTGGTTGGCGAGGAACTCCACGAGCGCCTGGGAGACGGAGAGGGTGCGCGTGCTCATCGGGCGGCTCCTTCCTCGACCGGGTGGCCCTTGAGCAGGGACGCGGCGGTGGCCACGGCCCCGGCGACGTCGCCGTCCTCGGGGTAGAGCAGGGTGCGGCCCACGGTCAGGCCCTGCACGCCGGGCAGGGCGAGCGCGGCCTCCCAGGTCGCGAAGACCTCGTCGGGCCGGCCGCTGGGGTCCCCGCCCAGCAGGACCGTGGGCAGCGTGGTGGCGGCCATCACGCGCTCCATGTCCTCGACCACGGGCAGCTTCATCCACGTGTGCGCGGAGGTCCCGCCCAGGCCCTGGGCGATGGCCACGGACTGGATCACGGCCTCGGCCGAGAGGTCGTTGACGATGCCGCGGCCGGTGGTCCGGGAGACGAAGGGCTCGACCATGGCGATCAGGCCCAGCGCGGCCAGGGAGTCGACCGCCTTGGCGGTGTTCTCCAGGACCGAGGTGGTGTTCGGGTCCTCGAAGCAGATGCGGGTGAGCATCTTGCCGCCGTCGGCGCCGATCCGGTCCAGCGCCTCGGCGGTGTGGCCGGTGAAGCGGTCGTCGATCTCGTTGACCAGCCCGGGCAGCCCGCCGCGGTTCATGGAGCCGAAGACCAGCTTGCCCTCGAGGGCGCCGAGCAGCAGCAGGTCGTCGAGCACGTCCGGGGAGGCGAGCACACCGTCGACCCGGGGGTCCGCCAGGGCGATCTGCAGCCGGTCGAGCAGGCTGCGCCGGTCGGCCATGGCGTCGTGCTCGTCGCGCACCTTCAGCGCGCCGCGGGCCGCGTGGTCCGCGGCCACGACGAAGTTCTGCCGTCCGTGCACGGGCCCGGGGTGGCGGCGGCGGGAGTCGGCGGCGCGCTGGACGGCGCGCGGGTCCTCGAGCCGGATCCTGGTCAGGTGCTCGTAGCGGCGGGGGTTCGCCGTGTCGAGCTCGAGGGGGGTCGTGGTGGTCATCGGGTGGCTCCTTCGGGTACGGCGCGGCCGCGCTCGCGCAGCAGCTGGAAGACCTCGTCGGGGGTGGGCATGGCGTCGGAGCAGGAGACCCTCGACGCGACGATCGCGCCGGACGCGTTGGCGTAGTCCAGGACCTGCTCGAGGCTCCAGCCCTGGTTGATGCCGTGGCAGAAGGCGCCGCCGAAGGAGTCCCCGGCACCGAGGCCGTTGACGGTCTCCACCGGGACGGGGGCCGAGACCACCCGCTCCTCGCGGGTCTTGGCCATGACGCCCTCGGGGCCGAGCTTGACCACGGCGATCCGCACACCGGCCTCCAGCAGCCGGTCGGCCTGCTCGTCCGGGGTGCCCTCGCCCACGGCCACCGCGCACTCCTTGTCGTTGCCGATGGCGATGGTCACGTGCTGCAGCAGCTCGTGGACCTGCGCCCGGGCCTCCTCCTCGGACTCCCAGAACATGGGGCGGTAGTCGAGGTCGAGGACGGTGTGCTGGTCGGCGCGCAGCCGCTCCCGCGGACGGGCCTCGTGGGCGGCGAGGTGGGCGGAGCGGGACGGCTCCTGGCACAGGCCCGTCACCGTGGACCAGAGGATGCGCGTGTCCCGCACGACCTCGGGGTCGATCTCCTCGGGCCGGATCTGCAGGTCCGGGGCCGTGGGGAAGCGCCCGTAGAAGTACAGCGGGAAGTCCTCCGGCGGCTGGATCGCACAGAACGTGGCGGGGGTCTGCAGCCCCGGCACGGCGCTCACGAACCGGTCGTCCACGCGGAAGCGGGTGAGCTCGCGGTGCAGGTAGGTCCCGAACGGGTCGTCGCCGGTGCGGGTGATCACCGCGGCCGACTCGCCGTGCCGGGCCGCGGCGACCGCCACGTTCGACGGCGAACCGCCGAGGTACTTGCGGAACGTGGTCACGTCCTCGAGGCCGACGCCGATGTCGTCGGGGTAGATGTCGACGCTGATGCGTCCCAGGGTCACGACGTCGTAGCTCATGCGTGGGCCTCCGTCCTCTGCGTGTTCCGGTGCCGGTCGCGGGCCGCGGCGGCGCGCTCGGTCATCTGCTCCAGCTGGTAGCGGGAGACCTCCGTGGCGTTCTCGTTCTCGGCGAAGACCGAGGAGACCATCACGGAGTCCTCCCGGTCGAGGAAGCCGTTGCCGGCCAGCCCGCCGAAGAACTCGTCCCAGTCGACGTCGCCGTCGCCGATCCTCAGGTGCTGGTGGACGCGGGCCGCGCTGCCCGGCGGGTTCGTGATGTAGCGCAGCCCGTGCGAGCGGTGGTGGTCCATGGTGTCGGCGACGTGGACGACGCGCAGCCGGTCCCCCACCGCGGCCATGATCTCCAGCGGGGCGTCCTCCATGTGGAAGGTGTGCGGCGCCACGTAGACGAAACCGAGGTTCGGGGAGTTCACGCCCCGGATCACCCGCCAGGCGGCCAGGCCCTGCTCCACGAAGTCGTCGGGGTGCGGGTCGATCGCGATGTGCACGCCCTCGGCCTCGATCAGGGGCAGCAGCTCCTCCATCGAGCGGTAGAAGGCCCGCTCGGACTCCTCGGCCAGCTCGGGCCGGCCCTGGAACTCGGTGTTCATCTGCTGCACCCCGAGATCCACGGTCATCCGGATGGCCCGTTTCCAGTAGCGCACCGCGGCCTCACGGGCGTCCGGGTCCGGGGCGGACCAGCGGAGCACCGGCAGCACGGAGGCGATCTGCACGCCCGCGTCGCGGCAGGCCGCCCGGAGGTCCGCGACGAGCCGGTCGTCGGCCTTGGGGTGGTTGAAGAAGGGCAGGAAGTCCGGGTGCGGCGTCAGCTGCAGGTACTCGTAGCCCAGGTCCGCGGCGAGCCGCGGGAACTCGAGCAGCGAGTGGGTCGAGTGGAACGGTGTGGGATCGAGGGCGATCTTCATGGACTGGTCTCCAGGTCGGTGGCGCGGGTCGGTGGCGCGGGTCAGCGGACGCGGGTGCGGGAGCCGCAGCCCAGCAGGTAGGAGCGCGTGCGGGTGGCGATGGGCAGGGGGACGTCGAAGGAGGAGACGGGGTACATGTCCTGCTCGACGATGCCGAAGATCGGCCGGTCCAGCTTCTCCACCTCCGCGATGACCGCCGCGAGGTCGGGCAGTCCGGCGGGCGGCTCGACCATGACCCCCGCCAGGTTGGCCGCGGCCCAGGTCAGGTTCTCCCGGCGCACGCGCTCGAGGACCACCGGGTCGATCTGCTTCAGGTGCAGGTAGCCGATCCGCTCCGGGTACCTGCGGATCAGGTCCACGGAGGAGGCTCCTCCGTACTCGGCGTGGCCGGTGTCCAGGCACAGGGTGACCAGCTCGGGGTCGGTGCGCCGGAGGAAGGTCTCGATGTCCGGCTGACCGCACACGTGGGAGTCGGCGTGGGAGTGGAACTGCTGCTGCAGGCCGTACTCCTCCCGCAGCACCTTGCCGAGCCGGTCGTGGCCCGTGCACAGGGCGTTCCACTGCTCGGTGCTCAGGTGCTCGTTCTCGAGGGCCTCTCCCGTGACGTCGTCGCGCCACATGGCCGGGATCACCACGATGTGCTCGCCGCCCATGGCGGCGGTCAGCTCGGCGACCCGGCGGGCGGGCTCCCAGGCCTCGTCCCACTGGGCGGCGCCCCGGTGGAAGGCGGTGAAGACGGTGCCGGCGGAGACCTTGAGGTCGCGCTGGGCCAGCTCGTCGGCCAGCCGGGCGGGATCGGTGGGCAGGTACCCGTAGGGGCCGAGCTCGATCCAGGAGTAGCCGGCCTCGGCCACCTCGTCGAGGAAGCGCTCCCACGGCGTCTGCTGCGGGTCGTCGGGGAACCACACGCCCCACGAGTCCGGGGCGGTGCCGATGAGCACGGGGTTCTGCTGCCGGTCCGCCGTGTCGGCGGTCCGGGTGGTCGTGTTCTGCTGTGCCATGGTGACCTGCTCTCTGGTGCCGGGCCGGCGGTCCGGGCGGGTGCCGGGCGCCGGGTCGATCAGTGTTCCGGATCACAACCAGGATACGACATCAGGTCAGTTTGTAAAGACATACCGTCTTATTCATGTCGTGCCGTGCGCGGCGCCCGCCGGCGCCCCGTGGAGCCCCGCACCGGCCCGGCCCCGGACACGCGGAGGCACCGCACCGGACATGCAGAGGCCCCGCCCACGACGGTGCGTGGACGGGGCCTGTGCGTGCAGGGTCCGCGGGCCGGGGCCCGCTGGGTCACTTGCCCTCGAAGATCTCCCGCATGAGCTGGGCGGTCTCGGACGGCGTCTTGCCGACCTTCACGCCCGCGGCCTCGAGGGCCTCCTTCTTGGCCTGGGCCGTGCCCGAGGAGCCGGAGACGATGGCGCCGGCGTGGCCCATGGTCTTGCCCTCCGGGGCGGTGAAGCCGGCGACGTAGCCGACGACCGGCTTGGACACGTTGGCCTTGATGAAGTCCGCGGCACGCTCCTCGGCGTCGCCGCCGATCTCGCCGATCATCACGATGGCCTCGGTCTCCGGGTCCGCCTCGAACGCCTCGAGGGCGTCGATGTGGGTGGTCCCGATGACCGGGTCGCCGCCGATGCCGATGGCGGTGGTGAACCCGATGTCGCGCAGCTCGTACATCATCTGGTAGGTCAGGGTGCCGGACTTGGAGACCAGGCCGATCTTGCCCTTGCCGGTGATGTTGGCCGGGGTGATGCCGACCAGCGACTCGCCGGGGGTGATGATGCCGGGGCAGTTCGGGCCGATGATGCGGGTGGTCTGCGTGCCGTCCGCCCCGGTCCTCGACTTCGCGTAGGCCCAGAACTCTGCGGAGTCCTGCACGGGGATGCCCTCGGTGATGACGACCACCAGCGGCACCTCGGCGTCGATGGCCTCGATGACGGCGTCCTTCGTGAAGGCCGGCGGGACGAAGACGATGGACACGTCCGCCCCGGTCTTCTCGACGGCCTCGGCGACCGTGCCGAAGACCGGCAGCTCCACGCTGTTGCCGTCCTTGTCCTGGTGGGACACGGTCGTGCCGGCCTTGCGGGCGTTGACGCCGCCCATGACCTGGGTCCCCGCCGCGAGCATGCGGCCGGTGTGCTTGGTGCCCTCGCCGCCGGTGATGCCCTGAACGATGACCTTGGAGTCCTTGTTCAAAAAGATAGACATTGCTGTTCGTTCCTTAGAAGTGGTCGTCCGGTCGGCGGATCAGTTGGCGGCGTGGGCGAGTTCGGCGGCCTTGTCCGCACCCTCGTCCATGGTCTCGGCGAGGGTGACCAGCGGGTGGTTGGCCCCGGCGAGGATGCGCCGGCCCTCCTCGACGTTGTTGCCGTCCAGACGGACCACGAGCGGCTTGTCCTCCTCGTCCCCAAGGATCTCGAGGGCCTTGACGATGCCGTTGGCCACGGCGTCGCACGCGGTGATGCCGCCGAAGACGTTCACGAACACGGACTTGACCTGGGGGTCGTTGAGGATCACGTCCAGGCCGGCGGCCATGATCTCGGCCGAGGCCCCGCCGCCGATGTCCAGGAAGTTGGCCGGCTTGACGTTGCCGTGCTTCTCGCCGGCGTAGGCGACGACGTCGAGGGTCGACATGACCAGGCCCGCGCCGTTGCCGATGATGCCGACCTCGCCGTCGAGCTTGACGTAGTTGAGGTCGTGCTCCTTGGCCTTCTCCTCGAGAGGATCGGCGCTGGACTTGTCCGCGAGCGCGGCGTGCTCCGGCTGGCGGAACTCCGCGTTCTCGTCCAGGGTGACCTTGCCGTCGAGGGCGATGACCTGCCCGTCGCCGGTCTTCACCAGCGGGTTGACCTCGACGAGCGTGGCGTCCTCCTTCTTGAAGACGTCCCACAGCTTCACGAGCACGGGGGCGACCTTCGCGGCGGTCTCGTCGTCGAACTTCGCCGCGCGGACGATCTCCTCGGCCTTGGCCTCGGTGATGCCCTCGGTCGGGACGACCTCGACGCGCGCGAGGGCCTCGGGCCGCTCGACGGCGAGCTGCTCGATCTCCACGCCGCCCTCGACGGAGCACATGGCCAGGTACGAGCGGTTGGCGCGGTCCAGCAGGATCGAGAAGTAGTACTCCTCGGCGATGTCCGCGCCCTGGGCGATCATGACCCGGTGGACGGTGTGGCCCTTGATGTCCATGCCGAGGATCTGCTGGGCGTACTCGTAGGCCTCGTCGGCATTCTTGGCCACCTTGACGCCGCCGGCCTTGCCGCGGCCTCCGACCTTGACCTGGGCCTTGACGACGGTGACCCCGCCGATCTTCTCGGCGGCGGCCCTTGCTTCTTCGGGGGTGGTCGCAACGATGCCCTGGAGCACGGGGACGCCGTGCTTCTCGAACAGGTCGCGTGCCTGGTATTCGAACAGGTCCACGGGTGATTGCCCTTCTTCGTCGAAGTCGTGGGCGGCGGCGACCCGGGCAGTACGCGGGTCGTCCTCCGACCTGGTGGTGAACGGAGCACCCCGCATCCCCCCGGCCGAGGCCCGGCGGATGCGTCCGGCCCGTTCCGCGGAGCCGTTCCGGGCGCGGGACGGAACCGGTGCACTCCCTGTACGAGACTGTAGTGCATGCCGAAACGGCGGCCACAACCGGGGACGCGCACGTGCGGGCCCGCGTTTCTTGATTGACTGAGCCCATGAGCTCTCTCGATCCCCCCGAGAACCGGGCGTTCGCCCCGGCCGATCCCGGCTTCCTCGCCTCGATCGCGACCTTCGCGTTCGTGTCCCTCGGACTCGAGGCCGTCGTCGACGGCACCGTGCTCACCGTCACCGGCGGGATCCCCGAGGTCTATCCGCTGGGCTGGCAGGTGTTCGCCTGGCTCTGCCTCGGCGCGGCGTGGCTCGGGATCCAGCGCGGCCTGGTGGCCTGGTTGCGCCACCGTGCGGCGGACCCTTCACTGCCGCCGCCCACGGCACCCTCCCCCTCCCCCGCGGCCGACCACCGGCGGACCACCACCGCCCTCCTCCTGTTCGTCCTGGCCGTGCTGCTCGGCGTCATCCTGCCCGTCTTCCTCGTGGGCGAGTGGCGCGTCCAGCCGATCCAGCTCTACCTGGACCTCTACGCCGACTACGGAGGGGGCGCGTGGCTGGGCATGGTGGGCTTCGCGGTCTACCACGTGGGCCGCTCCCTGCTGCTCGCCCTGTTCCTGACGTGCGTGCAGCGGGCCGTGGAGCTGCGCCGGCCGCTCCGGTGGACGCGGGCGGCCCCGGTGGGCGGACTCGCCCTGGGACTGCTGCTCGCGCTGCCCGGCCTGGTCCTCGGCGGCTGGGCCTCGGTCGCCACGGCCGTGGCCTGCTGCACCCTGCTGGGCGGGGTGCACAACCTCACCGGCCGGTCGCTGCGCTGGACCGCCCCCGCGGCGGTCGCGGTCCTGCTCTTCGTCTGAGCCCGGCCGGCACCGCCCCTCTCCGGCGCCGTTGTTGCGCCGGTCACAGAAATATCCTCCGGAGGGTTCCCTGTCGCCACAGTATGTCCTAACATAGTGACATCAGGACCAGTGAGACGTGCGTCACTCCGCGAGCCGCCGTCGACCCCATGTCTCTGCACCGTCACGCGCACCGGCTGCGCATGAACAAAGGAATCCCCGATGGCCACATCGTCACCCCGTGAGGCGGCCGCCACGCTGCCTCCGCTCACCTCCGGGCCGCACCGCAAGCGCCTGGGCCTCATCTCCGTCGTCGCCTGCTTCGGCGGCCTGCTCTTCGGCTACGACACCGGTGTGATCAACGGCGCGCTCCGTCCGATGTCGGCCGAGCTGGGCCTCACCCCGTTCACCGAGGGCATCGTCACCAGCTCCCTCGTCTTCGCGGCCGCCGTCGGCGCCCTCTCCGGAGGCCGGATCTCGGACGCCTGGGGCCGCCGCAGGACGATCCTCCTGCTGGCCGTCCTGTTCTTCGTCGGCACGATGATCGTCGTGTTCACGCCCGGCTACGAGATCCTGGTGGCCGGGCGCATCTGCCTGGGCCTGGCCGTCGGCGGCGCCTCGGCGGTCGTGCCCGTCTTCCTCTCGGAACTGGCCCCGTACGAGATCCGCGGGTCCATCGCGGGCCGCAACGAGGTGGCCATCGTGATCGGCCAGCTCGCGGCGTTCGTGATCAACGCGATCATCGGCAACGTCTTCAGCGACGTCACCGGCGTCTGGCGGATCATGTTCGCGATCTCCGCGCTGCCGGCCGTGGCGCTGTTCATCGGCATGCTCCGGATGCCCGAGTCCCCGCGCTGGCTCGTCGAGAAGGGCCGCCACGAGGAGGCCCTCGAGGTGCTCAAGTCGGTCCGCTCCGAGGACCGGGCGATCGCCGAGCTCGGCGAGGTCGAGCACGTCGCCGAGGAGGAGAAGGCCGAGAACCAGATCGGCCTGGGCACGATCCTGACCAACAAGCACCTGATCCGGATCATGCTGGTCGGCATCGGCCTCGGCATCGCCCAGCAGCTCACCGGCATCAACTCGATCATGTACTACGGGCAGATCGTGCTCATCGAGTCCGGCTTCAGCGCGAGCGCGGCCCTGATCGCCAACATCGCCCCCGGTGTCATCGCGGTGGTCGGCGGCTTCATCGCCCTCTACATGATGGACCGGCTCGACCGGCGCAAGACCTTCATGATCGGCCTGAGCCTCACCACCACCTGCCACCTGCTGATCGGGATCGCCGCGATGACGATGGACGCCGGCAACCCGCTGCGCCCCTGGGTGATCCTGGCCCTCGTGGTGGCCTTCGTCGGCTCGATGCAGACCTTCCTCAACGTCGCGGTCTGGGTGTACCTCTCCGAGGTCTTCCCGCTGCACATGCGCGGCTTCGGGATCGGCGTGTCCGTGTTCATGCTGTGGGTCGCCAACGGCGTCCTCTCGCTCTACTTCCCCTCCCTGGTCGCGGCCGTCGGTATCACCGGGACGTTCTTCCTCTTCGCCGGGGTCGGCGTGCTGGCCCTGGTCTTCGTCTACACCCAGGTCCCCGAGACCCGGGGGCGCACGCTCGAGGCGCTCGAGGAGGACGTCTCCACCGGCGCCATCTACAAGATCAAGGCGCCCACCTCCTAGGCGCTTCCCGGCGGCCGGACGCCGCGCGCAGGAGCCCCCGTGGCGGGGACGGTCCCTCGACAGGACCGTCTCCCCACGGAGGCTCCTTCCGTCCCTCCACGGCACCGGGGCCTGGGCGTCCGCGGCGGGCTCCGTGCGTCCGCGGCGGGCTCCGCTCGCCGGCCGGGACCGCAGTGGGCCGGCCGGGCTCAGCCGGTCTTCGTCAGCGGCGCGTAGCGCAGCAGCAGCCGCTTCTCCTCGGCCCCGAAGCGCACCTTGGCCACGGTCTTGTCGCCGGCGCCCTCGACGGAGACCACCGTGCCCTTGCCGAAGGCCTTGTGGTCCACGGTGTCGCCCACCGACAGGCTGGGGATCTCCTTGTTGGGCTGCACCCGTCCCGCCGTGGTGGCCCGGGACGGCGCCATCCGCTCGAAGGCCGCGTTGGACGCGGCCGCCGCGCCCCAGTAGGAGCCCCGCATCGGGTCCCGCTGCCCCGCACCGCCCCCGTGCAGCGCCGACCCCCAGGAGGCCGGGGCCGAGGACCCCTCGCGCTTCCAGTCCAGGAGCTCGGCCGGGATCTCGTCGAGGAACGGGCTGGCCGGGTTGTACTGGGACTGCCCCCACATGGAGCGGAACTCGGAGCGGGTGAGGTAGAGGCGCTCACGGGCCCGGGTGAGGCCCACGTAGGCGAGGCGCCGCTCCTCCTCCATCTCCTTCTCGTCCGTGAGGGAGCGCTGGTGCGGGAACAGCCCGTGCTCCATCCCGGTGAGGAAGACCACGGGGAACTCGAGACCCTTGGCGGTGTGCAGGGTCATCAGCGTGACCACGCCCTGCTCGCGGGCCTCGGCGACCTCCGCCGCGATCTGCTCGGCGCTCGGCCCGCCCTCGCTCCCGGCGGCGGGCCGGTTGGGGATCTGGTCGGCGTCGGCCACGAGGGAGACGTGCTCGAGGAACTCGGGCAGCCCGGCCTCGGGACGGTCCCGCTCGAACTCGCGGACCACGGCCACCAGCTCCGCGAGGTTCTCGACCCGCGACTCGTCCTGGGGGTCCTGGGACTGGCGCAGCGCGGCGAGGTACCCGGACTGCTCCAGGACGGCCTCGAGGACGCTCGCGGCGCCCGCGCCCTCGGCCACCGAGGCGAGGTCGTCCATGAGCTGGACGAACGCCCGGACCGCGTTCAGGGAGCGGGTCGCCATGCCCGGGGCTTCGTCGGCACGGCGCAGCGCGGCCATGAACGAGATCCGCTCGCGCTCGGCGAGCGCCGCGGCGGCGCCCTCCGCGCGGTCGCCGATGCCGCGCTTGGGCTCGTTGACGATCCGGCGGACGTTGATGTCGTCGTCCGGGTTCACGATGGCGCGCAGGTAGGACAGGGCGTCCTTGATCTCCTTGCGCTCGTAGAAGCGGGTGCCGCCCACCACCTTGTAGGGCAGGCCCACGCGCATCAGGATCTCCTCGAGGGAGCGGGACTGCGCGTTGGTGCGGTAGAACACGGCGACGTCGCCGGGGCGGTAGCCGTCCTCGTCCTGCAGGCGGTCGATCTCCTCGGCGATGAACCGGGCCTCCTCGTGCTCGTTCTCCGCGGCGTAGCCGGTGATCTTCTCGCCGCTGCCGGAGGCCGTCCACAGCCGCTTGTCCCGGCGGCCCGTGTTCTTCGCGATCACCGCGTTGGCCGCGGTGAGGATGTTCTGGGTGGAGCGGTAGTTCTGCTCCAGCAGGATGGTCCGGGCCTGGGGGTAGTCCTGCTCGAAGTCGACGATGTTGCGGATGTCGGCGCCGCGGAACGCGTAGATCGACTGGTCCGAGTCGCCCACCACGGTCAGTTCCGCGGGCGGCACGGGGCTCGCCCCGGGCCCGGTGTCCGTCCCGGTGCCGACGAGCTCGCGGACGAGTGCGTACTGGGCGTGGTTGGTGTCCTGGTACTCGTCGATGAGCACGTGCCGGTACCGCCGCCGGTAGTACTCGGCGACCTGCGGGAACGCCCGGAGCATGTGCACGGTCTGGGCGATGAGGTCGTCGAAGTCCATGGCGTTGGCCGAACGCAGCCGCTCCGTGTAGCCGCGGTAGACCTGGGCGACGGCGCTCTCGAAGGGGTCGCTCTCGGAGACCCGGGAGAGATACGTCTCGTCGTCGACGAGCTCGTTCTTCAGCGCGGAGATCCGGTGCTGGATGCTCTTGGGCGCGAAGCGCTTCGGGTCGAGGTCGTGCTGCTTGGCGACGAGCGTGATGAGGCGCAGGGAATCCGCGGAGTCGTAGATCGAGAAGGTCGACTTCAGGCCCACGCTCGCGGCCTCCCGGCGCAGCACCCGCACGCAGAAGGAGTGGAAGGTGGAGATCGACATCGACCGGGCCGAGTCCCCCACCAGCTCGACCACCCGCTCGCGCATCTCGGCGGCGGCCTTGTTCGTGAACGTGATCGCCAGGATCTCCCCCTGGTGCGCCCGGCCCGTGGCCAGGAGGTGCGCGATCCGGTGGGTCAGCACGCGGGTCTTGCCGGAGCCGGCGCCGGCCACGATCAGCAGCGGTGAGCCGGAGTGCTCGACGGCGGCCCGCTGCGGCTCGTTGAGTCCCTCCACGAGCGCGTCGGGCGGGACGGTGCCGCGCCGCGGCGGGCTCGTCGTGGTGCCGGGGCGGTCCACGGAGGCGGAGGGCAGGAGCGGGTTGTCGAAGAGGTAGTCCATCGTGGACCCAGTCTACCGAGGCCCGGTGACGGCAGGACCGGCCGGTGGACGGCCCTCAGACGAAGTGCAGCTCGAGCCGGTGCCGGCCGTTGTCGTCCTCGACCCACAGCTCCGAGTCGGCGACCGTGACCCGCACGGGGCGGCGCAGCGCGATGTCGTCGTCGAACTCGGCGGCGCTCTCGTTCCCGCCGCCGTAGACGGTGTCCAGCTCCCGGCTGGACGGGTCGAGGTGGCGGATCGCGTCGTTGCCGGTGTCGGCGATCACGATCGAGCCGTCGTAGAGGATCTGCAGGTCCTCGGGGTGGTCCAGCTGGGCCGTGTCCGCCGGTCCGTCCGCGAAGCCGGCGCCGGCCCGGCCGACCACGGTGCAGACCTGCGGGCCGCCGTCCGGCTTGTCGGTGTCGATCTCGATGCAGCGCAGGGACGAGGAGTCCCGGTCGATGAGCCACAGCGTGCCGCCGCCGTCCTCGGTGATGGACACGGTGGCGGCGAACTTGGCCTGCGCCGCCTTGCCGTCCCGCCGACCGGACTCGCCGGTCCCCGCGAACTCGTACAGCACGTCGGTGTACGGGTCCCAGCGGAAGAGCCGGTGCAGGGAGGGCACCGCCACGATCACGGCCGAGAGCTTGTGCGACCACACCATGTCCGCGATGGGGGCGCCGCCGAGGACGGAGCAGTCCACCGTGCGGCGCACCGTTTCGTGATCCTTCTCGAACAGCGTCAGCACGTTGCCCTCGGTCAGCCGCATGAGCAGGCCGTCCGGGAGTCCGATGGACAGTTCCATGACCGGCACCTCCGTGTCGTCCTCGTCGAGCGCCCGGTCGTCGTCGGCCGGGCCGCCCCCCGCGCGGTCCGGGAGGACCGGTGCGGGTGGCCCCAGCCTACCCCCCGGTCCCGGCGTTGGGCGGGGGTGCACGCTCGGATAATGGGGGCATGGGACTGACACGCGCACAGAAGGCACGCAAGCACGGCGGCACCCCGGCGGCCCCGGAACCGCCCCGGGGAACACGGCTGCACCAGGCGCGCCCCGGACAGCTCCGGCCCGAGCCCGCGCGCTCGAGCTCGGGCCTGGTGGTGGGCGTGGCCATGGCCGTCTCCGCGGCCCTGTGGCTGTACGTGCACGCCTGGGTGCTGCCCCGTTTCGGGGCCGCCGCGGCCGGCGGGATCACCCTGCCGGAGTGGATGCCCGGAGGGTTCGGCCAGGAGCACGCCCAGCGCCTCGCCTCGGCGCTGGGCGAGGAGGGCCGGGCCCAGTACGAGGCGGTGCACCGCACGTCCGGGCTGCTGGCCCCGCTGCTGGTGGGACTGGCGTGGCTGCTGTTCGTGGCGGTGAACACGGTCTCCCGGCTCCGGCGGTGGGCGCTCTCGGCCGTGGTGCTCGGCTTCGCGACCGTCTCCCTGGCGGCCAACTCCGCGATCGACGCCGCGCTCGCGGACCCCGGGGACGGCTCCGCCGTGACCACGGCCTCGGCGCTGGTGACCGCCCGATGGGTGCTGCTCGTGCTGCTGCTCGCCGTCACCGCGACCGTGACGGTGGAGGTCCTCCGGCGCCGGGCCGGCTCGCGGGCGCCGTCGGACTGACCGGCGACCCCCGGGTGCGCCCCGGCTCGGCTCCGGCGCGGGAACGCCCCGGACCGTGCGGTCCGGGGCGTGCGTGCCCTCGATTGGATTCGAACCAACGACACCGGCTTTAGGAGAGCCGTGCTCTATCCCCTGAGCTACGAGGGCGACGCGAACAGTCTAGGTGCTCCCCCGGACCCCCGCGAACCGGCCGCGTCTAGGATCGGTCGCATGCCCGTCTACATCGATCCGCCGCTGTGGCCCGCCCACGGGACGCACTTCTCGCACCTGGTCTCCGACACGTCCTACGCGGAGCTGCACGCCTTCGCGGAGCGGCTGGGTGTGCCCCGGCGCGCGTTCGACCGGGACCACTACGACGTGCCGGAGAGCCGGTACGCGGAGGCCGTCGCCGCGGGCGCGCACCCCGTGGACGGCCGCCGGCTCACGCGCGTGCTCGTGCGCAGCGGGCTGCGCGTCCCGGCGCGGGCGCGCCCCGACCGGCTCGCCCGCGTGCTGCTCCGCCGGTGGACGGCCCGCTTCCCGGACCACCCGGGACTGGGCCGGGAGCTCCTGGACCGGTGGAGCGAGCCGCACCGGCACTACCACGGCCCCTCGCACCTGCTCGCGGTGCTCGAGGCCCTCGACCTGCTGGGGAGCGGGCGGGCGCCCGACCCGGCGCGCTCCGGGACCCTCGTCCTCGCCGCGTGGTTCCACGACGCGGTCTACCGCGCCCGGCCCGGGGCGGACGAACGGGAGTCCGCGGAGCTGGCCCGCGCCCGGCTCGGCGCGGCCGGGTTCCCCGCGCCGGTGGTGGCGGAGGTCGAGCGGCTGGTGCTGCTCACCCTCGGGCACCGCGCCGGGGACGAGGACCTGCTCGGGGACCTGCTCCTCGACGCCGACCTCTCGGTGCTCGGCGCGGACCCGGCCGGCTATGCCGCCTACGTCGCGGGGGTGCGGCAGGAGTACGCGCACGTGCCGGACCCGGAGTTCGCGCGGGCCCGCCTGCGGGTGCTCGAGGACCTCCGGGACCGCCGGCCCCTGTTCCGCACCGCCGAGGCCCGGCAGCGCTGGGACGCCGCGGCGCGGCGCAACCTCGAGCAGGAGATCGCCCGGCTGCGCGGGGTGGCCGGCCCGCCGCCCGGGGATCCCCCCGCGGGCGCGGCGGTGCTGACCATCACCGCCGTGTGCCTGCAGGACGACGACGGGGCGCTGCTGACGGTGCGCAAGCGCGGCACGGAGCGCTTCATGCTGGTGGGCGGCAAGCTGGACCCGGGTGAGACCCCGGCCGCGGCGGCGGTGCGCGAGGCCGCCGAGGAGGTGGGGCTGCGGCTGGACCCGGACCTGCTGCGCCCGCTCGGGCAGTTCGTGGCGCCGGCGGCGAACGAGGCCGGCACGTGGGTGCGCTGCACCGTCTACACCGCGCGCCTGCCGGGCAGGCCCGTGCCGCTCGCCGAGATCGCGGAGCTGCGCTGGCTTCCCCTCGACGGGGAGCACCCCTCGGCGCTCCCGCCGGACCTGGCCCCGCTGCTGCGGGACCACGTCATTCCGGCGCTGCGCCGGGCTCCGCGGGATCCGCGGACCCGGTCCGGGCGTGCCGCCTCCGGTGGAGCAGGATCCCGGTGACCAGCCCGAGCACGATCCCGATGCCGCCGAAGACCGACAACCACATGGCGGCGTGGCCCACGAACGCGGCCACCACGAAGCCGGCCACGATGCCGGGGACCGCGCCGCCGATCATGCCGTAGGCCATGTAGGCGTACTCACGATCGAGGCTGGTGCGGGCGTTGCGGCTGAAGTCGGTGGACATGCCAGCAGTCTATCGGCCGCCGGGAACGACAGCGGGTGCGCGGTTCCCGTCTGGCCGACCAGGAACCGCGCACCCGAACCGGTGCTCTCGCGTGCGCTCAGCGCACGCGGACGTAGACGGGGCCGGAGCCCACGTTGACGCTGTCGACGACGGTCGTGCCGCCGTTCCACCCGCCGTGGACGGCCTTGCCGCCGCCGATGTACACCCCGATGTGGGCCGCGCCCATGCCGCCGTCGGCGTAGTAGACGAGGTCGCCGGGCTGGGCCTGGCCCGCGGAGACCTGCGTGCCGAGGCTCAGGTAGGAGGCCGGCCAGCCGTGGTGGTTGATTCCGGCGGCGCGCAGGGCGTTGGTCACGAGCGCGGTGCAGTCCTGGCCCACGCCGAGCTGTCCCATGGCGGCGGACGAGATGGTCGCGCCCTTGCCGGAGGCGGAGCTCTGGGTGGTGACGGTGCGCTCCGCGGCCGGAGCGGCCTGCACGGCCGGCTTCGGGGCGGGGGCGGGCTTCGGGGCCGGGGCGGCCTGGACGACCGGCTTCGGCGCCTCGACCACCGGGGCCGGGGCAGGGGCGGGCTTCGGGGCCGGGGCGGCCTGCACGACCGGCTTCGGCGCCTCGACCACCGGGGCCGGGGCGGGGGCGGCCACGGGCTTCGGGGCCGGGGCGGCCACGGCCGCGACGACCGGGGTCTCGACCGTCCGCTCCGCCTTCTTCTCGGTCTTCTTCTCCGCCTTCTTCTCGGTCTTCTTCTCCGCGGGCTTCTCGGCCTTCGTCACGTGGGCGACGGGCTCGAGAGACACGGTGGGCGCCGCGGTGGGGGTGGCGGCCGCGACGGCCGACAGCGGGGCGTCGGCGGAGGCGTCCTGGGACGGAGCGGCCTGCACGGAGACGGTGGTGGCGACGGCGAGGCCGGAGAACGCGGCGACGGCGGCGACCGTGCGGGCCTTGCCGCTCAGGAGGGAGGCGATGCCGTTCGGGGAGGACAGGTCACGAGTCATGAGGAGTTCAGGCGGCTTTCTGGCGGGGCCGGGGCGGTCTGCCGGAGGGACGCGGAGACAGCGCGGATCACCCCGGGCGGTGCTCGGGGTGATCCGGTGTCCGGCAGGACCGTGTTCCGGGATCGGGAACGACGGCCGGGCGAGCGGAGGAGGGGGCCGTCCGGTCGGACAGCAGGGAGCACGGAGAACCGGGAGAGCGGAACTCCGTGGGGGGGGGGAGAAAAGGATCGGGCGCCGCCCGCGGGTTGTCCCCGCGGGCGGCGGGCCGGATCAGAAGGTGTAGTAGCCGTCCAGCTGCATGGCGTTGACGGAGTGCACCTGGGTGCCCTGGGTGGGGTTGAGGGCGGAGATCATCTTGCCGGCGCCGATGTAGATGCCGACGTGCGCGCCGCCGTTCTGGGAGACGAGGTCACCGGGCTGCGGGTTGGCCGTGGGGGTGCCCGCGGCGAACTGGGACCAGGTGGTGCGGGGCAGGTCGATGCCGTTCTGCGCGAACACCCACTGGGTGAAGCCGGAGCAGTCCCAGGCGCCGTAGGCGGTGCCGCCGTAGACGTAGCCCGCACCCTGGGCGGACATCGCGGTGCCCACGATGCCGCCGGCCGCCGGGGCGATCGCGGTGGTGGCGGTGGACTGCGGGGTCACGCTCGCGGTGGAGGCGGCCTGCGGAGCCGGGGCGGGGGCCGGGGCCTGGTAGGCCGGGGCCTCGTAGGCGGGCTGCGCGGCGACCGGGGCCTGGTAGGTGTACGAGGTGTAACCGGCCAGCGAGGCGGAGGCCGGGGCCGAGTAGGCCGCACCGGACTCGACGGGAGCCTGGGCGTAGGCCTGCGCCGGAGCGATGGAGCCGATCATCGCGGCGCCGGCGGCGGCGGCGATGGTGGTGTTGCGCACGACGTGCGAGGTGCTCTCGGCACGGTGGCGGGCAGTGTTCTGCTGGAAAAGCGACATGGGTGAGTTCCTCCCTTTGCCTACGAGGTGAGCTGTCGGATTCGGGTGGGAGACACCCGGCCGCAGAGCGCACGCGCTCTGACGACTTAACCCCAAGGACCCGGATCACCGGGACCGAAAGTGGTTCCCCCGCTTCTGCCAAGCAGTTTCTGTGAAGAGGCCACGGGGCACCGGCAGAATTCGGCGATGTGCTCCGTGGGCGCCGATCCGACCAGTGATCAGCACGCGTTGAACAGTACATGATTGATTACGGAAGTGTCACGTTTTGATCACGGCCGATCACGGTCGGGACACGGTCAGCCTCCGAATCATGCCCTTTTGATCTCTTCTCGGATATGAGTTCCCATCCGTGACGTTCTGTGGAGCGCACCTCGGAGGACCGAGAATCCGCACGTCACCGGGGGTGCGGCGCCCCGGACGGGCCCGCCGGGCCGGACTGGCCGAAAGTCGCTTGTGAACGTCCCCACACTGCGGTCCGCCCCCTCGCCCGGACATGCCGGAGACCCCTCGAGGGTGCCCTCCGGAGCGCCCCCGGAGTGCCCTCGGCGGCCTCCGGCGACAGGTCAGCGAGCGAGGACGCGGATGGCCGCGGCGGTGCGCAGGTCGATCTCGGCGGACCGGCCCGTGGCCGGCACCTCGACGCGCACGCGCTCACCGTCCACCCGGGCCCTGACCTCCGCGCCCGTCAGCACGCCCACGTCGCTCAGCACGCCCAGCAGGTCGGCGTCCGCCTGGACCACCTCCGGCAGCAGGGCCACGGTGTGGGCCTCCTCCGGCAGCCGGCGGGCGGCGTCGAGCAGGGAGGGGTGCGCCGCGGCGGGGCTCTCCTCGACCCCCAGGGCGGCCAGACCCGGGATCGGGGTGCCGTACGGCGAGTGACGGGGACTGTGGAGCAGGTCCACGAGCCGCCGCTCGACCTGCTCGCTCATGACGTGCTCCCAGCGGCAGGCCTCGTCGTGGACCTGGGCCAGGTCCAGGCCGATGACGTCCGCCAGCAGCCGCTCCGCCAGCCGGTGCTTGCGCATGACCTGCACGGCCCGCTCCCGCCCCGCCTCGGTGAGCAGCAGCGACCGGTCCGGGCCCATGGTCAGCAGCCCGTCCCGCTCCATCCTGGACACCGTCTGCGAGACCGTGGGCCCCGAGTGGTCCAGACGCTCCACGATGCGGGCCCGCATCGGGGTGATCCCCTCCTCCTCGAGCTCGAGCACGGTCCGCAGGTACATCTCCGTGGTGTCGATCAGGTCGCTCATGCCTCAGTCATCCTTCGTCCGGCCGTCCGGCCCCGGGGATCCCGCCCGGTCCGGTCTTCCCGCACGAGCTTAGTGGGCGGCCCGCACCGGCGGCGGAGGGAGCCGGCCGCCGCGCCCGCCGCCGCCCGTGGGGCAGAATGGGCGGCGGGCGCGACCAGCGCGAGCGCCCTCCGGCGGCCGCGCCCGCCGACGCCCGTCACCCGCCGCCCACCATTGCCCAGGGAGCGCCCGTTGCCCGCACACGTCACCATCCCCCAGCACCTGCTGCCCCTCGACGGCCGGTTCGGCGCCGGCCCCTCGAAGATCCGCCCGGCCCAGGTCGAGGCCGTCGCCCGGGCCGGGTCCGCGCTGCTCGGCACCTCGCACCGCCAGGCGCCGGTCCAGGAACTGGTGGCCTCGGTGCGCGAGGGACTCGCCCGGTTCCTCGGCCTGCCCGAGGGCCACGAGGTGCTGCTGGGGCTGGGCGGGGCCACGGCCTTCTGGGACGCCGCCGCCTTCGGGCTCGTCGAGCGGAAGGCCCAGCACCTGGTGTTCGGGGAGTTCGGGGCGAAGTTCGCCCAGGCCACCGGTGCCGCCCCGTTCCTGGAGGGCGCCTCGGTCGTGGAGTCCGCCCCCGGCACCCGGCCGCAGGCCCGGGCCGAGGAGGGGGTGGACGTCTACGCGTGGCCCCAGAACGAGACCTCCACCGGGGTCGCGGCACCCGTGGCCCGGCCCGCCGGGATCGCCGACGACGCGCTGGTGCTGGTGGACGCGACCTCCGCGGCCGGGGGGATGGCCGCGGACGTGGCGGCCACGGACGTCTACTACTTCTCCCCGCAGAAGAACCTCGGCTCCGACGGCGGACTCTGGCTGGGGGCGTTCTCCCCCGCCGCCATCGAGCGGATCGAGCGGATCGACGCCTCGGGACGGTGGATCCCCGACTTCCTGCGGCTCAGCACCGCGCTGGAGAACTCCCGGAAGAACCAGACGTACAACACGCCCGCCCTGGCCACGCTGGTCATGCTCGACGAGCAGGTCCGCTGGCTCAACGACCGGGGCGGCATGTCCTGGGCCGCGGCCCGCACGAGGACGTCCTCCGACCTCGTCTATGCGTGGGCCGAGGCCTCGGAGTTCGCGGCGCCGTTCGTGGCGGCCCCGGAGGACCGCTCCACGGTGATCACCACCGTGGACTTCGACCGCACGGTGGACGCCGCCGCCGTCGCGGCCGCCCTGCGTGCCCACGGCGTGGTCGACGTCGAGCCCTACCGCAAGCTGGGCCGCAACCAGCTGCGGATCGCCACCTTCGTCTCCATCGACCCGGAGGACGTCTCCCGGCTGCTGGCCTGCGTCGACCACGTCGTCGGGCAGCTCCGCCCGGGCTCCGGACGCTAGCCGTCCGGCGCGGAGGGGCGACCCGCACGCAGCCGGACGGTCAGGCCCACCAGGGCCCCGCCCAGCCCCGCGGCCACGGCGGCCCCCATGCCCCAGCGTGCGCCGAGGGCGTCGGTGATCCAGCCGACGACCGGCGCCCCGACCGGGGTGCCGCCCAGGAAGATGGCCATGTAGAGGCTCATGACGCGTCCGCGCATCACCGGCGAGGTGGTCGACTGCACGTAGGCGTTGGCGGTGGTCATGATGGTCAGGGAGGAGACTCCGCAGGGGACCAGCCACAGCGCGAACAGCGGCAGGCTCGGTGCCGTGGCCGCGCCCAGGCAGCTGAGGGCGAAGACGGCGCTGCCGCCGTAGACGTAGCGCAGCCGGGCGCTGCGGCGCCGCGCCGAGAGCAGGGCCCCCGCCACCGTGCCGACCGCGAGCACCGAGTTGAGCAGACCGAAGGTCTCCGGGCCGCGGCCGAACTCGGGCCCGGCCATGGCCGCCAGGAACACCGCGAAGTTCAGCCCGAAGGTGCCGATGAGGAAGATCGTGACGAGCACCGCCACGATGTCGGGGCGCCCGCCCACGTAGGCCAGTCCCTCCCGGATCTGGCCCCGCCCCCGGCCGGACCGGGGCATCCCGCGCAGCTCGTCCGTGCGGATGGCGAGGACGGCGGCGAGCATGGCGCCGAAGGTCACCGTGTTGAGGAGGAAGACCCAGCCCGAGCCGATCGAGGCGACGAGCACCCCGGCCACGGCCGGACCGATCATCCGTGCGGTGTTGAAGGACGTCGCGTTGAGGGCCACCGCGTTGGAGAGATAGGCGTCGTCGACCATCTCCGAGACGAAGGTCTGGCGCACGGGGGCGTCGAGCGTGGAGACGACCCCCAGGGCGAGGGCGAAGCCGTAGACGTGCCACAGCGTGGCCGCGTCCGCCAGGACCAGCGCCCCGAGACCCGCCGCCAGCACCGCCATGGACGTCTGCGTCCACAGCAGCAGGCGCCTGCGGTCGAGCCGGTCCGCGAGCACGCCCGCCCAGGGGGCGAGGAGGAGCTGGGGCAGGAACTGCAGGGCGGTCACCACGCCCATGGCGGTGGCGTCGTGGTCGGTGAGCTCGTCGAAGACCAGCCACGACTGGGCCGTGCGCTGCATCCACGTCCCGATGTTGGACACGAGCGCGCCCAGGAACCACAGCCGGTAGTTGCGGAACCGGAAGGACCGGAACATCCCGCCCGCGGGCTCGGGCGCCCCGGCGTCCCCCGGCGCAGCGGTCAGGACCGCCCGCCCTCCGGCGGCGGGACGGCCCCGTCCCCGGCGGTGTCGTCCGGAGCCTGCTCGCGGCCCTCCCGGGAGGCGGCGCCCGCAGCGGACTGGGCGTCCGCACCGGCCTCGGCGCCCGCAACGGCCCCGGCGTCCGCACCGGCCCCGGCGTTCGCCGCGGCCTCGTCCTCGGCCCGGTCCAGATCCTCCTGGGCCTTCTCCTCGGGGCTCACCCGGGCGGACCACGGGACCCACTCGGGCGCCAGCAGGGCGTCGTCCCCCGGCAGCAGGCCCACCTCGCAGACCGTGACGGCCTTGCTGCGCGGGGCCCGGGCCAGGCTCGCGAACCAGTTCCAGCCGCGGTAGCCGGGCAGCGTGCACTCGAAGAGGTGGACGACCAGACGGTCCTCCTCCACCGTGACCCGGTGGCCGGGACCGATCTGGGAGGGCTCCGCGATCTGCTCGACCCCCGCGCGGGCGGTGGCGACGTCGGCCACCAGCAGGGGGTCCTGCTTCGGGGTCCGGCGGCGGCGGGGCGGCGGGGCCGCCGTGTCGGGCGCCGGGGCCGCGGCCTCGGCGGTCGCGTCCTGGACGGTGTCCTCGGTCACTGCTGGTCTCCCTCGTGCTGGATGTCGGGGACGGATGGGGGGCGGACCGCGACGGCGGCCCGTGGCGTCCTCAGACGTCCAGGTTGTCGGCCACCGTGCGCAGGATCGCGGCGATCTTCTTCCCGTGCGCGGAGTCCGGGTAGCGGCCGCGGTGCAGCCCGTTGGACATGTCGTCGAGGAGCTTGATCAGGTCCTCCGTGATGACCGCCATCTCCTCGGCGGGCTTCCGGACGTTCTTCGCGACCGACGGGGTCCGGTCCAGGATCCGGGCGGAGAGCGCCTGCGCGCCGCGCCGGCCCTGGGCGACGCCGAACTCCATCCGCGTCCCCGGCTTCACCGTGCCGGCCCCGGAGGGCAGCGCCGAGGAGGGCAGGAACACCTCCTGGCCGTCGTCGGCCGCCAGGAACCCGAAGCCCTTCTTCGCATCGAACCACTTGACCTTGCCGGTGGGCACGCTGTCTCCCTCGTCCTCGTGTTCGTGGTGGGGTGGCCCGGCGGTCGTCGCCGCCGGGCCACCCTGTGGAACCTCCCATTCTAGCCCTGCTCCGGGTGCGGGCTCCGCCGGGCGCGGTCACCGGCGCACCGCCGCGCTCGGTATTCTGGAGCCATGCCTGCCTCCGACGACCGAGCCGCCACGTCCCCGAACCGCTCCGCCCCCCGCACCGGTGTCGACGTCCTCGGCGCCTCCGCGGTCCTGCTCGGGCTGGTGAGCGCGGCGTGCCTGGCCCTGCTCCTCGTGCTCGAGGCCGTGGGCGCGGATCCCTGGGACGGGCTCACGGTGGTGCCGTGGTTCGCGTTCCCGGTGGCCTTCCTGCTGTTCTGCGCGGTCCTGGTGCGCTCCCTGCTGCGCCGCCGCCGGGCCTGATCCGTGCTCCCGGACGACCTGCTCCGGGATCTCGCGTCCCGCTCCCCCGCCGAGCTGGGCGCGCTGCTCGCCGCCCGGCCGGACGCGGTGCGTCCCGGCACGGCCTCGTTCGGGGAGCTCGCCGGGACGCTGCTGTCCCGCGGCAGCCTGCGCCGGGCCCTCGACGCGCTCTCCCGACCCGAGCTGGACGCCGTCGAGCGGGCCGTGCTCCTGGGCCCGCCCGGCGGTGCGGTCGCGACGGTGCCGCCGGACCCGCCGTGGGACCGGCTGCACCGGCTGGGCCTGGTGCTCCGGGACGGCGACGCCCTGCGGCTCGTGCCCGGGGTGGAGGAGGCCCTCGGCCGCCATCCGGCGGGCCTGGGCCGCCCGCACCGCGTGCTCGCCGCCTCCGCCGCGCGCCTGCGCGGGGGAGCCGCGGCCGCGCCGGAGCCGGGCGCCGACCCGTCCCGCACCGACCTGCCCCGCACCGTCCTGCCCCGCACCGCCGAGGAGCTCGCCGGGTGGCCCGCGCCGGTGCGGGAGGTCCTCGAGCGGTTCCGATCCCGCCCCGTGGGCGCCCTGCCGGAGGCCCTGCGGCCCGTCGACCCCGCGGCCGACCCCCTCGCCCAGCCCGTCGACTGGCTCCTCGCCCACGGCGTGCTCCTGCCCGTCGACGCCCGCCACGTGGAGCTCCCGCGGGAGGTGGGCCTGCTGCTGCGCGGGCCCGATCCCTGGGCCGCCACGCCGCCGGAGCCGCCGCTCCCGCCCGGCACGCGCGTGCCGGACCGGGTGCGGGACAACGCCGCGGCGGCGGCGGTCGAGCAGCTGCTGCGGCGCGGTGCGGCACTGCGCGCCGAGCTGCGGGACCGGCCGCTGACCACCCTGCGGGCCGGCGGGGTCGGCGTGCGCGAGCTGCGCCGGCTGCGCTCGGCCCTGGGCACCGAGCACGCCGAGCTCGTCCGCCTGCTCGGTCTGGGCGAGCTGTCCGGGCTCGTGCGGCTGGACCCGGACACGTCGTCCTGGCGTCCCGCGCCGGCCCCCGTGGAGGACGCCGACCGCACCGGCCAGTGGTGGCACCTGGTGCGCTCGTGGCTGGCCTCCGACGTCGTCCCCTCCGCCGCCGGCCTGCCGCTGGCCGACGGCACGGTCATCGGGGTCCTCACCCGCGGCACGCACGCCCCGGAGGCCCCGGACGTGCGCCGGACGGTCCTGGCCGCCTGTGCCGAGCTCGCCGAGCGCTCCCCCGGCGGCCACGGGACGGGGGACGTCGTCGCCCTCGCCCGGTGGCGCCGACCGCGCCTGGCGCGGGCCCTGGACCGGTGGGGGCCGGGGATGCTCACGGAGGCCGCGGATCTCGGCCTGCTGGGCGCCGGCGCCCTCACCGCACCCGGGCTGGCCCTGGCGCAGGACCGGCCCGAGGACGCCGTCCGCTCCGTGGCCGGGTGGCTGCCCGCCCCCACGCGGACGGTGCTGCTGCAGAGCGACCTCACGGCGACGGCCACGGGCTACCTCGCGCCGGACGTGGCCCGCGCCCTCACCGGGCTGGCCGAGCCGGAGGGCCACGGCCCGGTCCCGCGGCACCGCTTCAGCGAGCGCTCCCTGCACCGCGCCCTCGACGCCGGGTGGACGCCCTCCTCGATCCTGGCCTGGCTCGACGAGCACGGCCGGGGCGAGGTGCCGCAGGCCCTGGCCTACCTGGTCGAGGAGACCGGCCGGGCGCACGGACGGATCCGGATCACCCGGGCGGACTGGGTGCTCACCGGGGAGGAGGAGCTGCTGGAGGCACTCGCCGGCTCCCCGGACCTCGCGGGGCGGCGGCTGCGCCGGCCCGCGCCCGGTGTGCTCGTGGTCGGCTCCGGCGCGGAGGGTCCCGGCCGGCGCCGGGGACCGGCCGGCCGGGACGGCGGGTGGCAGGAGCTCGCGGCCGCCGTGCGGGCCACGGGCACGGAGCCTGCGCTCGACGACGTGCCCGCGGAGGCCGTCGGCACGTCCCCCGCCGAGGACCCGCTGCTGCTGCTCGAGGTCCCCGCCCCGCGCCTGCCCGTCCCCTCCGCCGACGAGATCGCGGAGCTGGTGGACCGGCTCACCGGCCGGGACCGGGCGCGGCCCCCCGACGACCTCCCCGGCCCTCCCCCCGGCCACCCGGCGGTCGACCCCGCCGGCCGCCCGACCGACCGTTCGCCCGACAGCCGAGGAGCCGCCCCGTGGGACCACTGATCGTCCAGAGCGACCGGACCGTGCTGCTCGAGCTCGACCACGAGGACGCCGACGACGCGCGGCGCGAGCTCGCGGCCTTCGCCGAGCTCGAGCGCGCCCCGGAGCACGTGCACACCTACCGGATCACCCCGCTGGGCCTGTGGAACGCCCGCGCCGCCGGGCTGGACGCCGAGCAGGTGCTCGACGTCCTCCTCACCCGCTCCCGGTTCCCGGTCCCGCACGCCCTGCTCCTGGACATCGACGAGACGATGTCCCGCTACGGCCGGCTGGTGCTCGAGCAGGACCCCGTGCACGGGCTCGTGCTGCGCAGCCACGACGCCCCCGTCCTGGAGGAGATCTCCCGGCACCGCACGATCGCCCCGCTGCTCGGGCCCCGGATCGACGGCGCCACCACGGTGGTGCACGGGAGCGCCCGCGGCCGGCTCAAGCAGCTGCTGCTGACCGTGGGCTGGCCGGCGGAGGACCGGGCCGGCTACGTGGACGGCACGCCCCACCCCGTGGCCCTGACGGAGACGGACCCGCTCACGGGCGAGGCCTGGGCCCTGCGCCCGTACCAGCGCCACGCGGTGGAGAACTTCTGGGCCGGCGGCAGCGGCGTGGTCGTCCTGCCCTGCGGCGCCGGCAAGACGCTGGTCGGCGCCGGGGTGATGGCCGCGAGCTCCACCACGACGCTCGTGCTGGTCACGAGCACGGTCTCGGCGCGGCAGTGGAAGGCGGAGCTGCTGCGGCGGACCACCCTCACGGAGGACGAGATCGGCGAGTACTCCGGGGCCGTCAAGGAGGTCCGTCCCGTGACGATCGCCACCTACCAGGTGCTGACGTCCCGCCGCGGCGGCCTCCACCCCCACCTGGAGCTGCTCGACGGCCACGACTGGGGGCTGATCGTCTACGACGAGGTCCACCTGCTGCCCGCCCCCGTGTTCCGGATGACCGCCGAGCTGCAGGCCCGGCGCCGCCTGGGCCTCACGGCCACCCTGGTGCGCGAGGACCACCGCGAGGGCGAGGTGTTCTCCCTCATCGGGCCCAAGCGCTACGACGCGCCCTGGCGCGAGATCGAGGCCCAGGGCCACATCGCGCCCGCCGACTGCGTCGAGGTCCGGGTGGAGCTGCCCCTGGCCGACCGGATGGCCTACGCCTCCGCCGAGGACGCCGACCGGCACCGTCTCGCCTCGTCCTCCCCGCACAAGCTCGACGTCGTCGCCCGGCTCGTGGCGCGTCACCGCGGGGAGCCGGTGCTGGTCATCGGGCAGTTCCTGGACCAGCTCGGCGAGCTGGGCGAGCTGCTCGGCGCCCCGGTGCTCCAGGGCAGCACGAGCACGGCACGGCGGGAGAAGCTCTTCGCCGCGTTCCGCGCCGGGGAGCTGCCGGTGCTCGTGGTCTCGAAGGTCGCGAACTTCTCGGTCGACCTGCCGGAGGCCTCGGTCGCCGTGCAGGTCTCGGGGGCCTTCGGCTCCCGGCAGGAGGAGGCGCAGCGCCTGGGCCGGCTGCTGCGCCCGAAGCGCGACGGCCGCCCGGCGACGTTCTACACCGTGGTGGCGCGCGACACCGTGGACGCCGGGTACGCGGCCAAGCGCCGCCGCTTCCTCGCCGAGCAGGGCTACGCCTACCGGATCCTCGACGCCGCCGATCTCGAAGCCCCCGGTCACGAGGCCCCCGGTCATGAGGCCCCCGGGGAACTCCCCGAGGACCGGTGACCGCCGTTCAGGCGGCTTTCAGGGTGTTCCGAGAAAATGGGTGTCGTGAAGAATGACAACCCCGAAGCGAAACTGCTCGTCGTCGACGACGAGCCCAACATCCTCGAGCTGCTGGCCACGTCCCTGCGCTTCGCCGGCTTCGAGGTCGTCACCGCCGCCAACGGCCGTGACGCCCTGGCCAAGGCGGAGTCCGAGAACCCGGACCTCGCGGTGCTGGACGTCATGCTCCCGGACATGGACGGCTTCTCCGTGACCCGCAAGCTGCGCGCGTCCGGGCGGCACTTCCCCATCCTCTTCCTCACGGCCAAGGACGAGACCGAGGACAAGGTCACGGGGCTGACCGTGGGCGGGGACGACTACGTCACCAAGCCCTTCAGCCTCGACGAGGTCGTCGCCCGCATCCGCGCGGTGCTGCGCCGCACCCAGCCGGCCGAGGAGGACGACTCCCGGCTGCGCGTGGACGACCTGGTCCTCGACGACGACGCGCACGAGGTGTTCCGGGGCGAGCGCGAGATCGACCTCTCCCCCACCGAGTTCAAGCTGCTGCGCTACCTCATGCTCAACCCGAACCGGGTGCTGTCCAAGGCGCAGATCCTCGACCACGTGTGGGAGTACGACTTCAACGGGGACGCCTCCATCGTGGAGTCCTACATCTCCTACCTGCGCCGGAAGATCGACAACGACCCGGAGCTGCCGCCGCTGATCCACACCAAGCGGGGCGTCGGCTACCTCCTGCGGTCCTCGCACAAGAACCACTGACCCGGTCCCGGGATGCACACCCTGTCCTCCCGGTGGCGCTCGACCTCGCTGCGCTCGCAGCTGATGGTCCTGACGGGCCTGCTCCTCGCCCTGTCCATCCTGGTCACGAGCTTCGTGGCGATCTCGGTGCTGCGCAGCTCGCTGCTGAACGACATCGACCGCGGCCTGGTCGAGTCCGTGCAGCCGGTGTCCACCGTGCTGGTGGCCGACCTGGGCACGGGGCAGGCCGTGCAGGTCCCCCACGCCGGGTTCCTGCTCGACGCCGAGGGCAGGACGCTCGCCGAGGCGGTGCACACGCCGGACGGCGTGCTCGAGCGGCGGCCGGACCTGTCCCAGGTCGATCTCGAGGAGGTGCGGGAGCACCCCTTCGAGCCGACCACCGTGGGCTCCGTGGACGCCCCGGACCGCCGGTGGCGGGTGGTCGCGGCCGAGACGCAGCAGCTGAACCTCGTGGTGGCGGTCGCCGAGCCGCTCGACGACATGAACGCGATGCTCAGCGCGGTGACCCTCCTGACGCTCAGCTTCGGCGTGGCGACCCTGTTCGCCGCCATGGCCGTCGGCTGGGTCCTGGTCACCCGCGCCTTCGCACCCCTGCACCGGGTGGAGCAGACCGCCGCCCGCATCGCGGAGGGCGACCTCTCCCAGCGCATGGAGGGCTACAACCGGCAGACCGAGATCGGCCAGCTCTCGGCGTCCCTCAACGCGATGCTGGGCCACATCGAGGACGCCTTCGACGCCCGGACCCGGTCCGAGGCCAAGCTGCGGCGGTTCGTGGCCGACGCCTCCCACGAGCTGCGCACGCCCCTGGTGACCATCCGCGGCTACTCGGAGCTCTACCGGCACGGCGCCCTGCAGCAGCCGGAGGACGTGGCCGGGGCGATGTCCCGGATCGAGTCCGAGGCGCAGCGGATGACGCAGCTCGTCGAGGACCTGCTCATGCTCGCCCGCCTCGACGAGCGTCGGCCCGCCGAGAACGTCGACGTGGACCTGCTGCACCTCGCGTTCGACGCGGCCGGGGACGCCCGGGTCTCCGCCCCCGAGCGGCGGATCACGGTCGAGGGCCTGCGGGGCGGCGGGCCGGTCTCGGCGTGGGTGCACGGCGACGAGTTCCGGCTCCGCCAGGTCGTGGCGAACCTCGTGACCAACGCCCTGCGCTACACCCCGGAGGGCACCCCGATCGAGATCGCGGTGGGCGTGGAGCACTCGGTCGACGACACGTTCAACGCCGTCCTGCAGGTGCGCGACCACGGCCCGGGGATCCAGGGCGAGGACGCGGAGCGCGTGTTCGAGCGCTTCTACCGGGCCGACTCCTCCCGCACCCGGGAGACCGGCGGCACGGGGCTGGGACTGTCGATCGTGGCCGCGATCGTCCAGCAGCACGACGGCACCGTGCGGCTCACCGCGACCCCCGGCGGCGGGGCGACCATGACCGTGCGCGTGCCGGGGATCGAGCCCGCCGACGACGCCCCCGAGGTGTGAGCGGACCCGTCAGGACTCGTCGGTGCCCTGGTGGAAGCGCAGCTGCCAGGGACCCAGCTCATTGCGGGAGTCCTCCCGGACCCACAGGGAGCTGCGCAGGCTCGTGCGGTCCCCCGCCGTGAGCCGGTAGACGAGGTGCACGGCGGCCGAGCCGAGGTCGGTGGTCGTGAGCACGTGCAGGTCCACGGCGCCGAGGGCCGGTTCGCGGGGCAGCCGGGCGAGGACGTCCTCCCGGGAGCACCACGTCCCCGAGGCGCCGACCTCGGCGAAGCCCTCGTGCAGCAGCTGGCCCAGCCGGCCCGGGTCCGCCCGGACCTCCGGGCGCAGCAGGTCCCGCTCGAGGTCCAGGACGGTCTCCCCCGCCGTGCGCCCACGGGCCAGCTCCTCCTCGTGGGCGAGCAGCTCGCTCAGCAGGTCCGGGTCGTCGCCGTCACCGGGCCCGCCGGGCTCCGTGTCCTCCGCCGGCCGCGGACCGGCGACGACGGGGCCCTCCGCGCCCGGGCGGGCCCCTGCGCCGTCGAAGCCAGGACCCTCCGGCGCGGGGCGCCCGGTCTGGAAGGCCGTGGCCACCGCGCGGGCGCGCTGGTCGGCCGCCTCGTTGAGCTCGTGGCCGGCGTGGCCCTTGACCCACTCGAAGTGCACGTTCCGGCCGGTCATCGCGGCGTCGAGCGCCTTCATGAGCTCCACGTTGAGGACGGGCTTGCCGTCCCTCTTCTTCCAGCCCTTCTTCTTCCAGCCGGGCATCCACTTGGTGATCGAGTTGATGACGTACTGGCTGTCGCACAGCACCCGCAGGGGCTCCTCGGGGCGGTGGGCCGTGGCCTCGAGCAGGTCCAGGACCGCCTTGAGCTCGCCCATGTTGTTGGTGCCGTGCGGCCATCCGCCGGCCCGCCAGGTGTTGTCGTCGATGTACCAGGCCCATCCCGCGGGACCGGGATTGCCCAGCGCGGAGCCGTCGGCGGCAGCTGTGATCGTCATGGATCCCATCTTTTCACGGCGGCCCGCCCTCGAACGCCACGGCCCCGGGGCCGGACGGGCGCTCAGTCGCCGGGCTCCTGCTCGAGCTGCTGCTGGGCGACGTCGCGCACCCCGGCGACCTTCGAGAGCTGCACGGCCGCGGTGCGCAGGTCCGTCTTGCCGTCGAGCCGCAGGAGCAGCTCGACCTCGGCCCCGGTGGGGCCCTCGACCGTCCGGCTCGAGACCACGGAGGCGCTCAGCTGGAGCTCGTCGACGACCGTGAGGACCTCGCGCAGCACGCCGTGCCCGTCCTCGTAGCGCAGCCGCAGTCCCTGCGGCGCCACCATCCCGGGCAGTCGGCGGGAGAGCGGGGTCAGCATCAGCGCGGAGACGAAGTGCAGTCCCGTGGCGACCACGGCGAGCGGCACGAGCCCGGCCCCGCAGGCCATGCCGATGGCCGCGGAGAGCCAGATGCTGGCGGCGGTGGTCAGCCCGTGCACCACGTCCCGGTTCGTGAAGATCACGCCCGCGCCGAGGAAGCCGATGCCCGTGATGATCTGGGCCGCCACGCGGGAGGGGTCGGGACCGGCGTCGATGCCGGGCAGGGCGCCGAAGCCGTAGGCGGAGACGAGGGTGAAGACGGCCGAGCCGGTGCCGACCAGGGCGTGCGTGCGCAGCCCGGCGCTCTTGCGCCGCAGCCGCCGTTCCAGGCCCACCAGGGAGGTGAGGCCGAAGGCGATCAGCACGAGCGCGACCTGGACGGGAACCGCATCCCACACGACGACGCCCACGGCTCCTCCTCCGGCAGCTGGTGCCTCCGATTGAACACCACTCGGGCGCCAGCGGCACGCCCTGCGGGGACGACGACGGGCCGGGCACCTCGTCGGAGGTGCCCGGCCCGTGCCGGATGCGTGCTGGGCACGCTCGACGGGTCAGCCGTCGATCACATCATGCCGCCCATGCCGCCCATGCCGTCGTCGGCACCGGCACCGGCGCCCGCGGGCTCCGGCTTGTCGGCCACGACGGCCTCGGTGGTGAGGAACAGCCCGGCGATGGACGCCGCGTTCTGCAGCGCGGACCGGGTGACCTTGACCGGGTCGTTGATGCCCGCGGCCATCAGGTCCTCGTACTCGCCGGTGGCGGCGTTGAGGCCGTGGCCCAGGGGCAGGCCGCGGACCTTGTCCACGACGACGCCGGCCTCGAGGCCCGAGTTGATCGCGATCTGCTTCAGCGGGGCATCGATGGCGACCTTGACGATGTTCGCGCCGGTGGCCTCGTCGCCCGTGAGCTGCAGCTTGTCGAAGGCCTTCTGGCCGGCCTGGATCAGGGCCACGCCGCCGCCGGCGACGATGCCCTCCTCCACGGCCGCCTTCGCGTTGCGCACGGCGTCCTCGATGCGGTGCTTGCGCTCCTTGAGCTCGACCTCGGTGGCGGCACCCGCCTTGAGGACGGCCACGCCGCCGGCCAGCTTGGCCAGGCGCTCCTGCAGCTTCTCGCGGTCGTAGTCCGAGTCCGAGTTGTTGATCTCGGCGCGGATCTGGGCCACGCGGCCCTCGATCTCCTCGGCGGTGCCGGCGCCGTCGACGATCGTGGTCTCGTCCTTGGTCACGACGACCTTGCGGGCCTGGCCCAGCAGGTCCACGGTGGCGGTCTCGAGGGAGAGCCCGACCTCCTCGGTGATGACCTGGCCACCGGTGAGGATGGCGATGTCGGCCAGCTGCGCCTTGCGGCGGTCGCCGAAGCCGGGGGCCTTGACGGCCACGGACTTGATGGAACCGCGCATCTTGTTGAGCACCAGCAGGGCCAGGGCCTCGCCCTCGACGTCCTCGGCGATGATCAGCAGCGGCTTGCCGGCCTGCATGACCTTCTCGAGCACGGGGACCAGGTCCTTGACCGCGGAGATCTTGGAGTTGACCACGAGGATGTAGGGATCCTCGAGGACGGCCTCCTGGCGGTCGGCGTCGGTGACGAAGTAGCCGGAGAGGTAGCCCTTGTCGAAGCGCATGCCCTCGGTCAGCTCGAGGTCCAGCCCGAAGGTGTTGGACTCCTCGACCGTGATCACGCCCTCCTTGCCGACCTTCTCCATCGCCTGGGCGATGAGGCGGCCGATCTCGGGGTCGCCGGCGGAGATCGACGCCGTGGCGGCGATCTGCTCCTCGGTCTCGACCTCCTTGGCGGAGGCCAGCAGCTCTTCGGTGACCGCGGAGACGGCCTTCTCGATGCCGCGCTTGAGGCTCAGCGGGTCGGCGCCGGCGGCCACGTTGCGCAGGCCCTCCTTGACGAGCGCCTGGGCGAGCACGGTGGCGGTGGTGGTGCCGTCGCCGGCGATGTCGTCGGTCTTCTTGGCGACCTCCTTGACGAGCTCCGCGCCGATCTTCTCGTACGGCTCGTCGAGCTCGATCTCCTTGGCGATGGACACGCCGTCGTTGGTGATCGTGGGGGCGCCCCAGGCCTTCTCGAGGACCACGTTGCGGCCGCGCGGGCCGAGGGTGACCTTGACGGCGTCGGCCAGGGTGTTCAGACCCCGCTCGAGACCGCGGCGTGCCTCTTCGTCGAAAGCAATCATCTTTGCCATGTGACTTCGTCCCTCCTGGACGGTAGACAAACGGTCGACCTCCACGGTGCCCGCGACGGACGGCGCGCACGGCGACGGACTCTTCCCGACGCCGCGCGGCACCTCACCGTGGTGGTTGAGGTGTCACTCCTGTGCCGGTGGCTGCCCGGGTCGGGCCGGGGACCGATCCATTAGCAGTCCACACGACTGAGTGCTAATCGCAATCTTGGCACTCGTCCCCGGAGAGTGCAAACCCCTGAGCCGAATCCGCTCAGCCCTGCCACTCCTCCCGGAGCACGCCGTAGATCATCCGGTCGTAGTACTCGCCGCGGACCTTGCGGGCACGGCGGATTCTGGCCTCCTCCGTGAAGCCCAGCTTCACGGCGACCCGGCACATGCCCACGTTGCCGCTCCACGTCTCGAGGTCGAGGCGGTGGGAGTCGGAGCGGGCGAAGATGTGGTCGATCCACAGGCGCAGGGCCTCGGTCCCGTAGCCGCCGCTCCAGTGCTCCGGGGAGTAGACGGTGATGCCCAGGGAGCGCAGCGGCAGCAGGTGCGTGCCGTCCCCGGGGTCCTCCGTGGGCTTCTCCGACCAGTACCAGGACACCTGCCCGATGAACCGGTCGTCGGAGGCGTCGGCGATGACCATGGTCTCGCGCGGGTCCGGCCAGTCCCCCGCCGCCACGTGCTCCCGGAGGGTCGCCAGCCAGCGCTGGGCGCCCTCCGCGGTGAAGTTGGGGTAGAACGGGCCGTCCGTGCGCTGCCACTCGTGCTCACCGCCGCCGGCGGGCGGCATGATCCACGTCTCGTAGGCAGCGAGATCCTCCTCGGTCCAGTCACGGAGGCGGACTCTGCTTCCTTCGATCTGCACGGTGGTTCCTTCCGGTGGGGTCAGGGGGTCGCCGGACTCGCGGCCGGGGGGCTCGGCCTCGGTGTCGTTGCGGTGGGTGTCGTTGCCGTGGGTGTCGTTGCGGCGGGTGTCGTGCCGGCGTCGGCAGGTGCGTTGAGAAAGGCGAACACCCCCACGCCCAGGGTGAGCACCCCGGCCAGGACGATGGCCGCGAGCTCACGGGCACCCACCCGGACGGTCGGCCGCAGGCCGCGGTGGGCGCCCTGGCGGGGCCCGTCCTCGGGGACGTCGTCGAACTCGTCGTGCGGGTACTGGGTCATCCCCGGTCTCCTCGCTGCCGGCGCAGCCTGGCCACGAGCATGGGGTCGTGCTCGAGGGCGGCGCGGGTGTCGATCAGGACGTTGAGCCGCTGGTAGTAGTGCGTGGGCGAGAGCTTCAGGCGGCGGCGGATCTCCATCTCCTTGGCTCCCTGGTACTTCCACTGGAGGTTCTCCAGGGCCAGGATCTCGCGGTCGACGTCGTCCAGGGCCTGACCGGTCGCGGACGGATCCCCGACCGTCGCCGGTGGCCGCCCCGGCGCCGCTCCCCCACCGGCCTCGGCCGCACCGTCCAGCGGCAGTCCCGCACCGGAGGCGTCGTCGTCGGGCACGGCGTCCCCCGGCACGGCGTCCCCCGGCACGGCGGCCTCGGGTCCGGTGTCCTCGCCGGTCACCGGGTCTCGGCCCGGGGACGGAGGGTCACGCTCGTCAGCTGCGCGTCCTCGCCCGCGTCCACGACGGCGCGCACCGCCGCGGCCACGGACTCCGGGCGGAGGTAGCGCTCCGGGACGTACTCGTGGCCCAGCGACGCCTGGATGTCGCGCTGCATCTGCGTGTCGACGGGTCCGGGGTGCACGGAGGCGACCACGATCCCGTCGGCCTCGACCTCCTGGCGGAAGGAGTCGGCGAGCGCGCGCAGGGCGAACTTCGAGGCCGCGTAGACGGCGTCCCCACCGCGGGCGTTGAGCCCCGAGCCGGAGTTGAGGAACACGACCGTGCCCCGCGCGGCCCGCAGGGCGGGCAGCAGGAGCCGGGTCAGCTCCGCGGGGACCACCACGTTGAGCTCGAGCTGGGCCCGCCACTCCGCCACGGACGCGGACTCCACGGTGGTGCGCCCGGCGAGGGCCGCGGAGTGCACGAGGACGTCGACCCGGTCCAGGTCGGCGACCACGGCCGGCAGGGCTTCGAGGTCGGTCAGGTCGGCGGCGCGGACGGTGACGTGCGGGAGCTCGGCGAGCTCCGCCAGCCGCCCCGCGTCGCGCCCCAGGGCCAGGACGTCGTGGTCGCGGGCCAGGTCCAGCACGCACGCGCGACCGATGCCTCCGGTGGCACCGGTGACGACGGCACGGGGTCGGGTCTCGGTGGAGGAAGCGCTCATGGCCTCCACTCTAGCCAGTCCGCCGCCGCTCCCGCCGTGCCCCGTCCCGTCCCGTCCGGCCCTCCCCCTGCTCCGGAACCGGCCAGAGCCGGACGCGGCGGGCCCGGACGGTGGGCGCCCCGGTATCCTGGCCCGCAGCCGAGCACCCGGAGGAGCACATGGCCACCGACCCGCACGCGTCGGGAGATCCCGGAGCGGATCCGGACAGCGCGGAGAAGCCCACGTCACCGGCGCAGATCAGCAGGCCCTCGTGGGGCTACATCCTGCGCCGCACGGTTCACGAGTTCCGCCGGGACGACTGCACGGACTCGGCGGCGGTGATGACGTTCTTCGCCGTCCTCTCCCTCTTCCCGGGACTGCTCACGGTGGTGTCGGCCCTCGGGGTCGTCGGTCAGGCCGAGGCCACCACCAGGACGCTGCTGCGCCTGCTGGACGAGTTCGGTGTCCCCGACGGGGCCGTGGGAGTGCTGGCGGGCCCGATCGGTGAGCTCACCGTCCTTCCGTCCGCGGGCCTGGCCCTGATCACCGGCCTGGTCGGCGCCCTGTGGACCGCCTCGGGCTACGTCCGGGCCTTCGGCCGGTCCATGAACCGGATCTACGAGGTCGAGGAAGGGCGGCCCTTCTGGACCCTCTACCCCCTCATGGTCGGCGTGACCCTCGCACTCGTGCTCCTGGTGGTGGCCATGATGCTGCTCCTGCTGCTCTCCGGACCGGTCGCGGAGAGCCTCGGCGAGCTCGTCGGCCTGGGACCGGAGACCCTCCGGCTCTGGCACGCCGCCCGGATCCCGGCCCTGCTGGTGCTCCTCGTCCTGGTGATCGCCCTGCTGTACTACGCCACCCCGAACATCCGGCAGCCGAGGTTCCGGTGGCTCAGCATCGGATCGGCGGTCGCCATCCTCGTCATGGTCGCGGCGACCACCGGGTTCAGCGTCTACGTGTCCGAGATCGGCAACTACAACGCCACCTACGGCGCCATCGGCGGCGTGATCGTCCTGCTGCTGTGGCTCTGGATCATGAACATCGTGCTGCTGGCCGGTGCCGAGCTCAACGCCGAGATCGAGCGCGGCCGCCAGCTCCAGGCAGGGATCGAGGCCGAGGAGACCCTCCGCCTGCCGCCGCGGGATCTCCGGGGCGTCCGCCGGCTCGAGGCGAAGGAGGAGGAGCTGGTCGAGGAGGGCCGCGCACTGCGCCGTCGGCACTCCGGCACCGGTCCCCGCGGCACGGCCGGCCCGGGCACCGTGCCCGCCTCCTCCCGGGGCACCACGACCCCGGCTCAGGGCAGCACGGCACTGGTCCTGGACAGCCGCGCCCCCGGCCCGGGCACCGGCCCCTCCGCCCCGGACCAGGACGCCTCGGCCCCCGGCCGCGAGGACGGAACCGCGGCCGGGAGCCGTGCCGACCCGTCCTAGAGTGGTGCCCGGCAGACCGGCGGCCGTGCCGGCACCCACTGACACAGCACCGACACAGCACCGAGGAGCACCGTGAGCGAGCCCCAGCCCCTGGACAGGATCATGGCCCCCGACTGGGCGGAGGCCCTGGCACCGGTGGAGCCGCAGATCCGGCAGATGGGACGCTTCCTGCGGGAGGAGCACGCCGACGGCCACCGGACGCTCCCGGAGGGTGCTGCCGTCCTGCGGGCGTTCCAGGACCCGCTGGAGCAGGTCAGGGTGCTGGTCGTGGGGCAGGACCCCTATCCCACGCCGGGACACGCCATGGGCCTGTCCTTCTCCGTCCAGCCCCACGTGCGCCCCGTGCCGCGGTCCCTGCAGAACATCTACAAGGAGCTGCGGGACGACCTCGGCATCGACCCCCCGGAGCACGGCGACCTCTCGGCCTGGTCCCGCCAGGGCGTGATGCTCCTCAACAGGGTCCTCACCGTGCGCGAGGGCGCTCCTGCCTCCCACCGGGGCAAGGGCTGGGAGGCGGTCACGGAGCGTGCCATCCGTGTCCTGGCCGCCCGCGGGACACCGCTCGTGGGGATCCTGTGGGGGCGTGACGCCCGCAGCACGGCCGTGTGGCTGGACGGCTTCCCCACGGTCGAGTCAGCGCACCCGTCCCCGCTGTCCGCGTCCCGGGGGTTCTTCGGCTCCCGCCCGTTCTCCCGCACCAACCGGCTCCTGGAGGAGCAGGGTGCGGAGCCCGTCGACTGGCGCCTGTGAACCCGGGGGCCGGCGGGCCTCCGTTAGGGTGGGCGCCATGACGACGACCCCCGGGGCCCGGCCCTCCAGACCCCGCAGACCGCAGCTGAACCTGACGGTGCGCTCCCGAGAGCAGCTGTCCCCCTCGATGGTCCGGGTGGTCCTGGGCATCGACGAGCCCGAGCGCTACACGGACATCGCACCGCCCGAGAAGTACGTCAAGCTGGTCTTCCTCCACCCCGGCACGGATCACCCGGATCCGGCCGATCCGCAGGACGGCTCCGGCCGGAACCCGGACTACTGGGAGCTGAAGGAGACCCTGCCGGGCGACCGGCAGCCGGTCACCAGGCACCTCACCATCCGCCGGTACGTCCCCGAGCGGCACGAGCTGTGGATGGACTTCGTGCTCCACGGCGACGAGGGCTACGCCGGCCCGTGGGCCTCCCGCGCCGAGCCCGGGGACCGGATCATCGCCCTGGGACCCGGCGGCAAGTGGACGCCCGATCCCGGTGCCTCGTGGACCCTGATCGCCGCCGACGACGCCGCCGTCCCCGCCGCGCTCGCCGTCCTGGAGGATCTCCCGGAGTCCGCGCGCGGCGAGGTGCTGCTCGAGGTGGACACCGCCCGCGACGTCCAGCCCGTGTCCGCCCCCGAGGGGATGGCCGTGCGCTGGGTGTTCCGCGCCGACGACGCCCCCGGGGACGACCCCGCCCTGGTGCGGGCGGTCCGGGAGGCCGGGTGGCCCGGGGCCCCGGAGGGGGTCCAGGTCTTCGCCCACGGGGAGCGGGAGGTCATGAAGGCCCTGCGCGAGGAGCTGTTCACCCGCCGCCGGCTGGAGCGGGACCAGGTCTCGCTCTCCGGCTACTGGGCGCGGGGCCGCAACGAGGACGTCTTCCAGGCGGAGAAGAAGCTGCCGGTCGGCCAGATCCTCTGACCCAGGACGCCGGGCCGCCAAGGCCCAGGACGCCGGGCCGCCAAGGCCCAGGACGCCGGGCCGCCAAGGCCCAGGACGCCGGGCCGCCAAGGCCCAGGACGCCGGGCCGCCAAGGCCCAGGACGCCGGGCCGCCAAGGCCCAGGACGCCGGGCCGCCAAGGCCCAGGACGCCG
The DNA here is from genome assembly GCF_040981195.1 of Kocuria oxytropis. Taxonomy (NCBI): domain Bacteria; kingdom Bacillati; phylum Actinomycetota; class Actinomycetes; order Micrococcales; family Micrococcaceae; genus Kocuria; species Kocuria oxytropis. The sequence continues at coordinate 39,310 of NZ_JAVFXA010000003.1, read as the reverse complement.
GGCGGCCAGGGCCCGGGACGACCGGACGGCACCGCCCGGAGCCGTGCCACGATGACGACGTGGCCCGGCCCCGTGCCGGTCCGGCAGGGCCCCGGAAGCGTCCCGGGAGGACCCCGCGACAGTTCTTGTGGTGTCGGACCCGGTAGGGATCATGGAGCATGACCATCACCACCCGCCGGCCGGGCCCCCGGACGGAGACCCTCCGGGAGGACGCGGACGAGACCGGCATCGACCGGGAGTACGCCGGTGCCGTGGCGGAACTGGTCGAGGACGCCCGTGCGGAGGCCCGGGCCGCGGGCCGGCAGCTGCGGGCGATCCACCGGATGTGGCGCCTCCAGGAACAGGCGCACGAGCAGCGGCGGGCCGCCCTGGCCCGGCGGACGGACGGCCGTGGTCCGGGGGCGTGGGCGCCGGAACCGGAGCACCGCACGCTGCTGGACGTGGCCGACGAGGTCGGTCCGGTCCTGCGGCTGCCGGCGGTCACGGCGGTGCGGCGGGTGGAGAACGCAGTCCTTCTGGCCGAGGCCCTGCCCCGCGTGCTGCAGGCCCTCGAGTCCGGGGACATCGCCGTGCGCCAGGCCGAGGTGATCGTGGACCTGTGGCGGGACGTGATGGGCGTGGCCGGCCGGCCGCCCGGGTACCGGGCTCCCCTCGAGGCCGTGGCGCAGGTCGTCGACGAGCTGCTGGAGAAGGCCCCGGACGCCACGGCGGCACAGCTGCGGGCACTGGCCCGGCGGCGGCGTGCTCAGCTGCTGGCCGGCGCCGAGGAGGACCGTCACCGGGTGGCCCACCGGGAGCGCCGGGTCTGGGTGGAGCCCGAGGAGGACGGCATGGCCCGGCTGTGCGCCCTGCTGGACGCGGCCACCGCCCACGCGGTCCTCGACCGCCTCACCTCCCTGGCCGCCCGGGTGGACTCGCACGGGCCACCTCCGGGAGTGCCCGCGGCCTCCGATGGTGCGCGGGACCTGTGCCGGGGCCACGGAGAGGATCCCGGCCACGCCTGTCACCACGGATGCCTTCCGGACTGCTGGGACGGTGGGCGGCGCACGACCGGACAGGTGCGCGCCGACGTGCTCGCCGCGCTGCTGCTGGACGGGGAGCCTGCCCGGATGCCCGAACACCTGCGCGGGATCCGCGGACAGGTCACGGTCACCGTGCCGGTGCTCGCGCTGCTGGAGCACCACGCACGGACGTCCGGCGCCGGGGTGCCCGGACGGTCCCCGGCCGGCGTCGGGCGGCCCGGTGCCGGTCGACTGCGCGCTGCCGGTGAGCAGCTCGGAGCCGAGCAGCCGTCCGCTGCCGCTCAGCACCTCGGAGCCGACCAGCCCCTCGTGGCCCCGGGATGCGCGGAACTGGCCGGTTACGGGCCGATCCCGGTGAGCATGGCCGAGCGCATCGCCGCCGGTGCAGGGTCCTGGTCGAGGGTCCTGACCCACCCCGTCACCGGCACGGTCCTCGACCACGACCGCACCACCTACGCCGTGCCGGCGGACCTGAAGCGCCGGCTGCGGGCGAGGGACGGCACCTGCCGGTTCCCGGGGTGCCGGCGCCGCGCCGAGCGCTGCGACCTCGACCACACGGTCCCCTGGGCCGAGGGCGGTCCGACGGCCGCGGACAACCTCGCCCACCTCTGCCGCCACCACCACGTCCTCAAGCACCGGCACGGCCCGCTCGGACGCTGGCAGGTCCGGCACCGCGGGTCGCAGGCTCCGGAGGGCGTGCTGGAGTGGACCTCGCCGGCGGGACGCGTGCACGTGACCTACCCGCAGGAGCACCACCATCCGGTGCTCTCGTCGCTGCGGCTCGCCGACATGCTCCCGCTCCGGGCCGCGCCGCAGCCCGAGCCGCCACCGTCCGGTCGCCCGTGGACGTCCCGCAGTTCCCTGAGCCACGGCGGTCGCCCCTGCACGGTGCTTCCCTGCGACGCCCCGCCCCCGTTCTGACCGGGACCGTGGCACCGCGTGTCTGCGACGCCACGTCCACTCCGCGGCCGCCCGCGCTCGGCACCGCGCCGCCCGGTGCGCCGCACTCCGCGGTCCTGCCGGCGCCACCGGAACGGCGGCGCCCCGACCGCAGCAGCAAGTCAGCGGCGCCCCGGCAACAGCGCCAGGTCAGCGGCGCCGGTTGCGGCGGGAGCTGGTGCCGTTGAGGTGCCCCACGAAGGGACGCATGAGGTACTTGCCGAGCACCACCCCGGAGGCCAGGGCCACGATCGAGGCCATCGCGTTGACGAGCCCCACGATCCCGGGCCCGTAGGTGTCCGTCTCCACGGTGATGGTGTACATGCCGCGGAAGATGGACAGCCCGGGCAACAGGAATGTCATGGCGGGGATCGCCAGGACCAGCTGGGGGATCCGGTGCCGGGCGGCGAGCACGGTCGCCACGCACCCGCTGGTGATCGCGGCGAGGGCCGTGTCCAGGCGGGCTCCCACACCGGCCGCCGTGCCGACGTGGTAGACCACGAGACCGCCCAGGGCGGCGGCCACGGTGGAGAGCACGTGGCGGGGCTTGGCCTGCATCGTGACCGCGATGAGACCGGTGGCGATCAGCATGAACACGGCGTTGGTCAGAGGGCTCACCGGGTCGAAGGCGCTCATCGAGACGTCGACCCGGGGCATGCCGGCGTAGCCCGCGATGGAGATGCCCCCCGCGATGCCCGCGACGATGCCGAGGAACGCCATGGAGGTGGACAGCAGCCTGCCGGCCGCCGTGACGGGGAAGCCGTTGATCGCGTCCTGCATGGTGGAGACCATGCGGGTGGTGGGCAGGAGCAGGATGATCCCGCCGGCGATGACCCGGGACGGGGAGAGGTCGGCACCGCCCCAGGACAGCAGCAGTGCCATCGTGGTGAGGATCCCCGACTGGGCGGCCATGGTGAAGAACTCGGGGATCCGCCAGGTGCCCAGCCGGTGGGCCACGAGCTGGTTGAGGATCGAGGACAGACCGGCCACGAGCGCGCCCAGGACACCGCCGCCGATGCCGGCGGTGATGGTCATCGCCGCCGCGACGGTGGCGGCGCGCACCATCCACCGCGGATAGGGCTTGGGCTTGGCGTTGATCGCCTCGAGGCGCCGCTCCGCCTCCCCGCGCGGCATCTCCCCGCCCGTGATGTCCGCGACGAGCTGGTGCGTCTCCGCCAGACCCGCGTAGTTGTCCGTCCAGGAGCGCACGACCCGCATGACCGTGTGGCTGTTGGTGTCCGGGTCGTTGAAGACGTCCTCACGGGTGCGGGTGTCCCCGCCGTCCGGCTGGTCGTCGGCGATGTAGTTGATCGTCACGGCCTGGTTGGTGATGTCCACCTCGACGTTCTCGACCCCGTAGGTGGCGCACACCGCGATGATGGCGTTCTCCACGTCGAGGGCGTCCGCACCGTAGTGGAACATCGTCTCCGCGAGCCGCAGCGCGAAGTTCAGGGTACGGCGGGCCTGGCGGCTGGTGGACTCCCCGAACCGGCGCAGGTTGGCGAAGGGTGAGGCGTTGAGCCGTTCCACCACGCGCATGGGGGCGGTCGGTGCGGCCTCCCCCTGCAGGATGGAGCGCAGCCGGGCGCGACCCCCGGGCCGGGCCCCCTGTGCCCGGGTGGAGGGATAGGCGCCCCGCTGCATCCGGTCGGAGCTCTTGCCGGGTGCCGGCAGGGGCCCGATCGTCGTCGTCTCCGGGCGGGCGACGGGAACCGTGTCGGTGCGGCGCCGGCGGCGGGCCGAGGCGGCCAGGGGAACGGTCTCGGCGGCCGTGAGCGGCTGCCGGGGCTCCTCCGGGGCGGCCCCGGCGTGCCCGTGCCGGCGGATCTGGCCCGTGCTCAGCACGGGCAGGGGCTGCGGGCCGTCGGGCACCACGTCGGTCGCGGCGGTGCCTGCGCGGCGCCGGGCGTGGAGGGCCTGGGCCTCCGTGGGGCGGACCGCGGGCAGGCCCGCGCCGTGCCGGGCGACCGGCCGGGCGGCGCCCGTGAGCGTCGTGTCCCCGCCGGGTCCGAACGGCTCGACGACGTGGACGTCGGGCTCCGCGCTCCCGTCCGACGAGGGGTAGGCGGCGAACGGGCTCAGGGGGACGAGCTGGTCGGTCACCACGTGGTGGTCCTCCTTCCGTGGCGCGGGGGCGGGTCCGGCGGTCGGTGGGGGGCGGTCCGGCAGGCGGATCAGTAGAAGGGCTGACCCGTGCGGCGGACCCACAGCTGGCGCTGGACCTTCTCCGCCACGTTGGTCCACACCGCGTACTTGGCGGGGCTCAGGACCTGGTCGTGGACGCCGACGAAGTCGACGACGGTCTTGGTGAAGCTCGTCTTGAACAGGCCCAGCCCGTAGTACGGGTGCTCCTTGTTCTTGAGCTCGTCGCTCGGCGGGGTGCCGCAGAAGTCGTACTCCACGATGCCGTGCTCCCGCATCAGGTCCGTGATCGCGGTCCACTGGAGCAGGTGGGAGTCACCGTACTGGCGGCGCCGCGGCTTCGAGCCGCCGTCCTTGTAGGTGCCCTTGTTCCCGTAGGCGATGACGTAGGCCCCCACGGAGGGCTCGCCGTCCTCGTAGGTGAAGTACAGCCGCCCCTGGCCGGCCTGCGCGAAGGTCGTCCAGAACGCGGCGTAGTACTCGTAGGAGCGCAGGTTCACGTTCGCGTCCCCCTGTCCCACGGTGTCCATGAGCGCGTACATCGCGCGCATGTTCTGCTCGGTGAGCTCGACGCGCTCGACCGTGCACCCCTCGCGCAGCGCCCGCCGGACGGCGTTGCGGCCACGGGAGTGCAGGGACTTGAGCACGGCGTCCTCGTCCCGGTCGGTGTCGAGGATCGCGGTGGAGTCGTTGGGCTGGATGTTGAAGGACTTCTTCAGCCCGGCCCGCGCGAGCACGGCCCGGGCGTGGTCCGAGTCCTGGACGTCCGGCTCGATCTTGATCGCGAACACGTTCAGCCGCTGCTCGGCCACGAAGCGGGCGCTGGCCGCGGCGATCCCCGGGATGTCCTCGACGGAGGCGACGTCCGGGCCCTTGATCATGTACCAGAGCCTGCCGAGGGCCGGCACCGGCTTCTCGAGGACGAGGTTGTAGGACGCCTGCCCGCCGTCGGCGGGCTCGTGCACGAGGTACCGGGGCTGCCAGCCGTGGTCCTTCTTGACGGCCGCGAAGGAGGCGGACTGCAGCATGTTGCCGCCGTGGGGGTTCGCCGTGACGTGGTCGTCCCAGTCGGCGATCTCCTGGGTGGTGGCGAAGCGTGCGGTGAACTCTCGCAAGGCTCTCTCAATCGTCAAGGTCGTCGGGGTCGTCGGGGCCGGCCGGGGGCGGTCGGCGGACCGGTGCACCGGCGGGGGCCGGCCCCGGTCAGTCTAACCGCGCAGGCCTGAGCCGCTTCTGAGCCGTGCCGACAGGAGGCACGCCCGCCGCGGTCCCCGCCGCGCTCCCCGTGCTGCCGCCCCCTGAACGGGTCCGGGGACCGCGCTGTGTATTCTGTTCAGGCGGTTCGCGCCGGCAGGTCCGCGGCTCGCACCAGACGGAGCCGGCACCGATCCACGGGGCGCTCCGGACCAGGGAGGTGGCGGAAGCCGTGGGCGGACCGGGCGGGCGCTGGAGCATCGCGCGCGCCGCCGTCCTCGTGACCGCGCTGACCGCCGTCTCCACCGTCCTGGGCTTCCTCCGCGACGTCGTCGTCGGTGCGGTCTTCGGGGCGGGTGCCGAGCTCGACGCGTGGCTGGTGGCGCAGGGCGTGCTCAACGTCGTCCTGGGCCTGCTCGCGTGGGCGATGGCCCGCTCCGTGACCCCGGTGACCGCGCGGGAGGCGGCCCGGGAGCGCGCGGACGGCACGGGCTGCCGCGGCCACCGCGGCTTCGAGGTCTCCCTCACCGTCACCGTGGTCGCCCTCGGCCTCGCCGCCGTGCTGACCGGCCTGCTCGCGGAGCCGGTGACGACTCTGCTCGCCCCCGGGTTCGACGACGCCCAGACCGCCACGGCCGCCTCGCTCACCCGCATCGTCCTCGTCGCGACCGTGCTCGTGGCCGGCACCGACCTGCTGGCCTCGCTCGTGCAGGCGCACGGACGCTTCGCGTGGTCCTCCCTGCAGGGCGTCCCGTTCAACCTCGTCATGATCACCGCGGCGGGCCTGTTCGGGCCCCGGTACGGGATCTCGGCGCTCGCCGTGGGCTACGTGGTGGGCTCCGCGGCACGGCTGCTGATGCAGGTGCCGCCCGTGCGGGCGCTCGGCACCCGGCTCCGCCCCCGCTGGGAGCTGCGGGACCCGGGCTTCCGGGAGATCGCCCGGCTCGTGCCGCCGATGCTGGTGGGCAACGCCGTGGTGAACATCAACACCCTCGTCGACCGGGCGGTGGGCTCCACCCTCGGGGACGGCACGATCACGGCCCTGACCTACGGCTGGCGCCTGGTCGACCTCCCGGAGACCGTCGTGATCGCCGCGCTGCTGGTGCCCCTGTACCCGGCCCTGGGCGCCGCCGCGGAGGACCGCCCGGAGCTGCGGCGGCTCGTGAACCGCGGCCTGTCCGTGGTCGTCACGGTGCTGGCCCCGGTGTGCGCGGTGTTCGTGGTCGCGTCCGGGCCCCTCGTCGCCACGGCCTTCGGTCACGGCGCGTTCGACGCCAGGGACGTGGCGGCCACGGCCACCGCGGTCGCCTGGTACGCCCCGGCGCTGCTGGCCCTCGGTTTCCGCCAGGTGGTGGTCCGGGCGTCGTACGCCCTCGGGGACTCCCGCGGGCCGGTGGTCGTGGCGGTGCTGGCGATGCTCGTCAACGTCGTGGGCGACCTCCTCCTGGCCCCCGTCCTGGGGCTCGCCGGCATCGCGGCGGCCACGACCGCGTCGCTGGTCGTCGCGGCGGTGCTCAACGCGTGGTGGCTGCACCGGCGGCACGCCGGGCTGGACGCTCCGGCGACGACGGCCCTGGTGCTCCGGGCTCTGGTCCTGGCAGCAGCGGCGGTCGCCGTGGGGCTGGTCGTGCGGCAGGCGCTGCCCGAGCTGCCGGCACCGGTGCCGGCAGCGCTGTGCGCCGCGGCCGTGGGCGGGACCTACCTGCTCGGGCTCGTCCTGCTGCGGGCCCCCGAGCGCCGGCTCGTGGGCGAGACGCTGCGCACGCTGCGCCGGCGGCGCTGACCCCGCGGCCGGGCTACCGCGACCGGCCTCCGCCGCGGAACCGCCACGTGGCCAGGTGCCAGGTGGGCCCGGGGTCCCGGAGGTCCCACACGCTGTGCTGGGCGCCGCGGCCCCAGCGGAGGGTGTCGGCCACGTCGGCGGCGAGGCCGCCGCGGCGCTCCACGGACGCCCGGCGCAGGTCCCCCGCGAGCCAGGCGTAGCGGACGTCGGGCCGGGCGTCCGGCAGCACCGGCACGGGCCGGCCGAGGACCAGCCGTCCCCACGCGTCGGCCAGCCCGGGCCGGGCGGACTCGGCCAGCGCCATGGAGCCGAAGAAGCGGCCGTTGAGGTCGATGAGCTGCGGGACGCCGTCCTCGCCCGTGAGGAACTGCAGCTCCACGAGCCCCCACCAGCCCAGCTCGCGCAGCAGCGCCTCGGCGCGGGCGGCGAGCGCCTCGTCCACGGGCACCGTCCGCGCGCGGGCCGAGACGCCGTTGGGCGTGGGCCACAGCCGGGTGGTGGTCTGCTGGACGCGGCCGTGCAGGCGACCGTCGTGGTGGACACCGATCAGGGCCCCGAGGCTTCCCCGGACGGGAGCCTGGAGCACCGGCTCGGCGCCCGCGGCGCGGATGCGCCGGACCTGTCCGGCGGCGGCTGCGGCGTCGGGGAACAGCCTGGCCTCGATGCGGTGGGGCCGTGTCTGCCCCGGCTCCCAGTGCGCCCGGCACTTGACCACCACCGGACCGTGCCAGGCGGCGAGCGCCTCGTCCGTGGCCGTCAGCGTCCGGGGAGCGGACAGGCCCGCCCGCGCCGCACGGTCCGCGAGACCCACCTTGTCGAGGGCCGCGGCGACCACGTCGGGACCCGGGTGGGCCACGGCCGCCGGGATGTGCCGCCGGTAGGCCGAGACCGCCGCCATCCAGTCGTCCCCGGCCCCGAAGACGACGTCGTAGGCTCCCTCCGCGACCGCTCGGCGGACGCCGTCGATGAAGCCGGACCCGTCACCGCGCGGGCGCGGCACCTCGTGCCGGACCGCGGCCGCCCGGCTGGCACCGAGCATGCCCGGCCCGTCCGGGGTGCCGACGCCCACGTGCCAGCCCGAGTGCCGGAGCGCGCGGGCCGCCGCGAGGGCGCCCCGGTCCCGGCCCGTGCCCACGATGAGCGCCCGCCGCGGCGCCGGCGCGGTGCGCTCCGCGTCCCGCGGCTGGAGGTCGAGCGGTGGTCGGTCGGCGGTCATGGGTCCTCCATCGGGGTGGCCGGGCGTCCCCTCCACGGTAGTGGGCGCACGGGGGAGCTCCGTGACAGAGGCCCGGGCACACCACGGCGCCCGCCCACCCCGAGGTGGACGGGCGCCGTGGTGTGCCCCGGTGCGGGACGGTCCTACTCGGCGTCGTGGTCCGTCTCGAGGATGCGCACGAGGTTGTCGAGCGCCTCGTCGGCGCCCGCGCCCTCGGCCCGGAGGACCACCTTGTCCCCCTGGCCGGCGCCGAGGGACATCAGCGACAGCACGCTCGAGGCGTCCATCGCCTCGTCCTCGGGCTCGCCCTCGGCGGCGATGGTGATCTCGATGTCGTACTCCCCGGCCGCCTCGGCGAAGATCGCGGCGGGGCGTGCGTGCAGGCCCACGGACGAGGCGATGGTGGCGGTGCGTTCTGCCATGGTGGTTCTCCTTCGGGTTGCGAGGTCCTGCTTGTCGGACCCCGGGGGTTGGGGTAGCGGGTGGGCGCTGGGAGCGAGGGTCAGAGCCCGAGCTCGGCGAGCACGTCGAGCTCGGCCCGCACGGCGGCGGAGGCGTCCTCGGCGCTCGGCTGCTCGATCGCGAGCTCGGCGAGGGCCCGGGCGGTGGGCAGGTCCACGCTGCGCAGCACGGCGGCGACGGGGGCCAGCCCCCGGGGGCTCATGGACAGGGTGTCCACCCCGAGACCCACGAGGACCACGGCGAGCGCCGGATCCGCCGCGGCCTCGCCGCAGACCCCCACGTTGCGCCGGCCGGCGCCCTCGGACTCGGCCCGGCGGGCGCCCTCCACCGTGTACCGGATCATCCGGAGCACGGCAGGCTGCCAGGGGTTGTTGAGCTCCGCGAGCGAGCCCATCATCCGGTCCGCGGCCATCGTGTACTGGGTCAGGTCGTTGGTGCCCAGGGAGACGAACTCGACGTGGCGCAGGATCTGGTCGGACGTGACGGCCGCGGACGGCGTCTCGACCATGACCCCGGGCACGCGCAGGCCGGCGGCCGTCGCCATCTCGGCGAAGTCCCGGGCCTCGGAGGTCGTGGCGATCATCGGCGCCATGACCCACACCTCGGCCTCCGTGGCCCGCTCCGCCTGCGCGATCGCCTCGAGCTGGCGGCCCAGCACGCCGGGCACGGAGCGGTCCGTGCGGAAACCCCGCACCCCGAGCGCCGGATTCGGCTCGGCCGTGTCGGTCAGGAAGGGCAGGGGCTTGTCCGCCCCGGCGTCGAGGGTGCGGACCACGACCTTCTTGCCGGCGAAGGACTCGAGGATCGCGGTGTACTGCTCCACCTGCTCCTCGACGGAGGGCTCCTTGTCGCGGCCCAGGAAGCAGAACTCGGTGCGCAGCAGGCCCACGCCCTGGGCGCCGGCCGCGGCCGCCGTGCGGGCGTCCTCGGGCGTGCCGACGTTGGCGAGCAGCGGCACCTCGGTGCCGTCCGAGAGCACGCCCCGGCCGTCGAACGCGGTCCGCGCCGCGGCGCTGCGCACCCAGGCCTCCACGAGCTCCTGCTCCTCCTCGCCGGGCTCCGTGCGGATCTCCCCGGTGGCGCCGTCCACGAACACGCGCGTGCCGTCCTCGATCGCCTCGACGCCGCGCACGGCCACGATCGCGGGCAGCCCCAGGTTCCGGGCCAGGATGGCGGTGTGGGACTGCGGGCCGCCGCCGGAGGTGACCAGCGCCAGGACCATCTCGGGGTCCAGGGTGGCGGTGTCGGCGGGGGCCAGGTCCTCGGCGGTCAGCACGAACGGGACGTCCCGCTGCGGCACGCCCGGCATGGGCAGCCCCTGCAGCTGGGACACGAGCCGCGCCCGCACGTCCTCGATGTCGGTGGCCCGCTCGGCCATGTACCCGCCGAGGGCGCGCATCTGGTCGGCGTAGTCGCTCGCGGCCTCCCAGAGGGCCCGCTCGGGGGCGAGGCCGCGCCCGGTGATGAGCTTCGCGGCGTTCTTCAGCAGCGCCTTGTCCCCCGCCATCAGGGCGGTGGACTTGAGCACGTCCGCGGCGTCCTTCTCGACAGCGACCTCGGCGCGCGCCTTGAGGTCGGCCTTGACGGCGGCCGCGGCCGCCTGCAGCCGGACCACGGCCGCGTCGGGCTCCTCGTCGCCCAGGGTCAGGCCCGCGGCCGGCTCGGAGACGGGATCCGGCATGCTCACGAGCTCGCCGATGACGCGGCCCGCGCACACTCCCACGCCTGTCAGTGTCTGCATGGTGTTCCTCTTCCTCGGGAAAGGAGCTGGCCGTGCGCGGGCCCCTCGCGGGGCCCGCGCACGTCGCTCACGCGGTGGTCGGCACAGCGGCGGCGTCCTCGCGCGAACGAGTGGCCTCGGCCACCCGCCCGTGCGCTCCACCCACGTGCTTGAGAGCGACGACGACGGCTGCTGTGACCACGGTACCGACAACGACCGCGAGCAGGAACATCAGCGGGTTGCCGATCAGCGGGAGGATCCAGACGCCCCCGTGCGGAGCCGGGGAGAGCGCTCCGGCGCTGAGGGAGATCGCGCCGGCCACGGCACCGCCCACCATGGTGGAGGGCAGCACGCGCAGCGGGTCGGCCGCGGCGAACGGGATGGCGCCCTCGGAGATGAAGGAGGCGCCCAGGAGCCACGCGGCCTTGCCGTTCTCCTGCTCGGCCACGGTGAAGTAGCGCTTGGCCACGAGGGAGGCGAGGGCCAGGCCCAGCGGCGGGACCATGCCGGCCGCGATGACGGCGGCCATGATCTCCTGCGGGGCGGTGTTCACGGCCGTGGCGGCGCCCAGGCCGGCGGCGGCAAACGTGTAGGCGACCTTGTTGATCGGCCCGCCGAGGTCCGCGCCCATCATCAGGCCGAGGATCGCTCCGAGCGCCAGCGCGCTGGCCCCGGTCATGCCGTTGAGCCACTCGGTGAGCCAGGCCATGAAGGTGGCGATCGGCCCGCCGAGGACCAGCAGCAGCAGGCCCGAGGAGAACAGGGTGGCGAGCAGCGGGATGATGACCACCGGCATCAGGGAGCCGAGCCAGCGCGGAAGACGCGGCTGGGCCAGCCAGTAGGCCGCCAGGCCGGCCAGCAGGCCGCCCACGATGCCGCCGAGGAAGCCGGCTCCCATGAAGTTGGCGACCAGACCGGCGGCGAAGCCGGGCGCGATGCCGGGCCGGTCGGCCAGGCCGTAGGCGATGTAGCCCGCCAGCGCCGGGACGAGCAGCCCGATGGCCAGGGCGCCCATCTTGAAGAGCACGGCACCGAGGTACTGGGCCACGCTGGCGTCCCCGAGGTTCCACAGGGTGGAGGTGCCCAGGATGTCGTCGGCGACGTTGGCGATGTCCGCGCCGGCGATCATGAAGCCCAGGGCGATGAGCAGGCCGCCCGCGGCCACGAACGGGATCATGTAGCTGACACCGGTCATCACGGCCTTGCGGATCCGGGTGCCCCAGCCCTCACGCCCGCCGGAGGACTCGGCCTCGTCGGCGGCGCCGGCCGTCCCCTGCACGCGCTTCGCGTTCGGGTTCCCGGCGTTGGCGAGGGCCTCCTCGATCATGACCTTGGGCTCGTCGATGCCGCGCTTGACCGGCGAGGCGACGTAGGGCTTGCCGGCGAACCGCGAGCGGTCCCGGACGTCGACGTCGGTCGCGAAGATCACGGCGTCGGCCGCGGCGATCGTGGCGGGGTCGAGCTTGGTGAAACCGGCCGAGCCCTGGGTCTCGACCTGCAGGTCGACCCCCATCTCCTCGGCCGCGTAGGTCAGTCCGTCCGCCGCCATGTAGGTGTGGGCGATGCCGGTGGGGCAGGCGGTGACGGCCACGATCTTCTTGCCGGCGTGCGGCGCGGCGCCCTCAGCGGGCTCCGGGGTCTGCGCGGCGGGCGCCGGAGCGGCGGACGCGGCTCCGGCGGACGCGGCTCCGGCCGTGGTGGCGCCCTCGGCGCTGCCGCCGAGGCCCAGGGCGTCGTCGACGATCCGGACGATCTCCTGCTCGGAGTCCGCGGTGCGCAGGGCGGCCACGAAGTCCTTCTTCATCAGCGAGCGGGCGAGCTTGGCCAGCAGCTGCAGGTGCGTCTGGTCGGCGCCCTCGGGCGCGGCGATGAAGAACACGATGTCGGCGGGGCCGTCCTTGGCGCCCCAGGGCACGCCCTGCGCCAGCCGCGCCATGGCCAGCGTCGGCTCGGTCACGGCGGCGGAGCGGCAGTGCGGGATTGCGATGCCGCCCGGGATGCCGGTGGCGGTCTTGCTCTCGCGGGCGATGGCGTCCGCGAGCAGCCCGTCCAGCTGCTCGGCGCGGCCGGTGCGCTGCACCAGCTCGGCGAGCCGTCCGATGACGGTCTCCTTGTCGGCGCCCAGGTCCTGGTCCAGCGAGACCAGGTCAGGGGTGATGAGCTCGGACACGATGTCCTCCTTGAGCGGCCGGGCCGGTGGCCCGGGTGGTTCGGATGAGGTGGGGTGGGTCTGGTCAGCCGGCGACGGCACGCGCGGGGAGCTCCCGCACGGTGACCGCCTCCGGGGTGGTCTCGGAGAGGGCAGGGACCCGGGTGCCCGGCAGCGCGGCCGCCGCGGACCCGGAGGCCACGGCCTGCCGCAGGCACTGCGGCGGGCCGTCGCCGCGCTCCTGGGCGATCAGGTAGCCCGAGAGCGAGCTGTCGCCGGCGCCCACGGTGGAGCGCACGGCCACGGGCTCGTGGACGGCGTGCCAGGAGCCCTCCGGGACGGTGAGCACCGCCCCGCCGGCCCCGAGGGTGGTGAGGACCGCGCCGAGGCCGCGCTCCACGAGTGCGGCGGCCGTCGCGGCCGCGAGGTCGGGATCGGCCTCCAGCCGCTCGCCGTCGACCGACCCGACCAGCTCGGCGAGCTCCTCGCCGTTGGGCTTGATGAGGTCGGGCAGGGCGTCGTCGCCGGACACGGCGCCGCGCAGCGCCGCCCCGGACGTGTCCACGGCGAACCGGGGCGAACGCTCCCCCAGGGCCGCCCGGACCCGGCGGACGATCCGTGCGTAGACGTCCTCCGGGGCGCCGGGCGGCAGGGAGCCGGCGAGGACCACCCAGGAGGCGTCGGGGCCGCGGTGCACCAGGAGCTCGACGACGGAGTCGACGTGCTCCGGGCCCAGCGGCGCCCCCGGGGCGTTGATCTTGGTGGTCGTGCCGTCCGGCTCGGTGATCGTGACGTTCGAGCGGATCGGCGCACCGACGGGGACCGTCTCGTACGGCACGTCGGCCGCGACGAGCTCCGCCAGCAGCGGGTCCCCCGGGTCGCCCGGCAGCACGGCCAGGGTCGGGACGTCGCTGGCGCGCAGGGCCCGCGAGATGTTGACGCCCTTGCCGCCGGCGTCCTGCCGGGCGGCGTCGGCGCGCTGGACGGCGCCGCGGCGCAGCGGGGCCGGGAGCTCGACCGTGCGGTCGAGGGACGGGTTGAGGGTGACGGTGAGGATCACGCGATCACCACCTCGACGTCGGCCTCCTCGAGGGCGGCGGCCAGCTCGGACCCGGGGGCCCGGTCCGTGATGAGGGTGTCGACTTCGTCGAGCGATGCGAAGCGCATGAGGGTCTCCTGATCGTGCTTGGCGGAGTCGCAGAGGACCACGACCCGCCGGGAGGTCTGGATGATGGCGGTCTTCACGACCGCCTCGATGGGGTCCGGGGTGCTCAGCCCGAACGCCGCGTGGATCCCGTTGCAGCCCACGAACGCGAGGTCCGGGCGCAGCCGGGTGTAGTGCTCCGCGGCCCGGCCGCCGGCGGCGGCCCAGGTGAGCTTGCGGACCCGCCCGCCGACCAGCTCGAGGCCGATGCCCGTGGCGTCGGCGAGCTTGGCGGCGATGTGCAGGGCGTGGGTGATGATGAGCTGCTCCTGCCCGTCGGGCAGGCTGGAGTCGGTGCGGACGATGAGGTCGGCCAGGGCCTCGACCGTGCTGCCGGCGTCGAGGACGACCGCCCCGGCCCCGCTGGTGCGCAGGAGGTCGAACGCGGCCTGCGCGATCCGCCGCTTCTCCGGGGTGTTGACGTGCTTGCGCGACGAGATGGCCTTCTCGTCGGACGTGGACTGGTCCGCGGAGACGGCGCCCCCGTGGACCCGGCGGAGCTTGCCCGCGGCCTCGAGGGCCGCGAGGTCGCGGCGGACCGTCTCCATGGTGACGTCGAAGCGGCGCGCCAGCTCGGCGCCGTTGACCCGGCGGGTCGTGACGACCAGCTCGGCGATCTCGCCCTGGCGTTCTTCTGCGAACATGACGGGCACCTCACGGACGGGGACGAATGGCTCTTTCTTGCGTTCCCTTGAGTTTATGTGAGTTCGTGTGGTTTTACCAGGGGTTCTGGTGATCCACTTCACGAAACGCCACATCGGGTTGCGGGCCCGGAGAGGAGTCCCCCGTCCGGCGCCTTGCACACGCCTCCACCGGTCCCGTGCCGACGCCGCTGCGGCCCCGCCGCGGCTATCATCCTGGGGTGGGGCCGGCCGGCGGCCCGGACGCGCGGCGGTCCCGTGCGGCGGCCCACGGCCCCCACGGCCCCCACGACACCCACGACCCGCAGGAGAGCACCGCCCATGACACCCCGTGAGCTGTACGGACGCTTCGCCCTCGCGGAGGCGGTGACCTGGACGCTGCTGATCCTCGGCATGGTCCTGAAGTACACGGGCACCTCGGAGGCGTTCGTGCCCGTCTTCGGGATGCTGCACGGCCTCGTGTTCCTGGGGTACTGCGTGGTGACCTGCTTCGTCGCGGTGGACCAGCGCTGGTCCGCCCGGTTCGGGGCCCTGGGTCTGGTGAGCGCCGTGGTCCCGTACGCCACGATCCCCTTCGAGCGCCGCGCGCGGCGCTCGGGACGGCTCGACGGCGGGTGGCGGCTGGCCCCCGGCGGAGACCGCCCCGCCACCATGCCCGAGCACGTGGAGGCCTGGTCCTTGCGCAGCCCCTGGCTGGCGGTCCTGGCGGGCGCGGCCGTGGTGGCGGGTCTCGCCTCCGTGCTCCTGTACCTGGGTCCGCCCGTCCCCCGCGGCTGACCCCGTCGGCCGCGGCCGGTCCCGCGCCGCGCCGGTTCCGGGCGGCCGAGCAGCCGGTATAGCGTGGTCGCAGGACGGCCCCGCCGACCGCCGGCGGCGCCACGAGGAGGATCCCCGTGACCAATTTCGCCAATGTCGAGCGCCGGCACCTGGCCGCGCTCCTGCGCCGGCTGGGCCCCGATGCCCCCACCCTGTGCGACGGCTGGAGGACCCGTGACCTCGCCGTGCACCTCGTGCTGCGCGACGGCCGCCCGGACCTCCTCCCCGGCCGGGTGCTGCCGCAGGTACCCCTGCTCGGGGAGCGCACCCGGCGCGCCGAGGAGGCCGTCGCCGCCCAGCCGTGGGAGGAGCTCGTGCGGAAGGTGGAGCACCCCCCGCTGTACTCCCCCGCGCGGCTGGGGCCGGTGGACAAGCGGATGAACACCGTGGAGTACTTCGTCCACCACGAGGACGTCCGCCGCGCCCAGCCCACGTGGCACGCGCGCCCGCTGCTGCACGACGAGGAGCGGGACCTGTGGCGGTCCCTGAGCCTGGTGGCCAAGGTCATGCTCAAGGACGAGGAGGACACGGTCGTGCTGATCGCCCCGTCCTACGGCGCCGTGCGCGGCGGCCGCGGCAGGACGGGGACCGTGCGCGTGCTGCGCGCCGTGCCGAGCGAGCTGCTGCTGTGGGTCTTCGGCCGCCGTGAGCAGGCCGCCGTGGAGGAGACCGTCGAGTAGTCCGTCGGGCAGGCCGCACCCGGACGGGCCCGGCATGACGCACCCGGCACAGCACAGGGGGACCGCGCCGGGCGCGGTCCCCCTGTGCTGTGCCGGGTCCTCAGCGGAACAGGTCCGCCCGGACGCCCATGATGATCCGGTCACCGGGCCGGGCGGTGCGCATGTATCGCGCCACCTCGTGCTCGTGCAGGGCGATGCACCCCGCGGTGGGCTTCTTGTTGGCGTGCAGGAAGATGGCGAAGCCGTTGCCCTGCACGATGGGCGAGTCGGGCGGGCGGTTGTAGTTGATCACCACGCCCAGGCGGTAGTCACCGGAGAGCGAGAAGTACCACATGTTCTCGTCCGGCCAGGTGTAGCCGGTGGACTCGAAGTACTTGTTGTAGAGCGTGCCCAGGCGCCCGCCCCACCGGGAGTTCGGGTTGAGCTGCCGGTAGGGCAGGGCGGTGCCCGGGTTGTAGACGCCGAAGGACTCCGTGACCGAGTACGAGCCCTGCGGGGAGTAGAGGTACTGCGTGTGTCCCGAGGGCACGCCGGGCCGCTTGAAGCCACTGGCGCCCACGTAGGCCGAGGTCCGCCACTCCTCGACGTAGTTGCCGCCGATCCGCACGCAGTTGACGAACGTGGCCTGCGAGCGCCCGTAGCCCTCCGCGATGGTCAGGGACACCCGCGCGGCGTTGCGGGTCGGCTGCACGGAGCGCCCGGTGTTGAGGTGGTGGCACTCGCCGCGGAACAGGTGCGTCCGGGCGCCGGTGGCGCGGCTCCAGGTGACGACTCCGCGCTGGAACGTCTGGTGCACGCTGCCGGTGCCCACCTCGTTCGTGACGGGGTAGCCGAGCGATCCCCGCTCGCGTCCCGTGGCGATCCACCGCTGCCCGATGGCGCCGTTCGTCTTGACCGCCCGCGCCCCGGTGGACGGGGACCAGTAGATCGTGTGCGCCCGGGTGAAGGACTGGCGGCACCCGCCTCCGGTCAGCCCGCAGATCTCGTCGGTCGTGGGGTAGCCGTAGCTCCCGCCCTCACGGCCGCCGCGGATCCACAGGTGGCCGATCGCGCCCCGGGTGTTCACGGTCCGCGCGCCGGTGGACGGGGTCCAGAAGATGGTGCGGTTGCCGGAGAAGGACTGCCGGCACCCGCCGTCGGAGCCGCAGGACTCGTCGGTGACGGGGTATCCGTAGCTCCCGGCCTCGCGGCCGCCGCGGATCCACTTGTGGCCGATCGCACCGCGCATGTTGACGGTCCGCGCCCCGGTGGACGAGGTCCAGAAGATCGTGCGGTTGGCCGAGAAGGACTGCCGGCACCCGCCGCCGGTCAGGTGGCAGGACTCGTCCTCGACGGGCCAGCCCAGCACGTCCACCCCGCCCCCGAGGGTCCACCGGTGGCCGATCGCGCCGCGCAGCTGCACGAAGTGCGCGCCGTGGGCCTCCGACCACAGGACCACGCCCCGCTCGTGCGGCCACTCCCAGCCGCCCTTCCACGGGCGCATCCCGGCGGTCGGCTCCCCGGTCCGGGCGGCCGCGCGGGCCGCGGCGGCCTCGAGCGCCTGCCGCACCTCGGCGGGCACGTCCACCTCCTCCGCGGCGGCCGCGGCCGCCGGCTCCTGGGGCTCGGCCCCGGGTGCGGCCGGCTCCTCGGCCGGGTCCGGCCCGGCGGAGGGGTCCGCTCCGGAGGAGGGCTCCGCCGTCGGCCCGGCGGCGCCCTCCGGGGCGGCCGTGTTCTCCGGGGCGGCCGGGGAGGACCGGCCCTCGTCGTCCCGGGGGTCCTCGGTGCTCCGGGGGTCCGGGGCGACCGTGAGCACGGCCCGGGCCTCGGCCCCCGTGGCGTCGACCAGGGCGTAGGACACCTCCGCCGCGGTGCCGCCGGCCGGCCGATCCGGGTCGGGCGTGAGAGCGAGGACCGGGTGCTCCGGGAGCTCCCAACCCTCGGGCAGGGACGCGGGATCCGTCTCCGGGGTGACCACGCGCAGGGACCCGAGGTCCGTGCGCAGTGCGTCGACGAGCTCGGGATCACCGACGGTGGCCGCGGCCGCAGGGTCCACGAGCAGGAGCCGTACGGCCGAGGGGTCGTCGAGACCGTCGTTGGCCAGGACGTCGAGCAGCGCGGAGCCGCGGGCGGGCAGGGTGGTCGTGTCGTCCGCCGGGTCGAGCCGCACGGTCGCCGTGGCGGCACCCGCGGAGGGGACGGCGGAGGGGCCGGGCGTCGTGGTCGGGCCGGCCGAGACGGCGGGGGTCGGAGCGGACGGGGCGGCGGAGGCCCCGGGGGCGCCGGCGAGCACGACCGCGAAGCAGGCCGCGAGCGCGGCGGGGAGGCGCAGAGCTGAGATCGTCATGGGGGGTCCCTTGCTGGGCGTTCAGTCGGAGAACTCGACGTAGTGGTCGGGGGTGGCGGTGTCGAAGACGCGGACGGCCAGCTCGGCGTCGTGCGGGGCGGCGTAGGCGACCTCGAGGGAGGCGCTCTCCCCGGGGCCGATGGTCCTGAAGGTCTCCATCGGCACCCCCAGGGACTCGTCGAAGACGGGGACCGCAGGCTCGCCGTCCGCGACGGCGACCGGGAAGGACCACCGCACGGCGTCGACCGGGGTGCCGCCGGTGTTGGTGAGGGTCAGGGTGAACACCTGGACCGGGGTCCCGGGCGCCGCGCGGACGGGACGTTCGCCGGTGGTGGCGGGGCGGGGGCCCTCCACGACGGCCTCGAGAGAGGCGTCGAGGCGCTGGGCCGTGCCGAAGGACCCGGCGGCGTCCCGGGTCGAGGTGTCGTCGTAGGGAGCCACGTCGTTGCCGGACGGCGCGGTATCGGACGGCGCGGTGTCGGACGGCGCGGTGCCTGATGGTGTGGCGTCGGGTGTCGCCGGCGCGGCGGTCCCGACGGGGTCCGTGGTGGTGGCCGAGGCCGCCGACGGGGCGGGGGTCGCATCGGCCCCGGGATCGGCGGCGCAGCCCGCCAGCGCGACGACGAGCAGCGCCGCGCAGACGGGCCCGAGCCTGCGACCGGGCGGTGGGGGGACGGGTACTGCCATGGGGGGACTCCTCGACACGGTCCTGGGGGGACCGACCGGCGCCGCGCCGCCCCCGGACGGGAGGTGGCGCGGCGCCGGTCGTTGGGGTCACGCTACACCGCTGATTTGCATTTGTGATCAGCGTGACACCGTGTGGCGTGCGGCGCGGCGGCGCTCAGGGACAGGGCCGCTTGGCGAGCTCGGCCGCCAGCGCCTGGGCCGACGAGGTCGAGGAGTTGATCCGCCAGTCCACCTCCTTGTCGAGGTGGAACCAGACGAGTCCCGTGACGTCGGGCTGCTGGGCCAGGTAGTACACCAGGTGGGCGTTCCACTCGGCCTTGGACCCGCCGGACTCGGCCGAGGCGGTCTCGGCCACGACGATCTCCTTGCCCGGGGCCACGCGCCGCATCTCGGAGAGCCCGTAGGCGAACAGGTCCCACGGCTGCTGCCAGGTGGACCAGGACTGGGAGGTGCCCCAGTTGTAGCCGTCGAGGCCCACGACGTCGACGTAGTCGGCGCCGGGGTAGAGCCCGTCCAGGGGCGTGGATCCGTAGTAGGGCACGTTCGGGTTCCACACCCACTGCACGTTGTCGGCGCCCGCGGCGGTGAAGATGTCGTGGACGTGGCGCCATGCGGCCACGTAGTCCCCGGCCGCGTTGCCGTTGACGCCCTCGGCCCACGGGTACCAGTTGCCGTTCATCTCGTGGCCGAAGCGCAGCATCACGGGCGACCCCCAGTCGGCCAGGCGGGTCGCCCAGTCGGTGATGTGGGCGTCGTGGGCGCCGGAGGCGATCGCGTCCAGGGAGTGGGCCGGCTGCTCGGTCCCGCCACCCCAGATCCAGGGCTCCCAGGTCAGGAGCGTGACGGCCCCCGCGGCGCGGGTCTGCTCGAGCTCCCAGTAGGGCACGGGCTGGGCGAAGTCCTTGTAGGAGAGCACGATCGAGGGCTTCTCCCCGGTGAGCGAGGCGACCTCGGCGAGCTCGTCCGCCGCCGCGGGGCCACCGGCCGTGCCGACGCCGAAGCGCAGGGGGCACGTGCGGACCTGCGGCGCGGTCGTCGCGACGGTGACGGACCGCACCGGTTTCTTCGCCGCGGCGAGCATCGGCGGCCCGGCCGGGGCCTGGACCAGGGGTGCGGCGTGCGCCGCGGGGACGACGACCAGCCCCAGGGCCACGGCGGCGGCGGCCGTGGTGAGGGAGCACAGGAGACGGGAGGGAGCGGGAGCGGGCATGAGGGGGCCTTCCGAGGGGTGCGGGCCTCCGCCGACGGCGGGCACGCGGGGGGTCTCGTCCGCGACGACGAGAATGAGCGAACGCAAATTAGCACCGCGGGGCGCTGCTGTCCCGAGCCCTGCCGTGCGGCGTCATACGGGCTGGCCGGAGGGTCCTGTGCACCGTCACGGACGGCGCTCCTCCCCTGTGCCGCACCGGAGCCCGGGCGTGTCCCGCTCCCCGGGGCGGGCCGTTGCCGGTGAGTAGGGTGATGGCATGTCCCTCGACCTGGCCGACGCCACCGACTCCCGCCACCGCGTCCGGGCCCTGCACGCCCTCAACGTCCTCGACACCCCCCGCGAGCAGCGCTACGACCGCATCGTCCAGCTGGCCCAGCGGATGTTCGACGTGCCCATGGTGGCGGTGAACCTCATCGACGCGGACCGGCAGTGGACCAAGGCCGAGGCGGGTCTCGACGGGCTGGAGAACACCTCCACCACGGACTCGATGTGCCGCCACACCGTGCAGCGCCCCGGGGCCCTCGTGGTGACCGACACCACCGCGGACGACCGGTTCCGCGACAACGTCTTCGTCCGCCGGGATCCGCACGTCCGGTTCTACGCCGGCCACCCGCTGGAGGCGCCGGGCGGGGAGCGCATCGGGTCGCTGTGCATGCACGACACGAAGCCGCGGAGCCTGAGCGCCGACGAACGGACCCTCCTGCAGGAGATGGCCGGCTGGGTGGAGCGGGAGCTGGCGCTGCAGAACGAGCTCGACCGCGCCGCCCAGGTCCAGCAGGTCCTGATGCCCCGCACGGCCCCGCGCGTCGACGGGTACGAGCTCGCCGGCCGGTGCGTGCCCACCCAGGCGATCGGCGGCGACTTCTTCGCGTGGCACCTCCTCGACGACGCACGGCTGCAGCTGCACGTGGCCGACGTGATGGGCAAGGGCATCCCCGCGGCGCTGATCGCCGCCTCGGTGCGGGCCATGCTCGTGGGCGCCGCCCAGTTCAACGACCAGAACCGCGCCTTCGCCCGGGTCGCCCAGGCCTCCCAGGACCTGCTGGCCGACACCGGCGCGTTCGTCACCGCGTTCTCCGCCCGCCTGGACCCGGCCACGGGCCGGGTCGAGTACGTGGACGCCGGCCACGGTCTCGCCTTCGTCTTCACCGCCGAGGGCTACCGTCCGCTGGAGCGCTCGGGCCCCCCGCTGGGGGTGTTCCCGGACGACACCTGGCAGCTCCGCAGCACCGTGCTCGAGCCCGGGGAGACCCTCGTGGTGATCAGCGACGGCTTCCTCGACTTCTTCCCCACACTCGAGGAGACCCTCGAGCAGGCTGTCGGGGCCTCGATCCCCGAGCTGCCCGTCGCGGAGGTCGTCGACCGCGCCGTCGCCTTCGCACAGGCGCAGGGGCACCCCGACGATGTCACGGTGGTGGCCCTGCGCCGCACCTGACGGGGCGCCCGCAGGACCGGCCGGACCGGGTCAGCGGGGGACGATCCGGAACAGGAACCCGGTCCGCACCATGGCCCAGAGCAGCCCCAGGACCACGACGTAGGCCGCGGTGTTGAGCCACAGGCTGCCCTGCTGCAGGGCGGGGACGTTGGCCACGGCGAGGATCAGGAACACGTGCATGACGAACACGTACAGGGTGGCCTGCCCGAGGGGGACGAGGAACCACCCGAGGGCGCGCTCGATCGGTCTCCAGTAGGCGCTGAGCACGGCGTAGGCGGCCACCACCACCACGAGCACGTTCACCAGACGGCCGATCCCCAGGTAGGTCCGCCCGAAGAAGGCGTCGTAGACCGAGCGGAACACCGGCTCCGGCAGCAGGGCCAGCCGCACGTCGTAGGCGTTGGTCAGGTACGGGCTGGACCAGGCGAAGAGCGCGAAGGCCACGGCCAGCGCGAGGCACGCGGCCAGCACGGAGCGGTGGCCGGAGAACCAGTGCACGATCCGGCGCCGGTGGTGGCCGGCCGTCATGCCCAGGACGAACAGGACCTGCCACACCAGCAGCGGGAACGAGTCCTCGAACTGGGACGGCAGCAGCCGGATCCGGAACACGGTGCCCGCCCCGTAGAGAGCCAGGCTGACCGCCAGGACCAGCCACGT
This sequence comes from Kocuria oxytropis, assembly GCF_040981195.1. Classification (NCBI taxonomy): domain Bacteria; kingdom Bacillati; phylum Actinomycetota; class Actinomycetes; order Micrococcales; family Micrococcaceae; genus Kocuria; species Kocuria oxytropis. The sequence continues at coordinate 17,027 of NZ_JAVFXA010000003.1, read as the reverse complement.
CCGCCCGCGGGCCAGCGCGGCCAGCACCAGCGGGCTCACCAGGAGCAGGACCACGTACAGCCCCATGATGTTGAACTGCCACGGACCGACCTGCAGCAGGAACAGGGACGGGATCAGGTGGGCCGGCACGGGGAACTGGAGGAAGCCCTCCATCCCGGAGTACAGGTCATACGTGGTGCCCGCGGCCCCGGCCCCGGCCGCACCGGTCCCCTGGTCCGTGAACGTGGTGACGGCCCCGGCGTCCAGGAAGGGCAGCAGGCTCAGGCCGTAGACGGCCAGGACCACGACCAGGGCGGTGACGTAGAGCTTCCACGCCCGCGAGGTGGTGCGGTCGACCACCGCCCCGAGCTCGTCCTTCGCCCGGGGCCCGTACACGATGCCCAGGACCGCCCCGGAGAGCAGGACGAACAGTTCGGCCCCCGAGACGACGCCGACGGTCTCCTGCGTCAGCAGCTGGAACACCGAGGTGATGCCCACGTGGTTGACGACCACGAACACGATGGCCGCCCCGCGCAGCATGTCGATGCGGAGGTCCCGCCGGGCGGGGTCGGCGTACGCCCACGCCCTGACCGGCCCCCGGAGCGGGAGCAGCCAGAGGGCAAGCGCCACGGCGAGCACCGCCAGGGCGCCGCCCCACGCGGCCGCTCCGCCGAGCTCCGTCCCCTCCGCCGACGGGCCGGCCCCCGGCAGCTCCGACCGCTCGGTGACGGGCCCGGTCACCAGGGCGGCCTCCTGCAGCCGGTCGCCGGCGGCCGCGGCCAGGCCCGGGTCGGCGGTGATCCTCCAGTCGACGGTCACCGCGGTGTCGTCGCGCTGCTCGACCGTCTCGTTCCACACGATCGCCCCCACCCGGTCGAGGTCGTCCGCGGACGCCGTGGCGAGCACCTGGTCCCACCAGGCCTCCTTGACCTCCCGCTCCGACGGGCCGCCCGCCGCCGCGCTGTAGAAGGCCCCCGTCTCCACCATGAGCGGTCTGTCGTGGCCGACGGCGTACGCGGTGTAGAAGTCGTCCTCCCCCGCCGGCCCGGCGCCGTCCCCGGCGCCGAACAGGGCGCGGAACGCTCCGGGCCCGGGCACGGCGTTGCGGGCGGGCCCGCTGCCCGCCTCGTCGTACGGGGCGACCAGTCCGACCCAGTCCACCACGTCGTCGCCCGGGTAGTAGGGACCGTAGGGGTCGTCGCCCCGGCCCAGCACCCCGTCGCCGTTCGTGTCCAGCCCGGTCGCCCCGCTGCCCGGCGGCGCACCCGCCGCGTCGCGGAAGGGATAGTCCGCTCCCGCCGTGGGCGCCCAGACCATGACCGGGTCGTCCAGCTCGGCGTCCAGCGCGGCCGCGACGGTGCGGAAAGCCGCCGTGTACGCCTCCGGCTGCTGCCCCCACTCCACCCACGTGGCGTTCATCTGCGGGGCGAACCGGACGAAGACCGTGCCCTCGAACCCGTCCGCGGCGTCGGCCAGCTGCCCGGCCAGGACGGCGGCCTGCGCCTCGTCCACGCGGCCCAGCGCGATCTCGGGCCGGATCGTCAGCAGGGCGTGGGCGCCCTGCCCGGCGACCTGGGCGAAGTAGTCCCGCAGGTGGCCGCGTTCCTGCTCGCCCATGGGCAGCGGGACGGGTCTGCCGTAGACGGCCGCCGGCGTGCCGAGCCGCTCGGCGTGGCCGGCCGCCGTGTCCGCTCCCCAGTCCAGCAGCGCGCCCAGGTACGGGCCGCGGGGCTCCGCGTCCTGCGCCGCCCGCGCCGGTCCGGCCGGTGCCACGAGGAGCAGGAGCAGCATCAGGAGCAGCGCCGCGGCGGCCGGGGGGCGCACGCGTCGTCGGGCGATGGGTACCAGGGTGCCCTCCAGGGTCGGTCCGGGCGCGGCGCCGGGCGCTCGCAGGGGGGGCCGTCGCCCGGAGGCGCCGCAGGAGCCGGGGGGGGTGCTGCCGCGGACGACGGGGGTCACGGGGGACGGCTCGTCCCGCGTGCGTCCCCCGATATCATCACGCGGCGGCGCCCCGCGCGCGGAGGCTCGGAGCGTGTCCGCGGAGGTTTCCCCGAGGCGTCTCCCGTGGGGTCTCCCGTGGGGCCTCCCCCGGGACGCCGACCTCCCGAGCCCGGGGCACCGCCCGGCGGCACGGCGCCCAGGGGAGCGCCCCGTCCACGGCGGGACGGGGCGCTCGATCCCCGGCAGGGTGCGACCCTACGGACGGTCGCCGGACCGTGCGGTCACGGACAGCTCGTGCTCATCGGGCCGGTGTCGGCCGGCGTCAGTGCTGGTGGCTGTGATCGTGGTCGCCGTGGCCTTTCTCGTGCTCGTGCTTGCCCTCATCCTTCATGTCGTCGTGGTGCTCCCGGCTCTTCCGATCATCGTTGTCGTAGAAGTGCCACTTGTCGTGCTTCTCGCACCACCACCAGTGATCCTTGTGGTCGTAGTCGTCGTGGTCGTAGTCGTGGTCGTGGTCGTAGTACTTCTTGCCGTCGTAGTGCCTGTGGTCCCGGTCGTCACGCCGGTCGTGGTCCCTCTTGTCCCGGTCGTAGCGCCGGTGGTCGTTCCCGTTGTCGTCCTTCTTGTCCCGGTCGTAGCGCCGGTGGTCGTTCCGGTCGTGGTCCTTCTTGTCCCGGTGGTCGCGGTCCCGGTCGCGATGGTCGTCCTTGTTGCCGTGATCCCGGTCCTTGTCGTACTTTTTGCTTTCGCTACTGCGCCCGTTGCCGTTACCATCAGATGACTCCGCGACCGCCGGGGTGGCTACCGTCCCTCCGACGAGGGCGGCGGCCATGGCCGCGCCGACGAGGGTCTTCCGCAGACTGCTCATTGCTGCTCCTGTGGAAAGGGCATGACATGGGGATCGTCATGCGATTGAGATGTTCGAGACCTGGGCAAGAGGTCTCACCTATGAGATAGGTATGAACACCGTAGGAGTGTCCTGAGTCACGGTTCAAGACTCTGACCAGGGGGTTCACGATCACGGTTCTGTCTCGTCGCACTCCCCCGTGCGGTGTGTGCTGCCCGGACCCTCGCCGGTGCGGCCGCTCTTCGCCCCGGCCCGCCCCGCGGGGCGGACGTGCGGCGCCGGGAGACCCGGAACGGCGCGGATCTCGGCCCTCGCATGAGCACAGGCACATTCCGGGCGGTGGCCGGAGGCCCGGCACGGGCGGAACGGAGAAGCTGCGGAGATCAGCAGGCTTATAGCCCAGATCGAGACCTCAGCGCAACATGTGACGCCATGTGTGACCGTGGAGCGTTCCCACGGACCAGTGGAGCCCCCTACCGGATTCGAACCGGTGACCCCCTGTTTACAAGACAGGTGCTCTGGCCAGCTGAGCTAAGGAGGCGGATCCGCCCTCGGGCGGCGTGCGGACTCGGCCCGAGCGGCCGGTCCCCCAGGATATCGGACGCGCCGGAGGACCCCGAAATCCCCGATCCGGGACGGGTGGGCGTGCACAGCGCGACGGCGCCGGCCCCCGGGCGGGGACGCGGCGCCGTCGCGCGGTGCGGGGAGCGACCGGCTACTCCTTGGCCTCCACGGCCGCCTCGAGCGCGTCCTGGAAGGGCTCGTTGCCGAGCCGCTCGCCGTCGATGAACACGGTCGGGGTGCCGGAGACGCCGTTGGCCAGGGACTCCTGGGAGACCACGTTGACCATCGGCCGCCACGTGTTCTCCTCGAGCGCGCTCGCGATGTCCGCTCCGTGGGAGGAGGCGATCTCGACGAGCTGCTCGTCGTCCAGCCCGCCGGTGCCCTGGTGGGAGAACACCTCCTCGACGAAGGCCAGGTACTGCTCGGTGGAGACCTGGTTGCCCACCTCGTAGGCGGCGGCCGCGGCCCGGGACGAGTACTGGGTCGGCGTCGCGCGGTCCAGGAAGTTGAGGTTGCGGTACTCGAGGGTGATGTCGCCGGAGGTCACGGCCTCCTCGAGCACGTCGCCGTTCTCGGCCTCGAAGTCCGCGCAGTGCACGCACTCGAAGTCCTGGAAGATCACGACCTGCACGGGCTCGTCGTCGCCCGAGGCCTCGACCCCCGGCGGAACGGCGGACTCGTCCGGGGTCTCGGGCGCCTCCGGGACCTCGCCGAGGTCACGCTCCTCGACCTCGGCCTGGCCCGTGCGGATGCCGTCGGCCGTCAGTACGGTGCCGCCCCACTGGTTGGCGCTGGCGGGAACCGGGCCGGCCTCGGGGATCTGCTGGGCGCGGTTCTGCGCCACCACGATGCCGATCACGGCGACGATGACCAGGACCAGGGCGAGGATCCCCAGCTGCAGGACCCGGCGGGAACGCTTGTCCTGCCGTGCGTGCTGGTCCGCGACCTGCCGCGCCCGCTCCCGGGCGGCGTCGCGGTTCCGGGGGTCGGGGGTCGAACTGCTGCTGGATGCCATGGGTCCTCTTCGCAAGATCCTGGGGGGCGGATGGGGGCGTGTCGTCGCCCAGATTATCGGACCCCCTGCTCCCCCGCCGACTCAGGAGATCACCAGGCGGAACCATGAGCACACTGACGAATAGACTGGGGGCAGGACGACGACGACCTACCGGAAGGACCCCTCGTGAGTGCAGAGCAGACCCCGACCGCTTCCTCGGCCGACCTGGAGCAGGTGCCGGAGCCACGGACCGACGTGCCGCAGGAGACCGGGTACGACTTCGTGGTGGTCTCCAACCGGCTCCCGGTGGAGCGCGTCGTGGAGCACGGGGAGTCCTCGTGGCGCCGCTCCCCCGGCGGGCTCGTGGCCGCGCTGTCCCCCGTCATGTCGCGCCGGGCCGGCGCCTGGGTGGGCTGGCACGGCGCCCCCGACGAGACGCTCGAGCGCTTCGACCACGACGTCTTCCACCTCGCCCCGGTGCCCCTGTCCGCCGGGGAGGTCGAGGCCTACTACGAGGGCTTCTCCAACGCGACCCTCTGGCCCCTATACCACGACGTCATCGCACCGCCGGAGTTCCACCGTGCGTGGTGGAACACCTACCGGAAGGTCAATCGCCGGTTCGCCGAGCGGACCGCCGAGATCGCCGCCGAGCACGCCACGGTGTGGGTGCAGGACTACCAGCTGCAGCTCGTGCCCAAGATGCTGCGGGAGCTGCGCCCGGACCTCACGATCGGCTTCTTCAACCACATCCCGTTCCCGCCCCTGGAGATCTTCGCGCAGCTGCCCTGGCGCAGGGCCGTCCTGGACGGCCTCTCCGGCGCGGACCTCATCGGCTTCCAGCGCCCCGGTGACGCCCAGAACTTCCAGCGCTGTGTCCGGCGCTTCCTGGACGTCTCGTTCCGCCACGGGACGGCACGGTTCGGCACGGACGACGCGGCGTGGACCGTGCACGCGAAGTCCTACCCCATCTCGATCGACGCGGAGGCGATCCAGGAGCTGGCCTCACGGCCCGAGGTCCAGGAGCGGGCCCGGGAGATCCGCCACGAGCTCGGCGACCCCGAGACCGTGTACCTGGGCGTCGACCGGCTGGACTACACCAAGGGCATCCTGCACCGCATCAAGGCCTACGGGGAGCTGCTGACCGACGGCCGGCTCACGGTGGGGCCGTCGGTGCTGGTCCAGGTCGCGAACCCCTCCCGGGAGCGCGTGGAGTCCTACGTCCAGCTGCGGGAGGACGTCGAGGGCCTCGTGGGCCATCTCAACGGCCAGCACGACACCATCTCGCACACCGCGATCCGCTACCTGCACCACGGCTACCCCTTCGAGGAGATGGTGGCGCTGTACCTGGCCACGGACGTCATGCTGGTCACCTCCCTCCGGGACGGCATGAACCTGGTGGCGAAGGAGTACGTCGCGGCCAAGACGGACGGCTCCGGGACCCTGGTGCTCTCGGAGTTCACCGGCGCCGCCGAACAGCTCAAGCAGGCCCTGCTGGTCAACCCCCACGACATCGACGGGCTCAAGGACGCGATGCTGAGGGCCCGCGACATGCCCGCGACCGAGGCGAAGAAACGGATGCGCTCGATGCGCCGGCAGGTCCTCGGCAACGACGTCAACGACTGGTCGGAGGCCTTCCTGCAGGACCTCGCCCGCACCCGCCCGGGGACCACCGGTGAGGAGGAGCAGTGATGGACCCGCACGCGGACACCCGTCCGGACCTCGAGGAGGCCCTCCGCCGGGCCGCCGGGGCCGGGATCCTGCTGGTCGCCCTGGACTTCGACGGCACGCTGGCCCCGTTCACGGACGACCCCGACGACAGCCGGGCGCTGCCGGAGGCCCAGTCGGCCCTCGAGACGCTGCTCGAGCTGGACCGCACGTACGTGGCCGTCATCTCCGGGCGTCCGATGCGCTTCCTCCGCTCCGTGGTGGACCCGGCCGGGCGGATGCTGCTGTCCGGCTCGCACGGGGCGGAGCTGCACCTCGACGCCCTCGGGGACGCGGCCGAGGACACCGGACTGGAGCTCTCCCCGGCCCAGCAGGAGCTGCTGGCGCAGGCCACCGCGCTCGTGGAGGCGCAGGTCGCCCGGTACCCCGGGTCCAAGCTCGAGCTCAAGCCCACGGGAGCCGCGTTCCACACCCGCACGATGGCGGACCGCACGCTCTCCGCTCGGGCGGAGCAGGAGATGATCGAGCAGTTCGAACAGCTCGAGGGCCTGAAGATCACTCCGGGCCAGCATGTGGTCGAGTCCTCGGTGCACTCCGCGACGAAGGGCGAGGGCATCACGGCGTTCATGCAGGCCACGGGCGCGGACGTCACCCTGTTCGCCGGCGACGACGTGACGGACGAGAACGCCATGCGCGAGCTCGGCCCCGACGACCTCGGGATCAAGGTGGGCACGGGAGAGACGGTGGCCGCGCACCGGGTCGCCTCCCCGGAGGAGATGGCCACGACCCTGACCCGTCTGGCCGTGCTGCGCCAGGACGCGCAGCGGTGATCCCGGGCGGCGACCGCTGCCGGTGACGGCGAGCCGAGGACGGCCGCACAGGAACAGTGACTAGGATCACTGTGGTCCCCGTCACCCGACGGGGCAGCTCTTCTCCTTCGGATCGTCCGGCACGTGCCTGCCGGGAAAGAGGCTTCCACCATGTCTTCTGTGCGCTACGCGAATGTCACTTGTCAGTACCCGGGGGCCGAGCGGCCCTCGGTCACCGGGCTGGACCTCGAGATCGCCGACGGGGAGTTCCTCGTCCTGGTCGGCCCCTCGGGGTGCGGGAAGTCCACGACCCTGCGGATGCTCGCCGGACTCGAGGAGGTCACCGACGGGACCATCCACATCGGGGAGCGCGACGTCACCGACGTCCCCTCCAGGGACCGGGACATCGCGATGGTCTTCCAGAACTACGCCCTCTACCCGCACATGAGCGTGGCCGAGAACATGGGCTTCGCCCTGAAGATCGCCAAGATCCCCGCCGAGGAGCGCCGCCGGCGGGTCGAGGAGGCCGCCACGATCCTGGACCTGACCGACTACCTCGACCGCAAGCCCAAGGCACTCTCCGGCGGCCAGCGCCAGCGCGTGGCCATGGGCCGGGCCATCGTGCGGTCCCCGCAGGTGTTCCTGATGGACGAGCCGCTGTCGAACCTGGACGCGAAGCTGCGGGTGCAGACCCGCACCCAGATCGCCTCCCTCACCCGCCGCCTCGGGGTCACCACGGTGTATGTGACCCACGACCAGGTCGAGGCGATGACCATGGGCGACCGGGTGGCGGTGCTCAAGGACGGGCACCTCATGCAGGTCGACACCCCCCGGGCCCTCTACGACGCCCCGGCCACGGAGTTCGTGGCCGGGTTCATCGGCTCCCCGGCGATGAACCTGTTCCGGGTCCCGGTCACCGGCACCGGGGTGGAGCTGGGCACCCTGGGGATCGCCCTGTCCCGGCAGCAGCGCCAGGCGCTGACCTCCGAGCGGGTCACGGTCGGGATCCGCCCCGAGGACCTGCACCGGGCGCCGGAGGGCACCGGGCTGCCGATCGTCGCCGATGTGGTCGAGGAGCTCGGCGCCGACGCGTTCGTCTACGGCCACCTCGCCCCGGTCACCGCCGCCAACACCATCGTCCCGGTCGATGCGACCGGGACCGTGGAGGAGGACGCCGCCGGCGCCCACGAGATCATCGTCCGGGTCGAGGGCCGCACCCCGCCGAAGGCCGGGACCACCATCTGGGTGGCACCGGACACCGAGCGCCTCCACCTCTTCGACACCGCCACCGGCCACCGCCTCCCGGACTGAGGTCGGGGTCCGCCGGACTCCGGACCGGCTGAGGCCCGGGCCGGCGGCAGCTGCACCGCCAGGACACCGCGGCGCCCTCCCGGCAGCGGTGAGGGCGCCGCGGCGCGTCCGGACCCGGTTCGGCCCCGGACGGAGCGGACGGCACCGGCTCGGTGCCGGGCGGGCCGGTCGGCGGGAACCCGCACGAGGAGCTCGGGGCCGGCGTTCCGGAGGTCCCGATCGACCGGGCGCCCAGCGCCCGGGGCGGCCTCAGCGCAGGTCCAGCTCCTCGAGCTCCTCGTAGAGCTCGGCCGTGCGCCCCACCCGCCGTCTGCCCTCGGGACCCGCGGCGGCGAGCACGCCGTCGGCGAGCACCGACACGAGGCTCATGGCCGCCGCGTAGGAGTCGAACGGTCCCACGCCGTCGAGGGGGCACTCGATCCACAGGTCCACGGCCGCCGCGTGGCGCCGGGCCGTGCTGTCGGCCACGAGGACCGTCTGCGCCCCGCCGGCCGTGCAGACGTCCACGAGGCGTTCGAAGCCCTGAGGACGCCGCCGGAAGCCGAACAGGACCACGACGTCCCCCTCGCCGACGCCCACGAGCTCCTCCCCGAGCGTCTGCCCGGGCAGCGGCGCGAGCCGCACCCCGTCCCGTGCCTGCTGCAGCTGCTGCTTCAGGTGCAGCGCGACCGGGTAGCTGTTGCGCAGCCCGATGACCAGGACCGACCGCGCCTCCGCCAGTGCGTGCACGGCCCGGGTCCGGCGGTCCTCCCCGGCCGGGTCCAGGACCTTGCGCAGGTTCGCGAGCTCCTGCTCCAGGTGCCGGCCCAGCTCCGGGTCCGCGTCCGGCCCCAGCGGCACACCCCGCTGGCGCAGGGTGCGGGCCGTCTCCCGGAGCTCCGTGAAGGACTCGAAGCCCAGGTGCCGGTAGAGCCGGGACAGCGTGGCGCGGGAGACGCCGCTCATCTGCGCCAGCTCCGCCGAGCTGTACAGGGCGAGGTCGTCCAGGTGGTCCAGGATCAGGTCGGCGGCCCGCTGCTCCTGGGGCGAGAGCCCGGCGTAGTGCGCGTGGATGCGCTGTTCGATCGACACGCTCACCACCCTAACGACCGCGGGCGGCGAGCGCGGGGACGGCCGCGGCGGGACCGCAGCCGGCCCGGTTGCTAGCATGACCCGGTATGAAGGGTTCACTCGGCCCCCACTTCCCCCTCGCCCCCGAGAACGGCTCCGCCCGCGGCGGACGCTCGGGAATCGTGTCGATCCAGACCGCCTCCCCGGACCCGGTGCTGCTCGAGCTGCCGTGGGACACCCCCTTGGAGCAGTGGCCCGACGACGTCCTCGCCGCCCTGCCCCGCGGCATCTCCCGGCACGTCGTGCGGTTCGCCCACGCCGGGGGGAAGGTCGTCGCCGTCAAGGAGACCGTGCCGCACTACGCGCGGCACGAGTACGCCACACTGCGCCGCCTCCAGCGCATGGGCATCCCGGCCGTGGTGCCGGACGCCGTGGTGACGGACCGGTACACCCCCGAGGGCGAGCTGCTGCCGGCGGCCCTGGTCACGGACCACCTGATCTTCTCCCTGCCCTACCGCGCGATCTTCTCCGCCGGCCCCAGCGCCGCCACGGTCGAGCGGCTCGTGGACGCGCTCGCCTCGCTGATCGTGCAGCTGCACCTCTCCGGCTTCTACTGGGGTGACGTCTCGCTCTCCAACACGCTGTTCCGCCGGGACGCCGGCGCCTTCGCCGCCTACCTGGTGGACGCGGAGACGGGCGAGATCCACCCGAAGCTCACGGACGGCCAGCGGGGGTACGACATCGAGCTGGCGCGCACGAACGTGGCCGGGGAGATCATGGACCTCCTCGCCGGGGCGGTCGAGGAGGGGCACGACATCGCGGACGTGGTGGACCCCTTCGACGTCTCGGACCGGCTGGTGGCCACCTACGACTTCCTGTGGCGGGAGCTGACCGTCGAGGAGTCCTTCAGCATGGACGAGCGCTGGCGCGTGGTGGAGCGGGTGCGCCGCCTCAACGAGCTGGGCTTCGACGTGGAGGAGGCCTCGATGGACACGGTCGACGGCCGGATCCGGCTGCGCCCCCAGGTGGTGGAGCCCGGCCACCACACCCGCCGCCTGCAGCGGCTCACGGGCCTGAGCGCCCACGAGAACCAGGCGCGGCGGCTGCTGACCGACATCGCCCAGCTCGGGCAGGACCTCTACCCGGGCCTGCCCGAGGAGCTCGTGGCCCAGCTGTGGATGCGCGAGGTGTTCTCCCCGATCATGGAGGCGGTCACCCCGCCGATGCGCCGCAAGCTCGAGCCGGCCGAGATCGTGCACGAGGTGCTCGAGCACCGGTGGTTCCTCTCCGAGCGCGCCGGCAAGGACGTGGCGACGCAGACGGCGGTCGAGGACTACGTGGCCTCGCAGCTGGCCCGGCGACCGGACGAGCGCGAGGTCTTCTGAGCGGGGCGCCGGCCCGCCCGGGTCAGGGCCGGTGCGCCGCGAGCACCCCGGTCAGGGTCCGGTGCACCCGCCGGGGCCAGTCCTCCCCCAGACTCCCGTACCGGGCCACGTGGGAGTAGGCGGAGCCCAGCACGAAGTCGAGGACCACGTCGACGTCCAGGTCCGGGCTGAGCCGCCCCGCCGCGGTCTCCGCGGCGAGGAGCTCCCGCAGCCGCTCCACGCGCGGCCGGACCAGGTGTGCCCGCAGGATCCGGGAGGTCTCGGACCCGGGGTCGCTCAGCAGGGAGACCGCCACGCCGATGCCCATGTCGTGGAGCAGGAAGTCCAGTGCCTCCGCGAGACCCTCCTCCCAGCTCGCCGGGGCGCTCGGCCGCTGCGGCGAGTACGTGGCCACGGCGTCCTCGAGCGCTCCCTCGAGCATCTCGAGGCTGTTCGCGTAGCGGCGGTAGATGGAGGTCTTGGCCACGCCCGAGGCCGCCGAGACCGCCTCGATGCTCACCCGGTGCGGTCCGCCCTCCCGGAGGAGGGCGAGGGCCGCCGCGGTGATCTTCTTGTCGGTGGTGACGGTCCGCGGATCGGTCCGGTCGTCGTCGCCCATGGCTGCCCCTCCTGCTCGCCGTCCGCCGTCCCCGGGGTCAGGCGGTCTTCCAGTCCTCGATGGGCCAGTGGTTCTTCCGGGCCAGCCGGTAGAGGGGCAGGTCGGGGTTGACCGTGTAGGGGTGGCCCATGAGCAGCAGCCAGCTGGCGTCCGCGTGCGAGTCCCCGTAGCCGTAGGAGCGGGACAGGTCGTAACCGCCCTGCTCGGCGTACTTCTTGAGCCACTGGGCCCGCGCCTCGTCCACCAGGGGCGGTGTGGCGAGGTAGCCGGTCATCACGCCGTCCCGCTCGTCCATCCGGCCCGCCACGACCTCGTCGAAGAGGTGGGCGATCGGCTCCACGAGCAGGTCGATGGAACCGGTGACCAGGACCGTGCGGTGCCCCGCGGCACGGTGCTCCTCGATCCGGGTGAGGGCACCCGGTCGCAGCAGACGCCGCATGTCCTGGCCGAGCGGGCCGGCCACCTGCTCCCGCACCGTCCCGGCGGGCACGCCCTGGTAGCGGCGCATGAACGCCCGGATGAACTCGCCGCGGTCCCGCCGCTCGGCCTTGAGATAGGTCGGGGCGCTCGAGACGAGGTCGGCGACCTCCGCGGGCCACTTCGCGAGGTGCAGGGTCCGGCGGCGCAGCTGCAGGTACTGGCGGATGACCGTGGAGTCCAGGACGGTGCCCTCCAGGTCGAAGACCGCGAGCACGTCCGTGCCCTCGCTGAGCCCGCGCCGGGCGGCGTTGCGCCGCTTGGACGCCGCCTGGAGCCGGCCGTAGGCCTTGGTCATCGTGGTCAGGGCCGGCAGGTGTACGTTCTGCCAGTAGTCGGCCCAGTCGATCGACCGGACGTCGAAGGTCCGGTCCTCGGGCGTCCCGGCGGGCAGCGAGTCGTTGAGCTGCCGGGTGCCGGCGTCGTCGAAGATCATCTCGGTGCGCGTGTAGGACTGGTACAGGTCCACGTAGGTGCGCAGGGACCCGAGACCGGATTGCATCCGGTGCAGGGAACTGGCCCACTCGCGGGTGCGGGAGGTCGCGGGCAGCGCCGAGGTGAGCCGGCCGCCCACCGCGGACAGACGCTCCTTGACCGCCAGCGAGCGCTCCACGGCGTTGTTGGCGGGGAACTTCCACTCGGGCACGCGGATGGGCTTGCCGTCGGCGTCCTCGAGCGGGTGGGCGAGGAAGAACGACCGGACGTTCTCGTACATCTGATGGAACGGAAGCGGGTTGGAGGCGCCCGAGCAGACCTGGTAGTAGGCGGGGGCCGGGTCGGCGTGCCCGGCCGGGGTGACCGCCCCCGACGGGGCGCGGTGCCCGTCCGTGGCCAGGGCCACGATCGCGTTGACCACGAAGTCGACGGGGATGACGTCGAGCACGGAGTCCGGCAGCCCCGGGAACTCGGGCAGGGCGCCCTTGGCGTAGGCCATGATCAGGGGGTCGGCCACCTTGTAGCCGTCGATCCAGCCGGGGTAGGGGTGGCGCAGCGCGGACTCGATGATGGAGGGTCGGACCACGGAGAGCCGGTGGCCGGCGCCCGCCCACTTCTGCTCGGCGACGCGCTCGCCCAGGGCCTTCGTGAAGGTGTAGATGTCGGTCCAGCCGAGGGACTGCGCCCGGGTGCGCCCGTACTCGACCAGGCGGGTGCGGACCCACTCCTCGCGCGCGGCCTCGGCGGCGCGGGCCACCGACTTCGGGCCCTGCTTGCCGTGCTCCGCCGTGGCGTCGTCGATGATGGCCTGCAGCCGCTCCGGAGTGCGGGAGGCCATCTCGGCCTCGTCGCGCGCCCGCTGGGCTGCCTCGAACTCCGCGGCCCAGTCGACGTCGTGGTCCACGGGCGCCTCGGGGCGCAGGCCCTTGGCGATCCCGCCCACGTAGCAGGTGGAGACGTGGATGACGTGCGGGTCCTGCCCCGAGGCCAGCAGCGCGTCGTAGAGCCCGGTGGCGCCGCCGACGTTCGTGCTGAAGGCCTCGTGGATGGGCGGGTCGAAGGACACGGTGGAGGCGGAGTGGATCACCACGTCGAACGGCTCCGCCAGGCCCGCCAGCGCGGAGAGGTCACCCTCGAGCACCGCGGTGCGCTCCGCGAAGACCCGCTGGGCCTCCTCCTCGCCCACGGCCTCCCGCCAGGTGCGGAACGCGGGCTTGCGCAGCAGCTGCCGCAGCCGCTGCGCACCGCTGATGCTGCCCCGGGGCCGGACCACGGCGGTGACGTGCACCCCGTCGTGGGCGGACAGCAGCCGTTCGAGCACCGCCTGTCCGAGGAAGCCGGTGGCTCCCGTCAGCAGGACGCGCGTGGTGGGGGTCTCGGTCAACGGTGTTCCTCCGGTGGTGTGCTGGTCCGCGGCCGGTGCGGAGCGGGCGGGGGCTGCGGGCGGGTCCCGCCCGGCGGGCGACGACGGCGCCGCACGGGCGGACCGCACCCGGCTGCGCTACGGCTACCGTAGTGTAGCCTAGATCTCATGCTTACCGCTCTCGTGACCGGGGGGACGTCCGGCATCGGCGCCGCGTTCGCCGAGGCCCTGGCCCGCCGGGGAAATGCGCTCGTCCTGGTGGCCCGCGACGCCGACCGCCTCGAGCAGACCGCCGCCAGGCTGCGCTCGGCGCACGGCGTGCCCGTGGAGGTCCTGCCCGCGGATCTCTCCGACCGCGCGGACGTGGACCGCGTCGCCGCCCGGGTCGAGGACCCGGCGCACCCCGTGGACGTGCTCGTGAACAACGCCGGGTTCTCGGTGAAGACCCGTTTCGCGGACCCGGACACCGGCGCCCACGACCGCGCGTTCGAGGTCATGTGCCGGGCGGTGCTGGTCCTGTCCTCGGCGGCGGCACGGGCCATGACGGCCCGCGGCTCCGGCTGGATCATCAACGTCTCCTCCACCGCGGGCCTGGTCACGATGGGGTCCTACTCGGCCATCAAGGCCTACACGACCGCGTTCACCGAGGCCCTGGCCGTCGAGCTCTCCGGGACCGGCGTCCACGTGACGGCGCTGCTGCCCGGCTGGGTGCGCACGGAGTTCCACGAGCGCGCCGGCATCAGCGGCTCCTCGATCCCGTCCTTCATGTGGCTCAGCCCCGAGCGCGTGGTCGAGGAGGCGCTCGACGACGTCGCCCGCGGCAAGGTGCTCTCGATGCCCACCAGGCGCTACCGCCTCCTCGGCTTCGCGCTGCGCCACCTGCCGCGCTCCGCGGTGCGCCGGATCTCGGGGCTGGTCGCCTCGGCCCGCCAGAAGGAACGGGCGGCCGGGTCGTGACCCGCCGCGATCCCCAGGAGCCCGTGCCGGTCCAGCGCTCCATCGACGGGGCGGCCGGGCCGACCCCCGAGGCCGCGCCCGAGGCGCCGCCCGCGTCCTCCGCCCAACTGAGCCCCGAGCGCTTCCGCGACCCCCGTCGCCGGCTCGCCCGGCGGATCGCGCAGCGGATCTTCCTGCAGGGCCTCGCGTACCGCACGGTCCGGCGCACCGTGGTCACCCATCCCGCGGCGGACGCCCTGGAGGGTGCCTGCATCGTGGTCGCCAACCACTCGAGCCACCTCGACGCGCCCCTCGTCCTGGGCTCGGTCCCCCGGCGGATCCGCCGGGACCTCGCGACCGGCGTGGCCGCGGACTACTTCTTCACGGCTCCGCACAAGCGGCTGTTCACCGAGCTGATCTTCAACGCCTTCCCGGTGGACCGCACGGGGACCGGGGCGAACCGCGGCCTGTCCAAGCAGCTGCTGAAGGCGGGGGTCCCGCTGCTGATCTTCCCGGAGGGAACCCGCTCCCGCACGGGCAAGATGGGCTCCTTCAAGATCGGCGCGGCAGGCCTGGCCAAGGCCGTGGGCGTCCCCGTGGTCCCCGTCGCCCTGATCGGGGCCTACGAGGCGATGCCTCGCGGGGCCCGCTGGCCGCGCCGCGGCCGCCCCCGCGTGGTCGTGGCCGTCGGCGAACCGCTCGTGGCACGGCAGAAGGAACCGACCTCGTCGTTCAACGACCGCATCGAGGCCTCGGTGCGTGCCCTCTACGCCGAGCACCGGCCGCGCATCGACGCCTGAGACCCGTCCCCCGTCCCCCGTCCCCCGAGATCCAGGAGAGTACTGCGCAGATGGCACACGTGAAGCACATGAAGTGGTGGGGCTGGGGCGAGGAGGGCGTGCACTTCGAGTACGCGAACAAGCCGGCGTTCGCCCCGTTCGTGAAGAACGCCTTGGACGTGGACCTGCGACCCCGGCAGCGCGACACCATCGACTTCTCCACCGTGCGCGTCCCGGCCTCCCGCGCCGCGGACGGGGTCCTGGAGGCGCTGTCCGCCGTCACCGGACCCGAGCACGTGACGCTCGACGACGAGCTGCGCATCGTGCACTGGGCCGGCAAGTCCGTCACCGAGCTGCTGCTCACCCGGGCCGGGGAGTTCGCGCGCGTGCCCGACGTGGTGGTGTACCCCGGCACCGAGGACGAGGTGGCGCAGGTGCTGCGCCTCGCCGTGGAGCGCGACCTCGTGGTCATCCCCTTCGGCGGCGGCACGAGCATCTCCCGCAGCCTCCAGCCGGACGCGGACGAAGAACGAACGATCGTTTCCCTGGACCTCGGCAGGATGAACCAGGTGCTCTCCCTCGACGAGACCTCCGGGCTCGCCACGATCCAGGCCGGCGTCCTGGGTCCCGACATGGAGAAGCAGCTCAACGCCCGCGGCTGGACCCTGGGACACTTCCCCGACTCCTTCACGCACTCGACCCTCGGCGGCTGGG
Source organism: Kocuria oxytropis (assembly GCF_040981195.1). NCBI lineage: Bacteria > Bacillati > Actinomycetota > Actinomycetes > Micrococcales > Micrococcaceae > Kocuria > Kocuria oxytropis. The sequence continues at coordinate 1,180 of NZ_JAVFXA010000003.1, read as the reverse complement.
CCGCCACCCGCTCCTCCGGGATGCAGTCGGACAAGTACGGGGACATCGCCGACATCGTGCGCGGGCTGCGGGTCGTCCGCCCCGGCGGGACCGTGGTGCTGCGCCCCCTCCCTTCGACCTCCACGGGCCCGAGCCTGCGGGAGATGATCATCGGCTCCGAGGGCCGGCTGGGCGTCATCACCCAGCTCGACGTGCACGTGCACCGGCTCGCCGAGCACCGCGAGGTCATCGCCTACATGTTCCCCACCTGGCAGCAGGCCCTCCGGGCCATGCGGGAGATCGCGCGCTCCGGCGTCAGCACGACCTTCGCCCGGGTCTCGGACGCCCACGAGACGGCGTTCTCCCTCTCCACCCAGAAGGCACCCGCCACCCTGAAGAAGAAGGTCACGGCCAAGGGCCAGGAGCTGCTGTGGGAGCTCATGCGGCGCCGCGGGTGGGACACCGACGCCATGTGCATCGGCTACGTGTGCTTCGAGGGCAGCAAGGCCGAGGTCGAGCGCCGGAAGAAGGCGGTGGCCGGCATCGTCAAGGGACAGGGCGCCCTGGTGCTTGGCGCCGGTCCCGGCGCGCTCTACGACCAGAAGAAGTTCGACACCCCGTACCTGCGCGACTTCCTGCTCGAGCAGAACACCATCGGGGACGTCTCCGAGACCGCCGCCCCGTGGTCGAAGCTCACCACCGTGCACCAGGCGGTCTACGAGGCCGCGGAGCGGGCCTTCGCGTCGCAGGGCAAGACGGGCTGGATCATGTCCCACATGTCGCACTCGTACCACGCCGGTGCGTGCCTCTACTTCACCTTCGGCTACGAGATCGGCGCGGACCCGCACGGCGAGTACGCGGTCATCAAGGGCGCGGTCCAGCAGGCCTTCATCGACGCCGGTGGGACGCTGTCCCACCATCACGGCGTGGGGCTCGAGCACAGTCCGTGGATGGAGCAGGACGTCTCCCCGGAGGGGGTCCGGCTCCTGCACGGCCTCTTCAGCGCGGCGGACCCGGGCGGCCACCTCAATCCCGGCAAGATCGTCGGCTGATCCCCGGCCGGCGGAACACGCCGGCCCCGGAACGCGCACAGGCCCCCACCGTGCTGGTGGGGGCCTGTGGCGTATAGGGGCCCTTCACAGATGAGCATGGGTAGGCGTCTTCCGCCACGGCCGGTGGCCGCCGGCGGCGAGCAGGGCGC
>NZ_JAVFXA010000039.1:0-3952 GCF_040981195.1 Kocuria oxytropis | reverse complement strand
GCCAGCCCGGTAGTGGGATCTAGGCGCAGGTTTTCCCACGCCCTCCACAGCCCCGTCAGACGGCTCACCGCTTCATCATGCCGCCACCACTGGGCACACCAGGTGAACGTGTTCGAGCGACCAGCTGGGTCCAGCTGACGCCGGTACATCGGCGCCAACATCTCGGTGACGAACTCCACCACGTTCGCGTAGACCAGCTCCGCAGGAGGCTGCTCTTCCACGTCCTCGTTGCCCTCACTGGACGATTTTTCTTCCCAGTCCATGGCCTACTCCTTCACCAGGGCCGCCCACCGGTTCCCGGCAGGCTCAGGCACCACTGGCTCGGCGGCCGGCGCTGTGGGCTCGTGATCGACGGTGTCCACTGTGGGGCGGTTGTGGGCCTCTTCGGAGGCCCTTGATGCTTCCGCGTAGGGGCGGTGGTCAATTGGGATGGTGCGCAGCAGCACGGCCCTCGCCCCGGAGCCGAACATCACGGCCCGGCCCTTGGGCAGGGCGGACAGGTCAGCTACCGACATGATGTCGTCGGTGGCGTCCTGGCGGGAGGTGGACCCGCTGTCCTTCTGCCTCGAGGAGGAGACGGAGGTGTAGGTGTACTTGCCGATCAGCTCCGAGAGCATCTTTAAGTAGCCCTCCTCTTTGACGTTGCCGCCGTAGGTGACGACGTTGGCGGTGGAAAACAGCTTCTTCATCCCGGACTCGCCCCACACGTCCACGCCTTGGGACCAGGACTGCAAGAACGTGGAGACCACGATGCCGCGGGACCCGTAGTGGCTGTAGAGGTTGGGCAGGTTCATCCAGCGGCAGACGTTGGCGGCCTCGTCCAGCACGCAGAGCATGGGAGTGGCCAGCCGGCCCCCGGCCTGGGTGACGGCGTGCTCCTCGGCCGCCGTCACGGTGGCCACGGTCAGGGCGGTCACCAGGGGACCGGCGGTGCCGGCGCCTTCCTTGGACAGGGCGTAGAGGGTGTGCTTGCCGCGCACGAACGTCTGGGGATCGAACTGCGGGCGATCGTCGTCGGGGCCAGTGGGGTTGACCCAGGCGGCGATCTTCTCGTTCTTCAGGCACGCGGCCATCTGCAGGGCGGTGGAGTAGACGCTGCCGCGGTACTTCTCCGGTTGCTGGATCGTGCTGGCCACCGAGTCGGCTTCTTTGGTCCACCCGTGCTCATCGAGCAGTAGTGCGGGGGTCTCATCGGTGGATCGGGTCAGCCAGTAGTGCACCCGCTCGATGGGCTCCCCGCCCACGGCGGCCGCGAGCAGCAGTCCGGCCAGGAGGTCCTTGCCGGCGGAGTCGAAGTGACCATCGCCCTTGGCGCCGACGTCTCGGGAGCCAGCGGCGAAGTTGTTCGCCATCTCCGCGGCGCGTTCACTGTCGGTGACGTAGGTCAACGGGTTCCACCACCAGGTGGGTTTCTCCCCAGCAACTCCTTGCGGGTCGAAGACCCAGACGTCGCCGTCAGCGGCGCGGAGGTCGCGGGTCAGGTCGGAGAGGTCACGTTTGTTGGAGGTGGCGATCACCGGGCCCGGGGCCTCGATGATGGACGGGGCGGCCTGGGAGGTGGTCTTGCCGGTACGGGTGCCCCAGATGTGCAGGAGGGTGTCCTCCCAGGAGGCGTACAACGTATGGCCGCCGCGGACCATCTTGCCGAGCATCACCCCGGGGGTGTCGACGCCGAAGCGATCCGCTTTGGCCTTCGCCTGCTTCTCGGTGAAGGGAGCGACGTCGCGCACGGTGGCCATGCGCGGGGCGGCACGGTCGTGCTTGACGACCTTCTTCGCCTTCTGATGGCGTGTGATGCCCCACAGCACGAACAGTGCCGCCGCCACCAACCCGAGGGTGGCGGCCAGGACGATCTCGGTGGTGCGCCACGGCAGGTCTCCGGTGACCACACCCAGGGACCGTTCCCAGTACCCGGTGGGCAGCGGGTCGGTGCGCGGGGTGAGGGCATGTCCGGCGGTGTTCACCACGTAGAGGATCGCGGGGATACCGACCAGCGCAGAGAGCAGGGTGAGCAGCAGGGCGACCTCTCCGCCGCCGGCGGTGTACTTGCGGTCCAGGGAGCTCATCGTTCGCCCCTCTCCTGCGCGGCACGGAACTTGGCCTCGTGCCACTTCTTCTCGGTGTCGTGGACCTGGGACCGGCGCTCGGTGGGGGTGAACTCCATGGAGAACGGGATCCCGGCCCGGGCACCGACCTTGATGAAGAACTTCCCCTGGCCCGGCGGCGGGGAGGTGGTGCGGTCGTCGAAGTACCATTCCCGGTTCTCGGGGTCTTCCAGCCAGGCCCGCAGCTCGGCCTCGCTGATGGCCGATGCGTCGGTGGGGGTGTACACGTCGTCGTTGGTGTACTGGATCTCCTCGTCCCCGCGGCGGTTCCAGGCGGGCGGGTCCTGCCAGGCGGCGAGCTGTTCCTGTTCGCGCATCGACAGCGGCACGGACTCGGTCAGCAGCGGCATCTCGGATTTGGCCAGTCCGCCGAGGATCTTGATCCCGCAGCGGTCCATGATGCCCTTGGCCTTGGCGCGGTCTTCCTCGCCGCGCACGGCCATGAGGTCGGAGGGGGTGTGGGAGGCCATGATCTGCCCGACTCCCATTTCCCGGTTCAGGCGGGTCAGCGCGTTGACCTGATCGACGATGCCGGGTCCGGCCGCCAGGGTGTTCCACAGCTCATCGAGGATGAGCAGGAACCGCTGGCGTTCGATCACTCCGTCATCGGCGAGCATGTTGGAGGTCCGCACCGTTCCGGTGCCGATCGACCAGCACGCCAACAGGGTGGCCGCCCGCAGGTCGGACTCGGACTGGGAGATGCGCGAGAGGTCGAAGACCATCGGCCGGGAGGCGTCGATCTTGTTGGTGGAGGGGCGGGCGAACATCTGCCCGAAGGCCCCGGTCCCGCACAAGGAGTTCAGCGAGGACTCCAGACCCTCGGTGATCTCGTCATAGCGGGCATCGTTGCCGCGGTCCAGGGAGACCTCGCGCACCTCGGCCGGCTTGTCTTTGAGTACCTGGCGCAGGTCCGCCATGACCGGGACCGTGCCAGAAACGGTGTGGCGGGCCTCCAGGACGGTGAGGCACCGATCCAGGATCTGGTCCTCACGCTCGTCCAGCGGCTTCTTGCGCAGGATCGCGATCAACGACCGGATCAGGTCGAAGCGCCGGGTGTGCAGATCGGCCAGCAGCTCCTCCGCCTTGGCCGGAGAGAGCAGCTTGGCCGCGGCGACCGCGCCGGCGTCATCGAGCGGGTTGATGTGGCCGACCCCGCGGCCCAGCGGCAGCACGGCCCCGCCGAGGGCTTCGATCATGGCGACGTGTTCGCCTTTGATGTCGCCGAGCACCATCGGCCACACCCCGAAGGCGGCCAGCCCGATGGCCATCCGGCGCAGCAGGGAGGACTTGCCCAGGCCCGGGTTGGCCATGATGAAGGCTGAGGGGTTGGCGATCACCCGCAGCTTCTGGAACCAGGAGATCGGGTCACAGCACACCGGCTCCCCGGAGAGCAGGTTGCGCCCCAGCGGCACGCCTTCCAGCGGGGAGCCCCCGCCCATGGGGAAGGGGAAGAGCCCGCAGACCTGGTAGTTGGTGCCGCGCATCTCGCGGATCGGGTGCAGCAGCTGCGCCTCGCCCAGTCCCCGGCCCTTGTGGCCCCGCGGGCCCGGGCGACGGGTGGAGGAGGCCGTCACCGAGGTGCTGCCGGTGCGCTTCGGTCTGGCGAACACCTTGCCCAGCTTCGTGCGGGCGAAGGCCCGGTCCAGGACGGTGGTCGAGGTGTTGCCCCGGCTCTCCGGGAGGATGATCTGGTTGCGTTTCGTGGTGGCCATCTACAGGGCGTTCCTCACGGTCGAGGGCAGGGCCAGGTGGTCGGGGATGACCACACCCAGCGGCAGGCCGGCGGCGAAGGTGGAGTCCTGGGCGCCGTAGGCCTCCTCCAGGCGGATCCTCGCCGACGTCCCGAG
>NZ_JAVFXA010000038.1:0-3994 GCF_040981195.1 Kocuria oxytropis | reverse complement strand
CGTTCGCGAGGCCGTCGTGGCGCACGCGCTGGCCCACCCAGCCTGGGGCCACCGCAAGGTCTGGGCGATGGTCCGCCACGACGGGCACCGGGTCTCCCAGGCCACCGTGCTGCGCCTGCTGCGCGAGGAGGGGCTGCTCCTGCCGGCCGAGTACCAGCGGGAGCGACGCAAGCTCGCCCAGCGGCGCCGGGCGGCGTTCGCCGCCGAGCCCACGGCCCCGAACCAGGTCTGGCAGCTGGACTTCTCCGAGTTCGAGACCACCACGGGAGGGACCTGGCGGATCGCGGCGTGCCGGGACTACTTCTCCAAGTACGAGTTCGACGCCCATGTGTCCTCCACGGCGAACATGCACGATGCGATCGCGGCGATCGAGAAGGCCTTGGCCGAGTCCGAGCAGTTGCTCGGAGCACCCCTGACCGACCACGCGCGGGTCGATCCCGAGACTGGGGAGGTCCTACCGGTGGTGACGATCGTGACGGACAACGGAGGCCCGTTCCGGTCCTTCACCTTCGAGGCGTTCATCGCCGCGCACCCCGAGCTGCACCACGTGCGCACGAAGGCCAGGACCCCGGGGCAGAACGGGTCACGCGAACGCGGGTTCGGCACCCTGAAGTACGAATGGCTCTTCCTCGAGGAGATCGACCACGGCCTGTCCCTGGTCGAGCACGTGGACGCCTACCGCGCCGACTACAACCACGTCCGCCCGCACGAGGCCATCGCCTGGAACCGGCCCGCCGAGGTCCACGCCGGCCTGGCCGACCCGACCATCCCCACCTTCGATCGAGAAGAAATCCTGCCACTTACTTGACGCGGGACACTCCGTGACCGGTTCTACTAGAGGTCAAGGCGTGGTTGCGCCGTGCAGGTGGTGGGTGGCGTAGTACTTCATTGCTGTCGCCAGCCAGCCGGGTAGGGCTGGGTCGACGTCGGCGATCCAGGTCCGTTGTTGGTCGTCGTTGAGGTAGTGATCGGCCAGGGCGCGGTATGCCTCGGCATCCGGTTTCCAGAACTGGGCGATGGCTTCGTGGTGTTCCTCGACGAGCTGTTGGGCGTCCTGGCCATCAGACGGCACCTGGTGTCGCATGAGTCCGGCCATGCGGTGGAGCAAGGCTCGGCTATCGGCGGCTGCTTGTTCGTAGTCGGTCATTTCCCAGCCGTCGGTGGCGGTCTCGACGGCGGCGAAGGTGTGCTCGACTGCTGGGCCGTGGGCGGCCCTGAGCCGGTCCTTCAGCCGAGTGCGGTCGTGGTGGAGGCCGCGGAAGAAGTCCGCAGGTTCCATGGCGTGGGCGCCGGTGAGATCGGTGATCGTGGCCTCGATGGTTTCGATCACGGTGCCCAGACGGTGTTGTTCGGCGAGGATCTGTTCGCGCTGGGCGCGCAGGGCGGTGATCTCGTTGACCTGCCCGTCGATCACCTGCCCGATCTCGCCCAGGGGCACACCCACTTCGCGCAGCAACAGAATGCGCTGCAGACGCAGCAGTTGCTCCCGGCCGTACCAACGGTAGCCATTGGCCCCGATCTCAGCCGGTGCCAGGAGCCCGATGGCGTCGTAGTGGCGCAGGGTCCGGGCGCTGATCCCGGCCATGGTGGCGAGCTGGCTGATGGAGTAGCGCACGCTCCACCGTATCGCCTTGACCTTCTCGTAGCGTCAACTTCTACCGTGAAAGCCATGGCACTGACGATCAATAACGCGAGGATTTTCGACGGCACCACTATGAGCGCCCATGACACGGTGCGCGTGGTGGACGGGCGCATCGAAGCTGTGGGAGGGCCCGAACTGGTGGCCGCCGGGGACACCGTGGTGGAGGCAGGTGGGGCCACCCTGCTGCCCGGGCTCATCGATGCGCACCTGCACCTGCTGCCCGGGACCGCCCACCAGGCGGTGACGTTCGGGGTGACCACCGGGATCGACCAGTTCAGCAAACCTGAGGTGATCACCCCGGTCCTGGCCCGCAACCACCGACCGGGGGTGGCGCAGATCAGGACCTCGAGCATCGGGGCGACCGCCCCAGGTGGGCATCCCACGATGGCCTACGCACCCTTTCCCTACGTCACCGGGCCCTCAGACGCCGCGGCCTTCGTCGCCGACCGCAGGGGAGAGGGGGCGACCCATCTGAAGGTCTTCTACGACGACGGCTCGACCGCCCCGATGCGCATGCCCTCCTTGGATCTGCCCACGGTGGCCGCCCTGGTCCGGGCCGCCCACACGGGCGGGATGCTGGTGGTCGCCCACGTCACCAGTGCCGCGGCTGCCGTCGACGTCGTGGCCCAGGGCGTCGACGTCCTCGCCCACGTGCCGTTCGAGCCGTTGAGCGAGGCCCAGCTGGAGGTCTTGGCCGCATCCCGGATACCGGTGATCGCCACGCTCGGCATCGCCGACGGCTTCCCGGGCCCGGACGGCACCATGCCGCTACTGGGTCAGTCGCGCCTGGCCTCGCGCCTGGGACCGGGATGGACCGGGATGCTCCAGCGCCAGGGGAAGCGGTGGATGCCCCCAGGGGCGCCCGACTTCGCCGCCGCCAGGCGCAACGTGGGGGCCCTGCACGCCCGGGGGGTGCCGATCCTGGCCGGCACCGATGCCCCCAATCCGGGTCTGGTCCACGGGGCGAGCCTGCACCGGGAACTCCAGCACCTCGTGGCCGCCGGGCTGAGCCCGCTGGACGCACTGGCCGCGGCGACCTCCGGCCCGGCGGCCGCCTTCGGTCTTCAGGACCGCGGGGTGATCCGCCCGGGGGCACGGGCCGATCTCGTCCTCGTGGCCGGGCGCCCGGATGAGGACATCACCGCCACCCAGGACATCACCGCCGTATGGAAACAGGGTGTGGCAGTGGATCTGGACGGGTATCGGGGAAGCCCGGAGGAGGAGACCGACCTGGCGGCACTGCAGGCCACCAACGAGAAGATCATCGCCGCCATCCACCAGGTGTGGCCGCAGTTCACCTCCTGACCGCGGCACTCGACCAGCCCCAGCGGACCGATCGAGAAACCGCCGATGAACCCCGTTGCAGTTGGGGTTCCTTTTGGGGCAGCTGTTATTCCGTGGGGCAGGTTCTAGGGGATCTGGGCTGCGGGGGTGTCGCGGGTTTCTGCGGCGGGGTCGCTGTCCTGCCACTGGTTGAGCCGCTCGGCGTCGCACTCGTCGCGGGGGGCGCTGGTCTCGTCGAGGCGCTGAATGGTTAGGCATCCCTCGTCCTCGCCCTGGGGGCCGAGGAGGTGCCAGATGCGGGCTTCGCCGTCGACGACGATGGCCGCTTTGATGGCGGTGTGGTCCGGGAAGAAGTTGTTGGCGGTCTTGTTGGTGTAGTCACCGGCGAGGATCAGGGCCCGGTCGTCGCAGCTCAGCTTCAAGGTCTCGGGGGCTGTGGTGAGGTCCTCGGTCTGCCCTGGGTCCTTGGCGCCTTCGGAGATGGTGCACCCCGGGTCGGGGGTGATCGCGGTGGGCGTGACCTGAGACAGGGGTTCTGGTCTGTCTTGGAGCAGCAGGTTGTCCTCGCACCCGGTGAGGGCCAGGGAGGTGAGAGCGGCAACGGCGAGGCTGAGGACACGGGCGGGTCGCTGCACGGCGGGGGCTCCTTGGCGCATCGAGGATGGGGTGCTGGTCTCCGAGCGGGATGGTACTGGGGGGCTATGGCTGCCAGTTGCCGGTGCGGTCGCCGTGCTGGTGCGCGTAGTCCTTGATGCCGGCGGTGACGCCCTTGCGCACCACCCAATAGAGCAGCGACAAGGTGAGGGCGACCATGAGCAACCAGATGAACAGCCCGAGGAATGCCCCGAAGCCGGCGACGTCCATCACGAGGAACGGCTGCGAGCTTTGCACCCTGCCCGTGCCGTGCGTGTCGGACTGCCGGCACTTGCCCATGCGCGCGAGCTGCGGTCATCGCCGCGGCGTCGGACCCGGGTGTGGCACGGACAGGTCACCGCTGAGCCTGGATGCGCCGACGTTGATTTTCCGGTGAGCTGATCACAGTAAATCCGGCGGTTTCTGGTTTTGGGC
>NZ_JAVFXA010000037.1:0-5099 GCF_040981195.1 Kocuria oxytropis | reverse complement strand
CGCCAGTCGGTGTAGACGATGTTGTCGCCGTAGCTGGTGCGCCACGGCATGCCGGCGTCGATGTTCGCGGTGACCGTGACGGAGTCGTCGGCGGTGACGACGAGGGCGTAGTTGCGCCCGAACGTGGTGTAGAGGAAGTCCGAGTAGTACTTGATGCCGTGGTAGCTGGTGAGGATCACGGCGTCGAGGTCCTTGGCGGCCATGATCTTCCGCAGCCCGGACAGGCGGCGCTCGAACTCGGCGTCGGAGAAGGTCAGCTGCTCCTTCTGCCCGTTGTGCAGGGTCTTCAGCCGCTCCAGCTCGGTCACGGAGGTGGCGTGGGGGACGGTGAGGGGCGAGGTGGTCATGGTGGTCCTTTCGTGGAGCGGGGCTCGGACGGAGCGCCCGGGTGGGTCCTGGGAGGCGTCCCGCCGCAGGATCGGCGACCTCGCCCATCGGCGGCGGGAGCGTCAGGAGTTCCGGTGGCCGAACGCTGGTGTTTCCGGCCGTTCCTGGTGTGTTGTTGCATTCATCACAACCAAGTTGCTTCACTCTAGGAAGTGATCTGGGCCACGGTCAAGGGTTGCGCAGGACACAATTGACATACCGTCGGATTGAGACGGGCGGTTGCCCCGTTGATATGCACAAGAGTTGCAATCATCGCAACACAGCGACTCGCCCCTGGACGTCCACCCGGAGAGGCGGACAGGGACACCGACCGCCATGGAGGGCGGAACGCTCTTCCCGCCCATGTATATGAGTGATATATCTATTGGCGACAGAGTGGTCGGCTGCTTCGCGCGCCGCAGGGACGTGCCGTGCGCGGCCCGTGTCCTGCCACGCCGCAGGGGCCACCCGGACCGGCGGGCCCGCCGGCGGTCCGGCCACGACCCACCGCCCCGCACGACACGCCCGACAACCGCTCGAACGCACCGCTAGGAGCACGATGCAGATGGTCCACGTTCTTCCGTTCACCGAGATCGACCTGTCCGACCTGGAGGAGGTAGGGGGCAAGAACGCCTCCCTGGGGGAGCTGATCGGCAATCTCAGCAGCGCCGGGGTGCAGGTGCCGGGCGGGTTCGCCACCACGGCCACGGCGTTCCGGGAGTTCCTGGCGGCCTCGGGTCTCCAGGCGCGGATCGAGGAGGCCCTGGCGGGGCTGGACACCGCCGATGTGGGCGCCCTGGCCGCTGCGGGTGCGCGGATCCGGTCGCTGGTCCGGGCCGCACCGTTGCCGGCCGCGCTGGAGAAGGCGATCCGCACGGCCTACCAGGAGCTGGCCGGCACCCAGCCGGCGGGGGTGGAGGTGTCCTGGGCGGTGCGCTCGAGCGCGACCGCCGAGGACCTCCCGGACGCCTCGTTCGCCGGGCAGCAGGAGACGTACCTCAACGTCCGGGGGGTGGAGAACGTGCTGGCCGCGGTCAAGGACGTGTTCGCCTCCCTGTACAACGACCGGGCGATCGCCTACCGGGTCCACCACGGCTTCGCCCATGCCGAGGTCGCGCTGTCGGTGGGGGTGCAGAAGATGGTGCGCTCCGACGTCGGCGCCTCGGGGGTGATGTTCACCATGGACACCGAGTCCGGGTTCACCGACGCGGTGTTCATCACCTCCTCCTACGGGCTCGGGGAGGCCGTGGTGCAGGGGGCGGTGAACCCGGACGAGTTCTACGTCCACAAACCGGCCCTGGCTGCCGGACGGCCGGCCGTGCTCAAGCGCGGGCTCGGGGCCAAGGCCCTGCAGATGACCTACACGGACTCGCGTGAACTCGGGGAGACCGTGGGCTTCGCCCCCGTGGCCCCGGAGCAGCGGGCCCGGTTCAGTCTCACCGACGCGCAGGTGGAGCAGCTGGCCCGCTACGGCGTGGCGATCGAGGCCCACTACGGCCGCCCGATGGACATCGAGTGGGGCCTGGACGGCACCGACGGGCGCCTGTACGTCCTGCAGGCCCGCCCCGAGACCGTGGTCTCGCGCCGGGCGGGCGGGACGGTCGCCCGCTACCGGCTGCACGAGACCGCCCGGGTGCTGGCCGAGGGCCGGGCGATCGGTCAGCGCATCGGCGCCGGGCAGGTCCGGGTGCTGTCCTCGATCGGCCAGATGGCCTCCTTCCAGGACGGCGACGTCCTGGTCGCCTCGATGACCGACCCGGACTGGGAGCCGATCATGAAGAAGGCCGCCGCGATCGTCACCGACCGCGGCGGGCGCACCTGCCACGCGGCGATCATCGCCCGGGAGCTGGGCATCCCCGCGGTGGTCGGGGCCGGGAACGCCACCGAGGTCCTGGCCGAGGGCGACCCGGTGACGGTCTCCTGCGCCGCGGGCGAGGCAGGCCTGGTCTACGACGGGCTGCTGGACTACACCGTGGAGGAGACGGCCCTGGGCTCCATGCCCGAGGCGCCGCTGAAGGTGATGATGAACGTGGGCACCCCCGAGCAGGCGTTCGCCTTCGCCGCCCTGCCGCACCACGGCGTGGGCCTGGCCCGGCTGGAGTTCATCATCAACCGCCAGATCGGCGTCCACCCCCTGGCCCTGCTGGCCCTCGAGCACGGCACCCCGGACCTGGACCCCGGCGTGGCCGACCGGATCCGGGAGCGGATCGCCGCCTACGACGGACCGCGCGACTTCTACGTCAAGCGCCTGGCCGAGGGCATCGCCACGATCGCCGCGGCCTTCGCCCCTGAGCCGGTGATCATCCGACTCTCGGACTTCAAGTCCAACGAGTACGCCAACCTGCTCGGCGGCCCGCAGTTCGAGCCCGAGGAGGAGAACCCCATGATCGGGTTCCGCGGCGCCTCCCGGTACCTCTCGGAGGAGTTCCGGGCGGCCTTCGAGCTGGAGTGCGAGGCGATCCGCTACGCCCGCACCACCATGGGCCTGAGCAACATCAAGCTCATGGTCCCGTTCGTGCGCACCCTCACCGAGGCGAGGGGCGTGATCGAGCTGCTGGCCGCCAACGGCCTGGAACGCGGGGTCGAGGGCCTGGAGATCGTGATGATGTGCGAGCTGCCCGCCAACGCGCTGCTGGCCGATGAGTTCCTGGACCACTTCGACGGGTTCTCCATCGGCTCCAACGACCTCACCCAGCTCACCCTGGGCCTGGACCGAGACTCCGCCCTCGTGGCCGGCTCCTTCGACGAGCGCAACCCGGCCGTGAAGAAGCTGCTGGCACTGGCGATCAGCGCCTGCAAGAACCGCGGCAAGTACGTCGGGATCTGCGGCCAGGGCCCCAGCGACCACCCCGACCTGGCCGCCTGGTTGCTGGAGCAGGGCATCGACTCCGTGTCGCTGAACCCCGACGCCGTCGTGGACACCTGGCTGGCCCTGGCCCGGACCCCGGCCCAGCCCAGCGTGTGAGGGTCCGCGCGTCCCGCGTGCCGGACGTGCACCGCGTGCCGGCCACATCACGAGAGAGGTGCACCAGCCAGTGACCGATACCTGCCCGGTGGCGTTCTTCCTGTCGGACAGCACGGGGATCACCGCCGAGACCCTGGGCAACACCCTGATCACCCAGTTCCCGCACCAGCGCTTCGAGCGTCACACCGTGCCCTTCATCATCACCGGGGAGCGGGCCCGGCAGGTGGCGGCCCGGATCGACGCCGTGGCCGCCACGGGGAGGATGCCGGTCGTGTTCTCCACCGTGGTCGACCCGGACATCCGCGGGATCCTCGCCACCAGCCAGGGCTTCTTCGTGGACCTCTTCGGCACCCACCTCCCCCAGCTCGAGAGTGCGCTGCACGCCACGGCCAACCGGCAGCCCGGCCGGGCCCACGGCCTCGTCGACGCCATCCGCTACCGGTCGCGGATGGCGGCGGTCGAGTACGCCATGGAGCACGACGACGGCCAGTCCGTGCGCGCCCTCGAGCAGGCGCAGCTGATCCTCATCGCCCCCTCCCGCTGCGGCAAGACCCCCACCAGCATGTACCTGGCTCTTCAGCACGGCGTCCGCGTGGCCAACTTCCCGCTGGTCGACGAGGACTTCGAGCGCCGGGCCCTGCCGGCGCCCGTCGCCCCGCACCGCGCCAAGTGCTTCGGGCTCACCTCACAACCCCTCCGGCTCAGCCAGATCCGCCAGGAGCGACGCCCCGGGGCCACCTACTCCTCCCTGGCCCAGTGCAGCTGGGAGCTGCGCAACGCCGAGGAGATGTACGCCCTCAACGGCGTCCCCCACCTCGACTCGGCCTCCATGTCCGTCGAGGAGATCTCCGCCACCGTCCTCGACCGCATGGAGCTGGAGGAGCTCGGCCACGAGCCGGCCGGTCGTCGCCGGTGACCCCGAGCCGCCGGCCCCACGGCGCCCGCACGTCCCGTCCGTCCGGAGGCAGCACAGTGCCGGAGGCGTCCGCGCGACAGGACGCCGTTCCTGCCGCCTCCCTTGACAGGAGCACCGATCCCCCAGAGACTCATCCCACAGCACGTGTTGCGCACAGCGATGCATGTTGCACCAATAGAACCGGCCCTGACGGGACGGGCGGGCTGTCGCCCACGGTCGGAGTGGGACCACCCGCACGCTCCGTGCCGAGAAGCCCGCCCGCAGGAGTGGATCGTCCGCGGGCACGGACGGATCGCGGACGCCCCGGCGGCCCGGGTGCGCCACCGTGCCCCCGCCCCTGACCACCCACGAGGCGCGCGGCGCCGACGCACCGTGGCTGCGGCCCGTCCCCCATCGAAGGAGTCCCGTGTCCCATCCCATTCGTGTGGCCGTCGCCGGTGTCGGCAACTGCGCCTCGTCGCTGATCCAGGGCGTGCACTTCTACGCCGAGGCCGACCCGGCCGGCACCGTGCCGGGGCTGATGCACGTGGTCTTCGGCGACTACCACGTGTCCGACATCGAGTTCGTGGCCGCCTTCGACGTCGACGCCGCCAAGGTCGGTGTGGATCTGTGCGAGGCGATCGGCGCCTCGCAGAACAACACCATGGTCTTCGCCTCCGTCCCGCGCACCGGGGTCACCGTGCAGCGCGGGCCCACCCTGGACGGGCTGGGCTCCTACTACCGGCAGGCCGTCGAGGAGTCGTCCCAGCCGCCGGTGGACGTCGCGCAGGCGCTGCGGGAGGCGCAGGTCGACGTGCTGGTGTCCTACCTGCCGGTGGGCTCGGAGGAGGCCGACCGGTTCTACGCCCAGGC
>NZ_JAVFXA010000036.1:0-5765 GCF_040981195.1 Kocuria oxytropis | reverse complement strand
GGTGTGGTCCGGCGGTGTCCTACTCTCCCACACCCTTCCGGGTGCAGTACCATCGGCGCTGTGGGTCTTAGCTTCCGGGTTCGGGATGGGACCGGGCGTTTCCCCCACGCTATGACCGCCGTAACTCTGGTTCCCGCCCCCCGCCCGTGGTGGGTGGGGGTGGGTAAGTCACTGTGGTGTCCGCCCCTGTGGGTGGGGCGGTATTCGATTGTGCTGCCAACTCGTGCCCGCCCCTGGTGGGGTGGGTTGTTGGTTGGGAGCCGTATAGTGGACGCGGTGTTCTGCGTGCCCCCACCGTGGTCCCAACACGGGTGTTGGGGGTGGGGGTGTGGTGTAAGTTGTCGGCGTATTAGTACCGGTCGGCTGCACACGTCGTTGGTTCGTGCTTCCACCTCCGGCCTATCAACCCAGTGGTCTAGCTGGGGGCCTCTCACACACAAGGTGCGTGGAAATCTCATCTCGAAGCGAGCTTCCCGCTTAGATGCTTTCAGCGGTTATCTCTTCCGAACGTAGCGAAGCAGCGGTGCACCTGGCGGTACAACTGCCATACCAGAGGTTCGTCCGTCCCGGTCCTCTCGTACTAAGGACAGGTCTTCTCAAATTTCCTGCGCGCGCAGCGGATAGGGACCGAACTGTCTCACGACGTTCTGAACCCAGCTCGCGTACCGCTTTAATGGGCGAACAGCCCAACCCTTGGGACCAACTCCAGCCCCAGGATGCGACGAGCCGACATCGAGGTGCCAAACCATGCCGTCGATATGGACTCTTGGGCAAGATCAGCCTGTTATCCCCGAGGTACCTTTTATCCGTTGAGCGACGGCCATTCCACAATGTACCGCCGGATCACTAGTCCCGACTTTCGTCCCTGCTCGAGCTGTCGCTCTCACAGTCAAGCTCCCTTGTGCACTTACACTCGACACCTGATTGCCAACCAGGCTGAGGGAACCTTTGGGCGCCTCCGTTACTCTTTAGGAGGCAACCGCCCCAGTTAAACTACCCATCAGGCACTGTCCCTGACCCGGATCACGGGCCGAAGTTAGATGTCCAGAGTGACCAGAGTGGTATTTCAACGTTGACTCCACGTGCACTGGCGTGCCCGCTTCACCGTCTCCCACCTATCCTACACAAGCCACACCGAACACCAATACCAAACTATAGTAAAGGTCTCGGGGTCTTTCCGTCCTGCTGCGCGTAACGAGCATCTTTACTCGTACTGCAATTTCGCCGAGTTCATGGTTGAGACAGCGGGGAAGTCGTTACTCCATTCGTGCAGGTCGGAACTTACCCGACAAGGAATTTCGCTACCTTAGGATGGTTATAGTTACCACCGCCGTTTACTGGGGCTTAAATTCTCCGCTTCGCCGTGAGGCTAACAGGTCCTCTTAACCTTCCAGCACCGGGCAGGAGTCAGTCCGTATACATCGTCTTGCGACTTCGCACGGACCTGTGTTTTTGATAAACAGTCGCTTCCCCCTGGTCTCTGCGGCCCTTACCCGCTCGCCGGAGCATGTCCGGTCCACGGTCGGGGCCCCCCTTCTCCCGAAGTTACGGGGGCATTTTGCCGAGTTCCTTAACCATGATTCTCTCGATCGCCTTAGTATTCTCTACCTGATCACCTGTGTCGGTTTGGGGTACGGGCGGCTGGAACCTCGCGTCGATGCTTTTCTCGGCAGCATAGGATCACCGAATCCCCCCACGGATGGGGGTCCCGTCACGTCTCAGGCACATGATCCGCGGATTTGCCAACGGATCGCCCTACACGCTTAGACCGGGTCTACCATCGCCCGGCTCGGCTACCTTCCTGCGTCACACCTGTTAATACGCTTACCTCCCCGGTTCAGGTCCCACGCTCCCCGCCACGATCCACCGGCCAAAGGCCGGCCTCACGTGCGGTTCGGGTGGTTAGTGTCCCCGGTTCGATAGGGGCGGTTCTTCGCCGGTACGGGAATATCAACCCGTTGTCCATCGACTACGCCTGTCGGCCTCGCCTTAGGTCCCGACTGACCCAGGGCAGATTAGCTTGACCCTGGAACCCTTGATCATCCGGCGGACGGGTTTCTCACCCGTCATTCGCTACTCATGCCTGCATTCTCACTCGTGTGGGCTCCACCACTGGGTCACCCCGCAGCTTCACTGCCCACACGACGCTCCCCTACCCATCGCACCACCTGAACCAGGATCGAGTCCTGGTTGGGTATCATTGGTGCAATGCCACAACTTCGGCGGTGTACTTGAGCCCCGCTACATTGTCGGCGCGGAATCACTTGACCAGTGAGCTATTACGCACTCTTTCAAGGATGGCTGCTTCTAAGCCAACCTCCTGGTTGTCTGAGCAACTCCACATCCTTTCCCACTTAGCACACGCTTAGGGGCCTTAGTTGGTGGTCTGGGCTGTTTCCCTCTCGACTATGAAGCTTATCCCCCACAGTCTCACTGCTACGCTCTCACTTACCGGCATTCGGAGTTTGGCTGACGTCAGTAACCTTGTAGGGCCCATCGGCCATCCAGTAGCTCTACCTCCGGCAAGAAACACGTAACGCTGCACCTAAATGCATTTCGGGGAGAACCAGCTATCACGAAGTTTGATTGGCCTTTCACCCCTACCCACAGCTCATCCCCTCCATTTTCAACTGAAGTGGGTTCGGTCCTCCACGCGCTCTTACACGCGCTTCAACCTGGCCATGGGTAGATCACTTCGCTTCGGGTCTAGATCACGCCACTCACTCGCCCTGTTCAGACTCGCTTTCGCTACGGATACCCCTCACGGGTTAACCTCGCGACGTAACACTAACTCGCAGGCTCATTCTTCAAAAGGCACGCCGTCACCCTCACAGGCTCCGACGGTTTGTAGGCACACGGTTTCAGGTACTATTTCACTCCCCTCCCGGGGTACTTTTCACCTTTCCCTCACGGTACTGGTCCGCTATCGGTCATCAGGTAGTATTTAGGCTTACCAGGTGGTCCTGGCAGATTCACACGGGATTTCTCGGGCCCCGTGCTACTTGGGTACACGCTCCACGCGGCAGCAACGATTTCGTCTACGGGACTCCCACCCTCTACGGCCCGGCACTCACACCGGTTCGACTATCGCCCTGCACTCACGCGCCCGGGCCGGCAGACCCAGGGACGACGTGCCCCACGACCCCGATGATGCAACCCCTGCCGGGTATCACACACCATCGGTTTGGCCTCTTCCGCGTTCGCTCGCCACTACTGACGGAATCACTGTTGTTTTCTCTTCCTGTGGGTACTGAGATGTTTCACTTCCCCACGTTCCCTCCACACACCCTATGAATTCAGGTGCGGGTCACCACGCATAACACGCGGCGGGGTTTCCCCATTCGGAGACCCTCGGATCACAGCTCGTTTATCAGCTCCCCGAGGCTTATCGCAGATTACCGCGTCCTTCATCGGCTCCTGATGCCAAGGCATCCACCGTGCGCCCTTAAAAACTTGCCACATGATCACAGAACACACCGGACCCACCACCACACACCACACCCACCCCAAGGGGCAGGTGAGACCGTGCAGCAGATGGTCCCGGCGATCAATCACGAACACGGCACCACAACACCACCGCACCACCGGACAACCCCTTCCGAAAAGAGGATCACCCGGCAACCACGGCCACGCTGCGGCACCTGTTCTTAAGATGCTCGCGTCCACTATACAGTTCTCAAACAACAACCCGCACACCCTGCACACTGGTGGCAGCACCCCCACACGGAGGACACCGACCACCGGCAGGACGCCGGGAACCTGCGACACCACACCCCCACCCCGTGCGGTGTCACCACCGAAAGGGCACGGGGCCTGTTGTCTCAGGACCCAATAGTGCGCCACGGACCACACCCACCACCGGACCGGCTCTCTTCCACCACCCGCACCGAGAACGAACCCGACAGGGCTCCTCACGGTGGGGCAGGTACTAGGACCCGACCCGGCCGGCAACCCCCACCCACACCCCGGAAACCCGGGAAGGACAGGAGGAGTGCGGCCACTTGCTCGTTGACATTCCACCCATGAGCTCACCCCACCAGCACCACGGACGGGCACTGAGGCGGGGGCGACCACCACACGGCGGTCAACGGCTCCTTAGAAAGGAGGTGATCCAGCCGCACCTTCCGGTACGGCTACCTTGTTACGACTTAGTCCCAATCGCCAGTCCCACCTTCGACGGCTCCCTCCCACAAAGGGGTTAGGCCACCGGCTTCGGGTGTTACCAACTTTCGTGACTTGACGGGCGGTGTGTACAAGGCCCGGGAACGTATTCACCGCAGCGTTGCTGATCTGCGATTACTAGCGACTCCGACTTCATGAGGTCGAGTTGCAGACCTCAATCCGAACTGAGACCGGCTTTTTGGGATTAGCTCCACCTCACAGTATCGCAACCCTTTGTACCGGCCATTGTAGCATGCGTGAAGCCCAAGACATAAGGGGCATGATGATTTGACGTCATCCCCACCTTCCTCCGAGTTGACCCCGGCAGTCTCCTATGAGTCCCCACCATCACGTGCTGGCAACATAGAACGAGGGTTGCGCTCGTTGCGGGACTTAACCCAACATCTCACGACACGAGCTGACGACAACCATGCACCACCTGTCCACCGACCCCGAAGGGAAACCCCATCTCTGGGACGATCCGGTGAATGTCAAGCCTTGGTAAGGTTCTTCGCGTTGCATCGAATTAATCCGCATGCTCCGCCGCTTGTGCGGGCCCCCGTCAATTCCTTTGAGTTTTAGCCTTGCGGCCGTACTCCCCAGGCGGGGCACTTAATGCGTTAGCTACGGCGCGGAGAACGTGGAATGTCCCCCACACCTAGTGCCCAACGTTTACGGC
This sequence comes from Kocuria oxytropis, assembly GCF_040981195.1. Taxonomy (NCBI): domain Bacteria; kingdom Bacillati; phylum Actinomycetota; class Actinomycetes; order Micrococcales; family Micrococcaceae; genus Kocuria; species Kocuria oxytropis. The sequence continues at coordinate 925 of NZ_JAVFXA010000036.1, read as the reverse complement.
ATGGACTACCAGGGTATCTAATCCTGTTCGCTCCCCATGCTTTCGCTCCTCAGCGTCAGTAACAGCCCAGAGACCTGCCTTCGCCATCGGTGTTCCTCCTGATATCTGCGCATTTCACCGCTACACCAGGAATTCCAGTCTCCCCTACTGCACTCTAGTCTGCCCGTACCCACTGCAGACCCGGGGTTGAGCCCCGGGCTTTCACAGCAGACGCGACAAACCGCCTACGAGCTCTTTACGCCCAATAATTCCGGACAACGCTTGCGCCCTACGTATTACCGCGGCTGCTGGCACGTAGTTAGCCGGCGCTTCTTCTGCAGGTACCGTCACTCTCGCTTCTTCCCTACTGAAAGAGGTTTACAACCCGAAGGCCGTCATCCCTCACGCGGCGTCGCTGCATCAGGCTTCCGCCCATTGTGCAATATTCCCCACTGCTGCCTCCCGTAGGAGTCTGGGCCGTGTCTCAGTCCCAGTGTGGCCGGTCACCCTCTCAGGCCGGCTACCCGTCGTCGCCTTGGTGAGCCATTACCCCACCAACAAGCTGATAGGCCGTGAGCCCATCCAAAACCAGTAAAACCCTTTCCACCACCCACCATGCGATGGACGGTAGTATCCAGTATTAGACCCAGTTTCCCAGGCTTATCCCAGAGTCAAGGGCAGGTTACTCACGTATTACTCACCCGTTCGCCACTAATCCACCCAGCAAGCTGGGCATCATCGTTCGACTTGCATGTGTTAAGCACGCCGCCAGCGTTCGTCCTGAGCCAGGATCAAACTCTCCGTCAAAAAACAACGAAAACATCAAACCCCGGCCGAAAAGGCTGCCACCACCCCACGGAGGCGGAACAGCAACAACCCATCAACCGAAAATAAAAAATCGGTATCAACAAACATGGCACACTATTGAGTTCTCAAACAACAGACC
>NZ_JAVFXA010000035.1:0-8773 GCF_040981195.1 Kocuria oxytropis | reverse complement strand
TTCACGATCCCATCCACCAAATAGTCCACCCCGGTAGTGGTCGGGATGGTGTAGGTGTCCTCTGCCGTACCGCTTTTATCGGTGAACGTCGCAGGCATTGGAGTGACCAAAGTGGTCGGGGCGTAGCTGTCGAAAGTTTTTGTCCAGCTGCTAATGAGTGTGTAGGGGATCTCGTAGCCAGGTTGGGCGCGTGTGGTGATCCAGACCGTGCCAGTTCCGGGGTAGGTGCCAGCGGGTTTCACGATCCCATCCACCAAATAGTCCACCCCGGTAGTGGTCGGGATGGTGTAGGTGTCCTCTGCCGTACCAACTTTGTCAGTGAACGTCGCAGGCAGTGGAGCCACCACGGTGGTCGACGTGGTGATGCTTTGGTTCGGCGCCTGCGACTCGGTGGCAGCAGCGGGGCTCGCAATGGCTAGCGGCAGGACCATCGTGGTGGTCACCACGACGGTGAACCGGCTAAGCGACTCAAACCGTGAGGATGGGGAGCTACGCAGGGCAGCAGGGGACAAGCGATGACGTGGTGGCAAGGTGAGAGTCCAGCTTCTCGATCCGCAGGTGGATCGTCCATTGAGCGCGAGTGATTACTGTGTGGAGGCGTCCTATAGGACGGCGAAGATCAGCTTATGAACTGAGCAAGACAGCTCTAATACTCGTAGGTAATGTGACGTCCATGGCGCCGGAGAGTTGCTGCCGACAAGGCCAAGGGGGTTCATTGGACTTCCTTGTCTGACTCGCCGGGCAAGCCGTGGTTGTCGGCCAGAAGGGATTTGTCGGGACACCGTTGCGGACCTCAATGCCGCTGGCCGTGAAGCTACGTCACCGAACGTACGGGAAGCTTTCCTACATCCGGCGAGGAAAGCCAGTGGTGGTTGGTCCACCGGGTCTCAGCGCTCATTGGGGGAGCGTGCGGCCACCCCGACTGCTCATTCTGGGTCGCGGGGCGCGACGTCTGAGCCGGGCTCCGTGGGCAGTTCTTGGCGTCGCTTGTCCTCGATCCTTGCGGCCATGTCGAGGACCACCTGGTCGCGCGCTGCGCCGACGTGGGCGCCCACGGCTCTAACCCTGGCCCGGGCAGCCTTCGGCACCGCGCCGACCGCTCCTCTCCACGCTCTGTGCCGGGCCTCGACCAGTGCCAAGTTCTCCAGCCGGGCGTGGTGAGCAAAGGTCGCCAATTGGGCGTTGACCGCATTGACGTTCGCGTCAATCTGCGTGCTGAGCCGGGGGTGGCGAAGCTTCTCGCTGTCGGTAAGCAGGTCCGGGCGGTGGAACGCCTCGGCCAGCGAGCGAACAATTTCCCACACGCTGTTGAGGCGGTCCGCCCGGGAGAGTTCGATGGCCCGGCGATGGTTGTCGAGCTCGCTCGGGTCGGTTGCCGTCACGCGAGCGATCTCCAGCACGGCCAGACGGTCCTGCAAGGTGATGGCCGTGGACAGGACAGCGAGCCAGAACGGCAGCTCCGACCTGATCTTCCTGGTGGCCGAGGAGAACTCACTCGAAGACGTGGCCGTACGGGCGTCATCGGCGAAGCCGCGCAGGTGCTCCATGGCGGAGGAGAGGGCGATGTGCAGATCCGTGGAGTTCCCCTGAATCTTCGACCAGGTCGTTGCGGACACGGTGCCGAGCTGTTCGTGGATCTTCGTGGCCTCGTCCAGGGCCAACGAGATCCCGTGCAGCTGGGACACTTCCCTATACTTCGTCTCCGCGAGCAGCTGCTCGACCTTGATGTCGATCGCTTCGAGGTAGTCCGTCATCTCCTTGGCAGCCTGACGGAGCGCCATGGCCGTGGCCGTGGCCGCCAACACCATGGGTGCTGCCGGAGTGGCGAGGGCGACCGGCTCGAACCGCAGGTGCCCCACGATTGACCCGGCCGGCCCCCGGGCGACGCCAGCCAACAGGCCGTCCTTCGTCGACGCGGTGATCCCAGCCTCCCGTAGCGTCGCTGCGGACTCGGCGGTGAGCTTCATCCAGCGACCACTCTGCGCCTGTGCTTTGGAGAGGCCATAGAAGGCCGCACCTGCAGCGAGCAGGAGATCCGGCGTCAGCTTCGCGGTGCTCTTCGAACTTGCGTCGAAACGCTCGGCCAACGCCTGGACGTCGAGGCTCGTGCCAACCAGGAGAATGCCGTCCTCGTGCTGAACGACGCCCACTACCGCTTCATCTGTGCCCATGGCCGGATTCTCTCAGGCCCGGCGCACCGCCCGGCGATCCGCCACGTGGTCGAACGTCTCGTCGTCGCGCGGCACCACTTCTGCTGTTTTCCGCGCAACCACGTTTGTACCGGATGACCCGCACGGCTCCAGGACTGCGCCAACCACGGTGAGGGCTTACCCGCCCCAGGCGCGTCCCGCATCAGCCACAGGGCGCCGCCTGGGGGTGTGTGGGTTGCGCTCACAGCCGGCGGCTTCCAGGCTACGGATCTGCAGCGCCGTGTCCCGCTCGCCCCGAGCTCACCCGCGCATGTCAATGGTTTCACTCCCCGTTGTCCTGTCAAAGGTCCCATCGTGGGCTTCCGAGAACACCCGCACGGCACACCATGATGAGACGAGGTAGAACTCGTCCCACCCTGCCTACGGGCGTCTACCCAGGCAACGACGGGGTTCACGGTGAATCAAACTGGCAACGACAGATCAGGTTTGAACCCACGTCTTACTGGATGTTGCTCAAGTCGCGGGACTGATGGCCGGCGATTTCCCACTGGCCGTCGTGCTCCTCGAGGTAGAGGGTGACCTGCCGACGACCCGTTTCGTGGACGGTGGCCCCGTCGCGGGTATTCCAGATCCATTCCACGGTGTAGGCGCGGATGGCCTTGTCTGGAGCGACGTCCTGATTGACGTCGCCGTGGACGGGGACGATGGTGGGTGCGCTGTACCCCTGGTGCTCAGCGGCCGCGAGCCACGGGGCGCCTGCTGCGTTGCGTTCGGGCTCGACCTGATGCGCGGCCCAGTCGGCGGACATCAGCGGCTTGGCCCGGACCGCGGCAGCGGTCTCGGTGCGATCGGTGGCGGTGTCCCAGAAGTGGAGCATCAGGGCGGCGACCTCTGCAGTGGAATCCACGTCGGTGCGGTCAGCGTCGTCCGGGGTGGCGAAAGTTCCCTCGCCCAGCTGTGGCGGCGCGGTAGAGACGGTGGCTTCTGGGGAACTTTGCTGGGCCTCGCTGGGCGAGTCGCAGGCGGTAAGCGGCAACGCGCACAGCAGCAGGGTTGCGGCGAGGCTGAGTGGATGGCGCATCATCTCGGCCACGCACCTTTCTCTTTGAGGATGGGCTCGGGGTCGAGGTTGTGCCCTTGGTAGGGGAAGGCGAGGTCGGGGGCGCCGGGCTTGTAGATCTCAAAGTGCAGGTGGGTGGCCATGCCGAAGCGTCCGCGGTTGCCCTCGACGCCGATGATGTCCCCGCGTTTGAGCTTCTGGCCCTTGGTCACGTCCCAGGAGTGCAGGTGACAGAACGCGAAGCCGAAGTCGGGGTCGGACCCGTTCTCTTTGGCGATGACGCATCCGTCGGCGGCGTTGAACCCGGTGATTCGCAGGCTGGTGGGGGCAACGACGACTCCGCCGCTGTCGTTGCCGGCCCCGGGGGTGGCGATGTCCACGCCCACGTGCTGGTTGGCCCAGGATGGGACACCGGTCAGGGCGCGGCCGCCGTACCCGGAGGTGAAGACACCGCCGGGCAGCGGGGTCGTCCATTGCCCGTCACCGAGGTCGCCGTCCCAGGGCCTCGCACCGGTAGGAGCCTTGCAGCCGGTGGAGAAGTTGCCCTGGGCGCCGTCGAGGATTTTCTCGATGTACTGCTGGGTCTCCGGGTAGGGCGGTACGCCGTGGTGCTTTTGCACCGCACCGGGTCCGGCGTTGTAGGCGGCCAGGGTCAGGCGCACGAGCTCGTCCGGATTGTCCCCGGCGATGGGCTGAACTTGGCTTTTCAGGGCTCCCATGTAGCGGCCCAGGGCAGCGATGGCATCTTCGGGATCGAAGGGGTTGCCGCCGCCGCCGTGGGTGTCCCAGGTCGCGGGCATGAACTGGGCCAGGCCCTGGGCGCCGACGGGGCTGGTGGTGTCCGGGTTCCATCCGGATTCCTGCGCCAGTTGTGCGGCGACCAGACTGGCCGGCAGTCCGGCCTGGTCGGCGGCTGCGTCCACGAGCGGCCCCCAGCCGTTGGGCACGGCCACCGCGCCGGTCTTCTCATCGTTGCCGACGGTGGTGACGGTGCAACTGGTGGACAGGCCCGCGGCGTCTTCCTCCTCGGCCAGGGTGGCCACGAGCATGGTCACGGTCATGATCAGGCCCACCAGCAGTCCGGGAAGGAGCAGCGCCGCCATGCCGAGGGTTCGGGGGCGGGGCCCTGCCATCAGAAGCCTTGGGAGACCAGGGCCGCGGCGTGCAGCCAGGCCCGGCGAGTGGCCGGGCGCAGTTGTCGGTGGTGAATGCGGCCCTGCACCAGGTGTGGGTCGAAGGGGACGATGGCCACCTCACGCACAAATGGGGCGTACTCCTGGGCAATGGCGTTGGCCTTGGTGCTGTGGGAGGGCATCAGCTCGGAGATGACTACTACGGCATTGCGGGCCAGTTCCCCGGCGTGGGGACCTCCGGCGTGCAGGGCTTTGAGGGCGTTGACTCCGCCCTGGGCTTTGTCGGACTCGGTGGTGGTGGCGATGACGATCTGGTCGGTGTGGGCGATCATGTGCGTCCAGTTCTCGCCTCGGGTGGAGTTGCCGCTGTCCATGATGACGAGCCGGTAGTACTTCTCGGCTACCCGGTGCAGGGCGTCCACCTCGGCACCGGTGATTTCGTGGGTGTTGGACGGCGATTCGTCGGAGCGCAGGACGTCGTAGGCATCCTGGGTTTGGTGGTGGACGAAGGCGGCCAGCTCGGCCGCCTTGGCTTCGGCGGTGAGGAAGTGATCGGCGTGGTGGAGAAGGTCCAGTGCGGTGGAGTCATGGCCGGCGCCGTCGGTGCGCCAGCCCAGGGAGCCCATGGCTTCGTTGTTGTCCCAGGCGAGCACGCCCGCCCCGCCGTGGCGGGCGAACTGGGCGGCGAGCAGGGCAACGGTGGGGGTCTTGTTGGCACCGCCCTTCTGGTTGACCACCGTGATGGTGCGGGAGCCGATCCAGTGCCGTGAGACCGCGGCCAGGTCTTCTCGTTCGGCTACTTCCCCAGGCCCAGGGGTCAGGTGCATCCCGATGCGGTTGAGCATTCCGCGCCAGCCGTGGGCGGCTGGTGCGTCGGCCAGGGAGCTGTCGGTGGCGATGAAACTGGGGGCGGAGTCGATGTCCCAGACTGTCGTGTCCGATGGTTGCAGCGCCGGGGCGCTGGAGGGCATCGGCTTCGCGTGCAGGGGACGGGGCTGCGACGCGCTCTCGAGAGTCGGCGCGACGAGGGTGGAAGGCATCGAGTCAGCTTCCTCAAAAGAGGAACTCTCGGGCTCGGTCAGCAGTGGCTCCGGGGCCGACTCGGCGGGGATGAGCTCATCGAGGTTGACCGCACGGCTGCCTCGACGCCCGGTCCGAGAGGGGCGGGTGGCCGTCCCGTCGGTGGAGACCTCCCCGTCAGGCCCCACGACCAGGTAGGTCTCGAGTTCGCTTCCCGAAGACGGGTCGACGGCTACGACTTTGACGGGCCGACCCAAGATACGCGCGGTCTCGGTTAGCTGAGCAATGGCGTCGTCCATCGAGTTCAGGGGTGTCACCACACCGTCGATGGAGACTTCAACGGTGTCGTCGTCGTTGATCGTTGCGGTGCATCGCGGACGGTCGAGCGCCTGCGCCATGGGGATGCCTTTCGTATCAGTCGGTATCCCCCACTCCGAGGTTGGGCTGCTGAGAGACGTTGTAGTGAGCACGCAGGTGCTCTTTCACGTCGTCCCGGAGGATGATCCAGTGCGAGCCCAGCTGTATGGCTGGCACCCGCCCATCCCTCAGCCACCGGTAGGTCACCGTGGTGCTGGACAGCCCCAGAACCTCGGTCAGCTGGGCCACGGTGAGTCGCTCGGGCAGCCCGTTGAAGAGTCTGTCCAGCGACTCAGTCATGGAGAGCGCTCCGGCGATCACGGCGGCTCCGGTACATCGAAGTGGGAAAAAGTTGCTTACGGTTGCACACCATAGCTCGAAACCGCCTATAGTTGAACATGTTCAATTCGTTTCCGTGGGTGACCCACGGGGATGCACCTCGGTGCATTGGATTCAACTTAGGAGCCTAGATGGGCAATCGGTGGACGGGGTTCGTTGCACCCGGCACGGGGGCCCAGACGGTCTCGCTCCTGGAGGAGACCCATCCTGAGCCGCCCCCGGTGCTTCGGGGGGCGCAGGCGCCCCAGCAGGGTATTTCCGCACCGGACGGCGACAGACGGCTCGGACGGTTCCCCACGTCCTCCGCTGGTCTGTACTGGTTAGGCGCCCATGGCGGAGCGGGAGAGACCACATTCCGGGAGCTGCTGGGCGGTGTCGAATGCCATCACCGTTGGCCTTCTCCCACCCCAGAGGCACCGTCTCCTGTCGTTGTCCTCCTCGCCCGACAGACGCATCGCGGGTTGGAAGCAGCTCGACGTGCCGCCCAGGACTGGGCCTCCGGGCAACACCCGGAGGTAGTGCTCGCGGGGTTGGTGATCGTGGCCGGCACCCCGGGCAAGACCCCGAAACCCCTGGCAGCAGCGACCCGCGTGATCTCCGGTGGTGTCCCCTCCACCTGGATGGTGCCGTGGATCGAAGAACTCCGACTCACCGGAGCCACGGACTGGGAGTCCATGGCCCGTGAGCCGAGGAAAGTCCTCACCGCCCTCGGTGAGGCAGTCGATGAACTCATCTCCGAGAGGACCCCCCAATGATCGACCTCGTACTTGCCGCCCAGGACACCGTGCTGGCGCTGCCGGCCAACCTGCCCGACTCCAGCCCCCTGGCCCCTCCCGGCATCGGCGACACCTGGAACCGCATGGTCGGTGTCGGCAAATGGATCGCCCTGGGCATCGCCGTGCTGGGCCTGCTGGTGGTCGGCGGAAAGATGGCCTTCGACGCCCGCCGCGGAGAGACCACTGAAGAAGTATCCGGGATCATCAAGATCGTCCTGGCCGTGGCTTTGATCTCCGGTGGAGCCTCGATCCTGACCTTCATCGCCGGGGCATAACCACCACCAGACGCAGCCCCCACACACGAGGAGCAACACGTGACAGACCACATCGAGACCGACGACAACAGCACATGGTGGAAGACCCCCCGCTTCCTCATCTCAGCAGTCCTCGTCGCGATGCTGATCGTGCTGGGCGTGGTCCTGTGGCTGTGGCCCGACGGAGAAGAGCCCACCCAAGCCGCCCCGGCGCCAGCCACCACCGCCGAACCGGTGGCGGGCGGGGAGTCGGAGTGCGGTTTGGACGCCACCAGCGGCACCACTCTCACGAAAGCGCCGGAGGACGTCGAATGGACCGCTCTCGGGGCGATCTACGCACCGTCCTCTGAGGAGCACGGACCGGGCACCGTGGACAAGTCGACGGGTGTGCGCTCCTGCTACTCCCACACTCCTGAAGGGGCGTTGCTGACGACGGCGAACATGCTGGCCTCGAGCAACGATCCCCAGCTTCTGCTGGACACTCTCAAGGAGCTCGCCATTGAGGGCCCCGGTAAGGACATCGCCGTCGGGCAGGTCCAGCAGCGGGTCTCCGCGGGGGATGCTTCCACGGTCCCAGTCGAGGTTGCCGGCTTCCGACTGCTTTCGTACACGGGCGAGCGAGCCACGGTCGAGGTCGTATTGGCAGGAGACGACGGGACCGAGAAGACATACATCACCAGTAGCGCAGACCTTATGTGGCAAGACGGCGATTGGCGCTTCGCCCTGCAGGACAACGGCGACACAGGCCCCGTCTCCGGCCAGGTGTCAGACCTGAACGGGTACATCGAGTGGGGACCCCACGATGGCTGAGGAAGAGAAGTGCTTCGCACTCGATGGCTTCTGCAAGGTCAAGGAAGGAGTCAGCGACGCACTCACCGGAGCGGCCGGTGATGCGCTGGATCAGATCGCCGACGGTGTAACCGCTGCCGTGGTCGACACGATCGCCTCCCTGGGGTCGATGTGGACCCGGATCGGCAGCGCCAACCTCACCAGCAACAGTGCACCCACCTCCCAGGCTCCGGTGCGGGGGGAATTCAACGCCTACATCGATCTGCTGCTGAGCTACGCGAGCTGGATCGGGCTAGGGGTGTGCGTGTTCGGGGTGCTGTTCCTGGGCATCGTGCTGGCCACCAACGCCCGCCGCGGCGACGGGGCCGGCCTGGTGAACACGGCCACCGTGCTGGCCTCCGGGGCCGCACTGATCGGTGGGGCCACCAGCCTGATCGGCTTCCTCGTCCCCGCCCGGGCGGGAAACCTGTCCGGGTCGGTGGGCTTCATCCAGGACCAGACCTTCTACCTCACCCTGGCCGTAGCCGCCTTGAGCGTGACGATCGCCGGGGCCCAGATGGCCTGGACCCAGCGCGCCGAACCGGCACGGGACCTGCTGAAAAATCTGCTCACCCTGGCCGTGGTCACGGCCTCCGGGGTGACGATCCTCAATGTCCTGGTGGCCGGCACCGACGCCCTGGCCGTGCAGATCATCGACTCCGCCATCGGCGAAGACTTCCAGACCGACGTGCTCAAGCTGTTGGCCCTGGACAACGCCACCAGCGCCGGGCCGGCGGATCCGGTGTGGTTGGGCGGCAACGTCATCCTGATCATCGTCGGCGGGGTCGTGGCGATCATCGTGAACCTCATCCAGCTGATGCTGATGGTGCTGCGCACCGGGATGCTGTTCCTGATG
>NZ_JAVFXA010000034.1:0-11048 GCF_040981195.1 Kocuria oxytropis | reverse complement strand
CGTTCGCGAGGCCGTCGTGGCGCACGCGCTGGCCCACCCAGCCTGGGGCCACCGCAAGGTCTGGGCGATGGCCCGCGCTTGGACTTCTTCGCCGCCGTGGACCCGCGCCCGTGGGCACGCCATCCGCCGCCGTCGGGGATGCGCCCGACCTTCTTCACATCGAGGTGGACCATGTGCCCGGGCCAGTAGGCCCGGATCCGCCGCGGGGTGCGTCGCTGGCCGTCCCCGTCCGGGGCGAGGTCACGCAGCCGGGAGATCCCCAGCCGGTGCAGCCACCGGCCCACCGTGCGCAAACTGATGCGCACTGGGGCGTGGAAGGGTCCGGGGTCCTTCGTCTGCCCGGCTTCCTTCGCCTGCTCGGCGTCGGTGTCGTAGCCGCCGGTGGACAGGTGGTGCCAGATACGACGGGCCGACCACTTCCGACCCCGGCGCAGGGCGTCGATGCGCTCCACCACCTCCGGGGGCGTCTGGGACGGGTTGTCGGCCGGGGTGGAGGGCCGGTCGACCAGCCCGTCCTCGCCCTCGGCGAGGTAGCGGGCGACCCAGGTGGCCACTGTGGGGCGCGAGACGCGGAACTCCTCGGCCACATGGGACTGCGGGATCCCGTCGTCGAGGTGGCGGGCCACCATGCGCAGCCGGCCGGTCGGGGTCAGGGGTGCATTACGGTGGGTCATGAACGGGCTCTCTCGTGTGGATGTCGGTGTAGGAACTTCCATCCTGGGCGAGGAGCCCGTTCCTCATCTCATCGACGCACCCGTGACAAGAACCTCATGACCCACAACAGTTAGCGTGGTGCCGTTCGAGGTGTTCGACAAGAGAATGACTCCGCTGGCGAAGGCGCCCAGCGTCACGATCCAGAGGCGCGGGGTGATCTCGCTGAACAAGGCCGCCCATGATCTGTTAGACAACGCCGAGACGTTGGAGTTGCTCTTCGACCGGGACCGCAGTGTCATGGCCCTGCATCCAGCCGATGACTCGTCCCCGCATGCCTATGCGGTTCGCAGCGGGTCCAAGCGTGGACCTGGGCAGGCCATTGTCTCGGCTACGGCGTTCACGGCCCACTACGGGATCGACACCACCGCCACGAGGCGATGGAAGCCTTTCGTGGAGGACGGCATGCTCTGTGTTGATCTCACCACCGAGGGCGTCGTCATCACCGGCAATCGCACCAAGGACCCCACCGCGGTCGGAACGCAGGACGCCGCCGAGGAGGTTGTCGATGCGCCGATCTCCGATGCGCCGGCCGAGGACACTCCCGACCACAGCTGAGACTTCCCCCTACTGGCACCTCTCCCCTGGCCGGGGAACTGGGAGGACGCAGTCCGCAACGGCTCCACGCGGGGGCTCGGGCAAGCCATCACCTCGACCACGGCGTTCACCGACCACTACGGCATCGACACCACCACGAGACGTTGGAAGCCCTTCATCGAAGGCGAAACTGCAGCACGACACCGGATGCCCCTGAGGCGGGCTCGTGAATCAAGTAGAGGCGAGGTGGCGCAGAGCGCGCGTGGCCGCGTGGTAGCCGGCCATGCCGTGAACTCCGCCGCCGGGGGGCGTGGAGGAAGATGCCAGCCACACCCCGGGGACACCGGTGGCGTATGGGTTGGCCTGTAGGGCCGGGCGGAAGGCCTGCTGGAGTCCGTCGAGGGCTCCCCCTCCGATGGTTCCTCCCACCAGGTTGGGGTTCCAGGCTTCCAAGGCTGTCGGTCCGGTGTCGTGGCGGGCCAGTACCCGGTCGCGAAGGCCGGGGGCGAAGCGTTCCAGCTGATTCATCACACGTTCTCCCGCGCGGGGATCATCGGATCTGAATGGCACGTGGGCGTAGGCCCACATGACGGTGGTGCCCTCAGGTGCCCGGGTGGGATCGATCGAGGAGGGTTGGGCGACCATCACGAAAGGGTGGATGGGCAAGCGCCCGGCTTTGGCTTGTCGCTCAGCGACATTGATCTCCTCGAGGGTGCCGCCGAGATGCACCGTTCCAGCTCGTGCCACCTGCGGGTCTTTCCAGGGGACGGGACCGTCCAGGAGCAGGTCGATTTTGTGCACGGCCGTGCCGTAGCGCCAGCGTCGTAGTGCCTTGCGGTACCGGGTGGGCAGATCGAGGCCTTCCAGGGCCAGCACCTGATGAGGGGTGAGGTCTAGGATGATGAGATCCACGGGTTGGACTGCGCGTAGATCGTGCACGGTGTGGCCGGTGACGATGCGCCCGCCCTGATCGGTGAGCTCGGCCACCAGCGCATCGACGATGGCTTGCGACCCTCCCTGCGCCACGGGCCATCCGGTGGTTTGTGCCGCGGCACCGAAGAGCACCCCAAATGCCGATGTGAGCAGGTGGCTGGGCGGTAGCACGGAGTGGGCGGCGGATCCGGCGAACAGGGCCTGGGTACGACGATCCCGGAACAGGGCCGCGGCCGTGACCGTGGCAGGAGCTACTGCCCGGGCCCCGAAGGCGGCCAGGGCGACGGGATGGGCCGGGATCTGCACCAACGGCCCGAGTACCGAGGTCACCACCTCGTCCCACCGATCTGTGACACCGCGGTGGAGTGCAGCCCATGCTCGCCCATCCCGCCCGAGTCCTTCCGCGGTCCGGTCCAGGTCGCGGTACACCACAGCGGCCTCACCCCCATCCAACGGATGGGCCACCACCACCTCTGGGTGGAGCCAGCGCAGACCGTGACGCTCTAGCTGAAGGTGTCGAAACGCCGGGGAGACCACGCCCAAAGGATGCGAGGCGGCCCCCAAGTCACTGCTGATGTTGTCTCCCAACAGTGGTCCTGACCGGCAGGCCCCGCCGGGGGCGTCCCCCGCTTCGTGGACGATCACCTCCAGTCCCGCCCGCGCCAGCATTACAGCGGCCGTCAGGCCATTCGGCCCCGCACCCACCACCGCCGCCCTATTTGTCCTAGTCACACGACTTTCCTCCCTTCGAATTACCGCTGTTTCATCCTTAAGTGCGAACTGCCATTTCCTCGGTAGGGAGCCGAGAACAGCCTCAAACTAGACGCTCGACCAGTACATTCTCGACTTTAGGCCAGTCCTTCGCGCAACGGTTGACAAAAGTCGGCACGCCAAAGAATCTAGCATTGTCGGAAGCAAGTAGATATTTGCGACGGTGGCACCTATCTGATCTCTTCGATGTGCCATCACGGCAATTCAATTTCTAGATAAAAAGGAAAGTGCCATGAATCCCATCATGACTGTTGAAAACATCATCAACACGTCCGCGATCGATACCACGCCCGGCTTCATGGAGGCCGTCGACACCCCGTCCATGACGACTCCGGCCACGTTCTACGCGGCCCAGTACGCGGTGGTGGGCAGCACGCTGTGCCTGGTCTGCTGACCCGGGGTTCAGCAGAACCCCATCGATCTTCACTCCGCTGACACCGAACGAGAACACTGCGAATGACCCCTGAGAGCCATCCCCCACTGTCGAGCACATTGGCCGGCAAGATCTTGCTCCCCGTAGCCGTCGGACAGGTGCTGGGCGGCCTCGAATCCCTGTGCAGTGCTCAGGAGTACGAACCCAGCGGGTATCTCAGGGGTCATTCACGGTTCCAGACCGGCCCCAGCGCTCTTCCCCAGCGGTTTCGCCGCTTCCTCGACTCGGCCGCTGGAGCCAAGTTGCTCAACTGCGCGACCATCGCAGGGGGTGTACTGGTCCTGAGCAGGCGCCAGGACCGCACGGCGCAGGTGGCCGGCGCCGTCTTGATGGTGGCTTCCAACAAACTGTCCGAGATCCGCACCCCCTACGGGCGGGATGGGGCCGATCAGATGGCTGCCGTGATCCTCAGCTACCGGCTAGCCACGGCGCTGATCCCGGACCGCCATGTCTCCGACGACGTGTTCCTGCGAGCAGTCAATCTGCAGACGTGCATTTCCTATGCGGCCTCCGGAGCGGCCAAGGCCATCTCCAGCACCTGGATGAGCGGGGAGGCCCTGGAGATGGTGCTGAAGACGAACTCCTACGGCCAGTCCTTCACCGCCCAGCAGTTGCACAAACACCCCCGCCTCATGCGGTTGCTGACGTGGAGCACCATCGGGTGGGAGAGCGCGTTCCCCGTGGTGTACCTACTCACGCCTCGGCGCGCCGACCAGGCACTGATCCTGGTGAAGCTCTTCCACCTCGGGGTGGCGCTGACCATGGGGCTGCCACGGTTCTTCTGGGGCTTCTCCGCCTCGCACCATTCCGTTGCCTATGTGATCCAGAAGAGGTACCTGTCCGGTGGGAATTGAGACTCGGGTCGCGGCGCTAACCGCCTTCGCGACAGTGGCCAGCTCGACCGTTGTACGCGCCAAACGGACCGAGGAATTGGCCCGCCGGCAAGGGCTCAAGGGCACACGCCTGCTGCCCGACGGGCAGGGCGGTCACGTGGAATACCTCCTCACCGGCAACCCCTCCTCCACCGAGCCCGTGATCGTGTGCGAGAACGGGCTGGGCGAGCCCCTGGAAGGCTGGGATTGGGTCGAGTTTTTCCTCCGGGAGGACTACCGCATCCTGCGCTACCACCGGAGCAGGTACGGCCGGACCACCAGTTCGTTGCGCCCCGGCCAGCTGATCGAACTACTACTGCGCGCCCTGGCGCCGGAGCATCCGGTGGCCTATGTGGGACACTCCATCGGGTCCTTGGTGATGAGCAACGCCGTGCGCGAATCCGCGCATCTGCGCGCCCGGGTGCGGTCGATCACCATCATCGACGGCACCGATCCCGATCTGCTGGAAACTGACCGCTCCTCGGCGACGAAGGCAGCCAAGTTCCGGCAGGTCACCCGACAACGCCGCCTGGCGGGAACTATCGGCTTCAACTGGTGGGGACCGGACATGATGGCCCGCCAGGTCGCCTATCGCCCCGATGTGCAGAACGCCTACCGACTGTTCATCTCCGACAGCGCGACGTTGCGCACTGCCACCACCGAATACACCACCGAACCCCTCACCGGTCTCACCGACCCTGAAGGCCTCCCGGTGAACCGCCACGTGTTCGGCGCGGCCGACAACGTCATCCAGCAATCCCGGCTGGCCGAGAAGCTCCGTGCTGACCTCAGCATCATTCCCGGCAGCGGGCACCGATCCATCTTGGGCTACCCCGAACACGCCCTGTACCTCACCCGCCTCTTGCGCGAAAGAACGACCGCATGAAAACTTCCCGCCTCATCGAGCACAGCGTCACTTGGGCGCTGATCGGCCATCTGGGGATCACCGTCTTCCAGAACACTCCCGATGCGCACATCTCAATGCTCAACCGCTTCACCTTCGGCTGGACCATTCCGCAGTGGCGATTCTTCGCCCCGAACCCGGGCACCGAAAACGTCCACATCCTCTACCGGCAACAGAACGACGGCACCTGGAGCCCGTGGACCGAGTTGCCCACCCGATACCGACCCACCTGGCACTCCGGGATCTGGAACCCGGGCAACCGCGGCTACAAAGCCCTCTTCGATGCCGCACAACAGCTCATGACCCTCTCCGGCCACGGCGCCACCTTCGAATGGGTCGCCCAGAGCCCGGCGTACAAGCTGCTGGCCGATGTCATCGCCGAACACCTGCGCCCCACCACCGCCGCCGGCACATACCAGTTCATGCTCGCCACCTCCACACCCGAGGCTGGCCCAGAGGGCGTAAAACCGATCCTTACCTCCTTCCCCACCGCGCTGTGACCAATCGTCGGTCCGCCTGATCCCGGAGCCTCGCACATCGATGAGCACTTCCCCGTCTCAAGCACCCATCTTCTCCGCCGACCGGCTGCACCTGCATGTGACCGGATCCGTCAATGCCGCCCTGGTGCCCCACTGGCTCAACTGGTTGCGCATCTTCTACCCCGATCTGACCGTGAGCATGTCAGTCACCCACTCCGCCCTGCGGTTCGTCACCCTCGACAGCCTCCGCCTCCTGTCCTCGGGATCGGTGTGGATCGACGCCTGGGACTCCCCCGATATTCCCTCCGGGGTCCACAACGGGCTAGACGAGGACACCGAGTGCTTCGGCATCTTCCCCGCCACCTTGAACACGACCATGCGCCTGGCCGCCGGACTCAGCGATTCCCCAATGCTGATGGCGTTGCAGCTGACCCGGCGACCGATCGCCGTAGCGACCTCGTTCCCCGGCACCAACCCGCTGATCGACCAACGGCTGGAGGACCTCCAGCGCCGGAACAACATCATCTTCACCCCGCAGGTCCCCGCCTACAGCGTCTCCCAGGACCAGTGGAAAGGCGGCACCGGGTTCTTTATGCCCTTCCTCCTCGAGACCCTGGAAACGAAGCTGAGCGCCCCGGAGACGACCCGCCAGAACCACCCCGCCTAACCGCCGACCGAAACGCCCCAAGGTGTCGCCACCTCGCACCCCGCCAATACCCCCGGGAAAGTGGTGAATCTCGTCCAGATATCCTTCAGACCACCGCCCCACTATTCGCCAGACACCAGAAAATATGCTCCCATGCTTCCCACCACGGCCGCGATGAAATGACCCGTGTCACGCCCAGCCATCCACCCGAACAAGCTCCCCACATTCCCCCGGCATCCTAGAATGGATTCATGCGCAACCACGCTCCCCTGATAGACGTCCACGACTTGTCCTGCGGGTTCTCCGGGTCCGCAGTATGCGGCCCTGTGACCCTGAGCGTGCGCCTCGGAGAGATCGTGGCGATCGTCGGCCTCAACGGCGCCGGCAAGTCCACCGTGCTGCGCACCATCACCGGACGCCAGCACCCTCTGGGCGGGCAGGTGCACTTCGCCGGCGAACCGCGGCAGGAAGGCTCCGCCACCTGGCGGCGTGCAGTAGCCGCAGTGTTCGACGACGACGCCTGGTTCCCCGGGTTGACCGTCCAGGAACATCTGCAACTGGTAGCTACCGGACACGGAATCCCCGACCCCCTCCAGTCGGTCAGACGGGAACTGGCGTTCTTCGGCCTCACCGACCGCGCCCACGCCCTTCCCGATGCCCTGTCCTCCGGCCAGCGCCGCCGCCTACTGCTAGCAGCGGCGTTCATCCGCCCCACCGAGGTCCTGTTCCTCGACGAACCCGAGCAACGCCTGGACCCGGCCATGGTCGCCGCCTTAGCCGACCGACTGATCCAGCACGCCCGCACCGGAGCCTGCACAGTGGTCATCACCCACAATCCCCAATTCCTCACCGCCGTCTCCGACCGGTGCCTGGTCATCGACACCACCGTACGAGAGGTGACCCCTGGCGAAGGCGCCGCACTGATCACCGGAGAACTGCTGTGAGCCCCACGATGACCAGAGGCGCCCAGGCCCCAAAGACCGAGCCCGGCACGACAGCCTTCGACCCTTGGCACAGCGCCCGCACCACCGCCAAACAACGTGCCCACCGGCCCCTGGGCGAACGTCTCACCGACCTCTACATCCGTATCTTCTCCCTGGCCGTAGTCGGATCCATGGCCGCCAGCCTGCTGCAGTTCACCAGCGCAACCACCGCCGGAGCGACCACCTCGTGGCTGCACCACGCCCTGATCACCGGCACCTCCGGTCTGCCCAGTGCCGCCGCGGCAGCCCTGGGGGCGTTCTGCCTGGCCGCATTAGGGGTGTGGGTGTTGCTGGCGACGGGTCCGATCGCCGCCGCCCGAGCAGACCTCGTATGGGGTTTCCAGCTGCCGGTCGACCGGAGCCCGTTCTTGCGTCGGGCACTGACCGGCGTCCTGGCCCGTGGCTTCCTGGTCGCCGCCGCGGCGGCGACCGTGGCGGCCCTGATAATCCTCACCACCACAGGCCCCACTTGGACCCTGATCCCGATGGTCCTCACCATCACCGCACTCGGGCCAGCCGCAGCCGCCGCCGCCGTCATCGCCCAGACACGGTCAACCTCCCATGGCCACACCCACCGCCTGGCCCGGGTGCTGCCGTGGACCGTGGCCGGCACCCTGCTCGGTGGTGCCGCCTACGGCCTCCTCGCCCATTACCTCGCCGACGCACCTGCCTCCCCGGCCCTGAATCTCGCCGCCCTCGGCGGGACGCTGGGCCCCGTCCCCGCCGTGGTGCTGGTCTTGGCCGCGACAACCCTGATCATGCTGCTCCACCGACGGGCCCGCCATGCCGTGACCCGACTGGACTGGCCCCAGCTCGAGGCCAGCGGCGGCAACGCCATGGTTTTCCGCGCCGCCGCCGCCACCTTCGACCTCCAGGACCTCTACCGCGCCCTGATCCAGCTTCCCCATATCGGCCACCCCCCCTCGTCCCTGATCCCGCGCGGGCCCACCCGCCCATGGGTCGCCCTGTGGCGGGCCGAAACCACCGGATGGCTACGCCTGTCCGGCCCACTTCCGCTCTGGCTGGCTGCCCTCGGGGCCATGCTGATGATCGCCACTGTGCCCGGCGCAGGCACCGTCACGGTCCTGAGCGTGGCCCTGTCTCTCACCGCGCTGCTCGCCGCAGACCTCGCCGCCTCAGCCACCCGCACCTCCGCCCTGACTCCAGATGTCGAAGCCATCCTTCCGATCTCCTCCACCGCAGCCCAGATTGCCCGCCTACTCACCCCCTGCCTGGCCATGGCCTTGTGGGGAGCCATCACCCTCGGGATCCTGGGCGCTCTGACCGGAACCGCCCTGCTCACCCTCCCCGGAACCCTCGCCGGCCTGGGACTGGGAGCCACCGCCGCCACCGGCGCACGACGTCCCCCGTTGGACTGGTCCGGGGCCGTCATCATGACTGACTCCGGAGCCATTCCCATCGGCGTCATCTCTCAGCTCACCGCCGCCCACACCTGCGGACTACTCGTTCTCGTGCCCACCCTGATCGCCCTGATCGCCGGCACCATCACGCTCCCCCTGCTCGGCCTCCAAGTTGTCCTCAGCGCCGGCGCCATTATCTGGGCTCTACGCCGTCCCCGCGCCTTCTGACGCCCTCCCGCATCCCTCTTCATGACTCGGCACACCAGGGGGGCATCTGATGCGGCGTGGCAGGCCCCTTTAGAGGCTCATCGCAGTTGAGGTGTAGTCGGGGTCTGAATCCTCCGGTCTCCAGCAGTGATCTGGCGATGTAGTTGGTGAGGTTGCGGAACCCGAGGGCGGACCCACGCAGGTGCTCGAGTCGACCGTTGATCGCCTCTGTGGGCCCGTTGGAAGTGCCGGGCCGGTCGAAATAGGCCAGGACGTCGGCGGCCCGGCTCTTGAGGGTCCGTCCGAGTTTGCCCAGCTCGGTGAGGGCGGCGGCCCCGGCGCTGCGGTAGGGGTTCCCGCCGGTGTAGCCGGGAGGCGGACCAAGTTGCGTGCGGCCCGGCGCACGCCGCTCGCGAAGTCGCGGGAATGACATTTAACTCTGCGAGAAGGCGGCCATTTATCTCCACTGATCACAGTTCGCCACCACAAACTTCGACGGACGAGGCGTCTCGCATCCCATACGATACGAGACACCGCTCTGGACTGCGCCAGGCAACGTAACCGGCCAGGCTCAGCCTGGATGCGCCGATGTTGAGGGGTCCGGTGGGTGAGTCCTGACAGACGAATGCCCTTCTTGCTTGGGACGATGGGAGTTCTTCAGGCTTCCACGTCACCCAGCAGAAGGGCACCCGATAGTGCGAGTCTCCCACAGCTTCTCGGCTGATTTCGATGACCCCAACCTCGTGTCCACCGCCGGCCTTCTCCCGGTGATGGGCCTGGCCGAGGACGCCGGGCTGCACGAGCTCCTCGCCGACCGTGTGAGCGTGCCGGGTCCGGCCGGGGCGAACGCCGCCGTGAAGATCCCCGCCCTGGTGGCGGGCATGGTCGCCGGGGCCGACAGCATCTCCGACATGGGCTTGCTGCGCCACGGCGGAATGGGACGGCTCTTCACCGCCGGCCGGGCCCCGACCACGTTGGGCACGCATTTGCGGGCCTACACCTTCGGTCACGTCCGCCAGCTCGACGCGGTGTCCTCCCGGCTGCTGGCCAACCTCGCCGACCGGGTTCCGGGTCTGGTGGCCGGTGCCGATCAGGTCGCCTACCTCGATGTCGACGACACGATCCGCCAGACCCACGGCTACGCCAAGCAGGGCACCGGCTACGGGTACTCCGGGGTGCGGGGACTCAACGCGCAGCTGGCCACGCTCTCGACCCCGACGGTGGCGCCGGTGATCGCCGCCACCCGCCTGCGTCGGGGTTCGGCGGCCTCGGCCCACGGGGCGCCGCGGTTGATCGCCGAGGCGGTGGCCACCGCGCAGAAGGCCGGGGCCACGGGGACGATCACGGTCCGGGCCGACTCGGCGTACTACAACCGCGACGTGGTCGCCGCCGCCCGCACGGGCGGGGCACGGTTCTCGATCACCGCGCGGATGGACCCGGCCGTGACCGCAGCCATCTCCCGCATCCCCGAGGAGGACTGGGTGGGCATCGAGTACCCGCAGGCCATCTTCGACGAGCAGGAGGGCCGGTGGATCTCCGACGCCGAGGTCGCCGAAATCCCGTACACCGCCTTCACCTCCCGCCGGAAGGCCGAGCACGTCACCGCGAGGTTGATCGTGCGCCGGGTGAAGCGCCTGAACCCCGCCGGCGCCCCGGTCGGCCAGGACGAGCTGCTCACCGCCTACCGCCACCACGCGGTGTTCACCGACTCGTCCCTGGGCATGCTCGAGGCCGAGGCCTCCCACCGCGATCACGCGATCGTCGAACAAGTCATCGCGGACCTGAAGAACGGCCCGCTGGCGCACCTGCCCTCGGGGGTGTTCACCGCCAACGCCGCCTGGCTGGTCTGCGCGGCGATGGCCTTCAACCTCACCCGCGCGGCCGGAGTCATCGCCTCGAAGCGGCACGCACGAGCCCGGACCGCCACGATCCGCGCCCAGCTCATCCAGGTGCCGGCCCGGATCGCCAACCACGCCCGGAAGTGGCGGCTGCACCTGCCCACCGCCTGGCCCTGGCAGAGCGCGTGGGAGAGCCTCTTCGACCGCGCCCACGCAACCGCTACCGCAATCGCCTGACGCGCTACCCCCGACCGCACGAGCGAGGACCCCCAGTGGAAAAGCCGGGCAGACCGGCGACCCCCTGTCGCGCGTCAGACTTTGTGGCAGGGGTAGTTAGTTGCTGATCCAGCCCCTGAAGGAGAGTCTGAGAACC
>NZ_JAVFXA010000033.1:0-11141 GCF_040981195.1 Kocuria oxytropis | reverse complement strand
GCCGGGCAGTCCAAGGCCTCGTTCACCGAAGGCACCCGCTTCCTGCGCCAGCTCGCCGCACTGCGCTTCGGGCTCGTCGCAGCGTTCTTCGCCCGCTACCTCCACCACCCGCGCGTGGTGCACGGCGAGGTGGCGGCCACCACGGCCGACACCGCTGTGGACACCACGGCGGACGCCGCCGCGGCCGCGGCGAACCGGACGCTCCACCCTGCGCAGGCCCGGCTGCTGGACGCCCCCGGAACCGGTACGGCACTGGCCGAGGGGGTCGTATGACACCCCTCGGCCCGACCCTGGAGGAAACACCCGTGGACAGTACTCCGACGACGCCCGGCACGACCCTCCGCCGCGCGGCGTCGCCGCGCACCACCCCGGCGCGGCCCCACCCGGCCCCGGCACTGCCCGACCCGGCTCCTGAACGGCCCGACCCCGCCGCGGCGCCGATCGCGCCGGCCCCGGAGTGGCCCGGACCGGCGCTGGCCCTGCCCGCCCCGCCCCCGGCGGGGCGGCGCCGCGGTCTCCTCGGCCCCGCCTGGTCCCACCGCCTCACGATCGCCGCCCTCGGCCTCGCCGCGGTGCTCCTCGGGACCTGGAACCTCACCGGGGCGTCCGAGTACGTCGACGACGAGGGCACCTATGCCGCGCAGGCGTTCAGTGTGCTCGAGGGTGACCTGGCGCCGTACACCTATCAGTACGACCACCCCCCGCTTGGCTGGATCCAGATGGGGCTGCTGGCCTGGCTGCCCAAGCTGCTGGTTCTGGGGGACGGCACCTACGTGGGAGCCACGCGCTTCGCGATCGTCCCGTTCTTCGTGGCCACCGTGCTGCTGACCTACCTGATCGGCACCCGGCTGGGACTGCGCCGACCGCTGTCCGCGCTGGCGGGGACGCTGGTGCTCCTCTCCCCGCTGTTCCTCACGGCCGGCCGCCAGGTCTTCCTGGACAACGTCGGCCTCCCGTGGCTGCTCCTCGCCTTCTACCTGGCGCTGAACAGCCGCAAGGCGCTGTGGCATCACATCGGCGCCGGCATCTTCTTCGCCCTGGCGGTTCTCTCCAAGGAGACCATGGCGATCTTCGGTCCCTCGCTCCTGGCCGCCCTGCTGAACCAGCGGGCCTGGTCGAACCGCGTGTTCTCGGTGGTGGGCTTCCTCGTGGTCGGCGGGCTCGTCCTCGCGTTCTATCCGCTCATGGCCCTCCTGAACTGGGAGCTCTTCCGCTCGCCCGGCCACGTGTCCCTCCAGGACGCCGTCATCCACCAGTTCGTGACCCGCACCGGCTCCGGCTCCCTCTGGACCGAGGGCTCCGCCCGCGCCGAGTTGCTGCAGGGCTGGCTCTACTACGACACGTTCCTCATCCTGGCCGGAGTGGTGGCCGCGCTCGTGGCCGCGACCCGTCGCACCACGGCCTGGCTGCCCATCGGCCTCGCCTGCTTCGCCGTGCCGGTGCTCTCGCCCGACGGCTACCTCCCCGCGATGTACATCGTCGGTGCTGTTCCGCTCCTGGCGCTGTCGGTCGGCGTCGCCCTGGACCGGGTCGTGGACCGATTGGCGCGAGTGCGCCCGGTGCGGGAGCTGCGCACCGGCGCCCGGATGCGCACGGGTGCCACGGTGGCCCTGGCGGCCACCGTCGTGCTCCTCGCCCTGCCCCACTGGAGCTCCTCCTACCGAACGCTGCTCGCGCAGGAGGAGGCCAACACGGACTGGTCCTCGACCCTGCGGTGGGCCACGGAGAACATCCCCGCCGAGGACACGGTTCTCGTGCCATACGCGCTGTGGCAGGATCTCAGCGAGGCGCGGCAGGACGGCCCGTGGGAGACCGTCGCGGTCGAGAAGGCCGATCTCGATCCCCAGTTCCTGACGGAGCACCCGGACGGGTGGCGGGACGTCGAGTGGGTGGTCATGGGACCCTCCACCGACCGCACCGCCGACGAGCTGGAGCTCGCCACGGTGCGGCAGTCGCTGGAGAACTCCGAGACCGTGCAGAGGTTCGGCGAGTGGAGCGTGCACCGCGTCGAGCCCTGACCCGGTCACCCCCGGTCCCGTGGGCGCCTCCTTCCCGAGCCGCCCACGGGGCCGTCTCGTGCTCGTGCCGCCCGCACCGAGAGGCGAGTACGACCCGTGCCGGCACCCCGGGAAACCGGAAGGACCCGGCCGTCCTGGTGGACGGCCGGGTCCTTCCGGCGACTTCGCGGTCCGGGGCCCCTTCTTCGCAGCGGGTCAGGTGCTGCCGGCCCGGCTCAGCGTCCGCCGACCCGGCAGCGGACCCTGGACCCCACCACCGTGCCCGCACCCCGGAACACCGTGCGGCGGACGCACAGACGCAGCATCCAGTGGCGCGGGGCCCGGTGGCCGTGCCACGGGCGCGGCCGCGGGGTCAGTCGCCGGCACCGCACGCGACGCCATCCTGGTCGGTGTCCAGGTCCTGCGGGTCCTCGCCGGCCTGCCGGACGCGGATGCCCTCCGGGAAGAACGTGCGCAGCTCCTCGCAGCTCCAGTCGTGCGGCATGGACGCCGGGTCCAGCCCGGCCTTCTTCATGTCCTGCACGTGCTGAGCCAGGCTGGGCGGCACCTGCGGCAGGCACTGGCCGTCCTCCCCATACTCCGTGAGGCACCCGCCGGGTGCGGCGGCGTCGGCGAGGGCCTGGTCGGGCGTCACCGCGCCGCGCTGGCGCAATCCCTCCGTGCGGTCCGCGGGGGCCCCGGCCGTGTCCTGGCCGTGGTCCTGGCCGGCGACCTGCGCGAGGCCGCTCGCGGCGGGCTGCTTCGCCTGCGCCGCGGGCCGGGCGCTGCCGGCGGCCTCGGCGAGGCTGCTGCCCTGCTCGGAATCGGCGCCGGGCCGAGCCGCGGCGGCCGGGTCGTCGCCTGCCGCGGCGCCCGGGCTCGCCGGGTCGGCCACGGCCCGGTCCTCCGCCCCGGCGCCGCGCACGGCACCGACCGCGCGGTCAGCACCGTCGGCGTCACCGGACGCGTGGCCGGGAACCGGGCTGGTCTGCGCCGCCGGGGCGGGTTTCCACTCGGCGGCCGTCGTCGTCCCGCGCACCGTGTCCGCCGGGTCCGGCGGGGCCGCGACCACCGCGGTGCCGATCGCCAGGGGTACCACCAGGGCGGCTCCGACGAGGGCCGCCGTCCTGTGGCGGCCGCGCATGCGTGCACTCACGAGATCCACACCCACTTCGCTTCGCTGGGAACGCCGGCGGCGTCGAGCACCGTCAGCATGTACGGGCCGGGCGGCAGGAGGTCGGGGTTGTCCGGCACCTGGGCCGTCCTGGTGCCGCCCTCCCCCGCCAGCGGCAGGTCGACCAGCCGGGCGTTGGTGTCCGTCTGGTGCGTGGCGGACATCGGAGCCATGAGCGACGCCGAGACCACGTCACCCGTCACCCCCAGGTCCAGGACGTCCCCGTAGCCGGCGCGCTCCGGGGCCTGCACCAGCTGGGGGCGTTCGCCCTGGAACAGGTACGGCGGGCTGTAGACGGAGATCCGGAACTCGAAGGAGTTGTCCGCGGGGTTGGACCCGAGCACCACCACGCGCCCGTCCGGCAGCAGCATGGACGACGAATGGTAGTTGCGCCCCACCGGGTCCGGGTCCACGGACGTCCAGGCGTTGGCCTCGGGGTCGTACAGCGCCGCCGTGGCCACGTCCCCGGTCCGGTTGTACTGTGCGCCGTTGGCGGCGAGCACCGTGCGGTCGGGCAGGTTCACCAGGTTGACGTAGGCCTTGCCCGGGCCCGGCAGGTCCGGTCCGGGCACGTAGGCGGGTGTCGCGGCGTTGAGGTCGATGATGTCCACGAGGTTGGTCGCCGGCAGGTTCGTGTCCGTGTTCCCGCCGCCCACGATCATCAGGCGCTGGTCCTGCGCGGGCCCGATGAACGCGGAGCCCGCCTGGTCCCGCAGGTCCTTCTCGCGCAGCCCGGGGACGTCCCAGATCTTCGCGGTCGTCCAGTCGTAGATCGAGGCCCCGGTGCCGGGCAGGCCGTTTCCGAACGTGTGCGCACCGGTGTAGAACATCTTGCCGTCGTCGAGCAGGAACATGTGCGGGTAGGTGCCCCAGTAGCTCCAGGTCTGCGGCACCTGGTTCTGCGGCAGCCAGCTCAGCGTGGAGGTGTCGAAGATCTCGGTGAGCACCGTGCCCTCGGCCTTCTCGTCGAGGCCTCCGGCAGCCCAGACGTCCCCGTTGCCGAGCTTGGTCAGCGACGGGTACCAGTGGGCCCCCGTCATGTCGGCCGTGCGGTGGAAGGAGTCGTCCGCGGGATCGAAGTAGTAGCTCTGGTCGGAACCGCGGAAGGTGTTCGGCCCCTCGTTCTCGGACGGGAAGGCGGCCGTGCCGCCGGCCAGGAGCACCTTGCCGTCCGGCAGGGTGACGTGCCCGGCGCAGAACATGTCGTACGGCACCGGGATCTCCTTGAAGGCGCCGGTGTCCGGGTCCAGCACCACGGCGCGGAAGGAGCCGGACGCGAAGAGGCTGCCGTCGTTGCCGGAACCGGCGATGAGCAGCAGCCGGCCGTCGTGCAGCAGGGTCGAGTGGATCGCGCGGATCGGCAGGTCCGTCTCCAGGACGTCCCAGCGGCCCACGAGCTCGGGCGCGCCGGCCGCGGGGGCCGGCTCCTGCTCCACCGGGCGCAGCGAGTAGTTGGTCGTCCGCAGCTCGCCGTCGCCGGAGAGCGAGATCCCGAAGGACAGCCGGTCGATGCCCGCCGGGACGTTCTCGATCCGAGCCTGCGCGGTGGTCCACTCGGCGCTGGGCGGGAGCATCTTGAGGTCCGTGTAGTACTGCCAACCGTCCGCGGTGTGCGCGAAGACGGTCACGGAGTTCCGATCGGTCGTGGACTTGTAGTCGACGGACAGGTCGTAGCTCTGCCCGGCGACGACGTCCGGGGCGCAGCCCTCCGTCTCCGCCTGGATCAGCTTGGCGTCGCCCGACTGGTAGGCCGCGACCTCCACGGCGTAGGAGCGGGTGCCGGGGGCGGAACCGGCCGGGACGTCGGTGCTCAGCTCCTGGTTGACCGTGCGGTCCCCCCATCCCGTGGGCAGGAAGCAGGAGGGCACGCCGGCGCCCTCGGCGAGCGCGCCGTTGACGACCAGCTCGCCGTCCCCGGGCGCGGGCGGCGGGGGCGGGGTCTGGCGCAGCGAGTAGTTGGTGGTGCGCAGCTCGCCGTCGCCCGAGAGGGAGATGCCGAAGGAGACCCGGTCCACGCCCGCGGGCAAGTTCGTCAGCTGCGCCTCGGCCGTGGTCCAGCCCGCGCTCGCCGGCAGGGTCTTGAGGTCGGTGTGGTACTGCCAGCCGGTCGCGGTGTGCACGAACACGGTCAGCGAGTTGCGCTCGCTGGTGGACCGGTAGTCGATGGACAGGTCGTAGCTCTCGCCGGGCACCACGGTCGGCGCGCAGCCGGCGGCCTCGGACGGAAGGAGCTTTGCGTCACCCGAGACGTGCCCGCTGACCTGCAGAACGTGGGAACGGGCACCCGTCACCGAGCCCGCCGGTACGTCCGTGCTCAGCTCGCCCTGCACCGTGCGCTCGCCCCAGCCCGCCGTGAAGAAGCAGTCCGGGCTTGCCTCGCCCTGGGCGAGGGAACCGTTGACCACCAGCTCCTCCGTGGTCTCGGCCCCGGTCGGTGCCATGGGCACCTGGACCGCGGACGGAAGGGCGGCGACGGCCCCGGTGGCGCCCGTGGACGCCAGCACCACGGCCGAGCCCGAGACGAGGGAGGCGAGCACCCACGCGGGCCGGTGCAGCCTGGAGCGCCGGCGGTCCAGCCCGGGCCGGGAGCCGCCCCGGAAATTGATTGCCGCACGTCCGAGCTCGGACGTGCGGTGGTCGTGCTGGTGCATTCGGATCCTCCGTGTCCCCCACCGGCGGAGCGCGGACCCGACGGCTGCGATCCCCGGCAACGGTCAGGTCCTCAGGCCGGCCGGACCGGCCGAACCTGGGCAGTCGCATTTGCGAATGCCTCGGGATCGATACTAGTCAGCGCGTGGGGGGACCGTGATCAAATTCTGTCCGCAGATGTGGGGATGGACAGATCGACGGCCCCGGGAGTGCAACCGTCCGGATCGGAGCAGATCGGGGGCCTCGCCGAACGGTCACTCGTCCCCGTCACCCCCGGTTCACCTGGGCTTTTATTCTTGCTGTCATGCATTTCACAGCGGACTCCTAGGTTGAGCGTGTCGCGCCCGAACGATCCTCGAGGGGGACCCCATGGCTGTTCCGCAGCTGCGCAGACTCGTCCTGACCGGTACCACCGCCCTGGCCGTCCTGGCCCCGGCGACCGTGTTCGCCCTGCCCGCCGCCGGCACGGAGCCCGCCCCGGCGGACTCCGCCGACGCCGGGACCGTCCAGACCCAGCACCAAGCACAGATCGACTCCACCGACTACGTGGGCGGACCGGAAATTCTCCGCGACGGCCACGACCAGGACGGCAAGGAGGACGTCGTCAGCGGCCACGTCTTCGACGACCGCAACCGGGACAGCGTCCAGCAGGACCACGAGCACGGACTGAAGGGCGTCACGGTGTCCAACGGCCGGGACGTGGTGCGCACCGACAAGGACGGGCACTGGGAGCTGCCGCTGGAGGCGGGACAGACGGTGTTCGTCACCAAGCCCGCCGGTTGGGACACCCCGGTGGACGAGACGAACTTCGCCCAGTTCTTCTACCACCACAAGCCCGAGGGCACCGCCCAGGACCTGCGCTTCGGTGGCCTCGAGGCCACCGGCGCCGTGCCGGCCGCGGTGAACTTCCCGCTGGCCCGCAACAAGGACAGCGCCCACCCGGAGCAGACCTGCGGTTTCCTGGGCGACGTGCAGACCTACTCCAACCGGGAGATCAGCTTCGCCCGCACCGGCCTGGTACGCGAGCTCGCCGCCCGCCAGGACCTGGAGGACTGCGGCCTGCTGCTGCTGGGCGACGTGGCCGGCGACGACCTCGGCCTGTACCCACGGCTGAAGGAGAATCTCTCCGGCGCCGGCGCCCCGATCCGCGCGATCCCGGGAAACCACGACTACGACATCGACTCGACCGACCCGGAGGAGTCCTTCGACACCTTCAAGCAGCACATCGGCCCGGAGAGCTTCTCCTACGACATCGGCGAGATGCACGTCATCGGCCTCAACAACGTCTCCTACCCCTGCCAGCCCGAGGAGAACGCCGACGGCAAGCACGAGCAGTGCACCGACCCCGAGAACGACCCGCAGTACAACGGCGTCCTCGGCGAGGAGACCATGGCCTGGATCGAGGCGGACCTGAAGCACGTGCCGGAGGACAAGCTCGTGGTGATCGCCACCCACATCCCGCTGGTCTCCCACGCGGACGCCTCGTCCACCAAGCACCAGACCGACGACGTCACCGAGCTCTACGCCCTGCTCGAGGGCCGCAAGGCGGTGTCCTTCTCGGGGCACACCCACTCGGTGGAGAACATGACGGCAGGCACCTCCCTCGCCGAGTGGCAGGAGGCCGTGGGCGTCGAGGAGATCCCGTTCCAGCACATCGTGGCCGGCGCCCCCTCCGGGGACTGGTACACCGGGGACCTCAACATCGACGGCGTGCCCATGGCGATCCAGCGCGACGGCGCACTGCCCGGGTACTTCACCCTGGACCTGCAGGGCGCCGAGTACCAGGAGAGCTTCTCCGCGACCGGCCGCCCCGGGGACCAGATGGGCCTGGCCGTGAACTCCCCTTACTGGCGTGAGTGGTACGGCACCCTCTTCGAGTGGCGCGAGGCCAACCGGGGCGACTGGGAGGCCGTGCCCCCGGTGAACATCAACGACCTCGGGGACCCCGACATGGTCACCCCAGAGGACCTGGCCGGTGGCACGCAGCTGTCCGCCAACGTGTGGAACGGCACCCGGGAGACCCGCGTGACCATGTCCATCGACGGCGGGGAGCCGCTGGAGGCCACCCACACGCAGCCCGGCGCCGGCGAGGAGAAGGTCCAGGGCGCCGAGGTGGCCGACCCCTACGCCGCGACCCGGCAGCTGATGGTCGCCCGGCACGCCTTCGAGTCCACCTCCGGGAACGAGGACGCCCAGGGCTTCCAGGCCTTCGACGGCGCGCAGTTCGGTCCCTCCGCCCCGCGCCCGGGCAACAACATCGCCCAGACCATGACCCACCTGTGGCAGCTGGAGCTCCCCGCGGACCTGGAGCCCGGGGTGCACACCGCGGAGGTCACGGCCACGGACCGCCACGGCCGGGAGACCACCGAGTGGCTGACCTTCGAGGTCGTCGAGGAGCGCCCGCAGATGGCCTTCCGCACCGACGTCTTCGAGGGCTGACCGAACCGCCCGACGGCGAAGCGGGGGCCCGGCCGGATCGTCCGGCCGGGCCCCCGTCCGTGCGTAGAGGCTTCCGGGCACCGACCCGAGCCGGACGATCCGGACGGACGTTCGGCAGGAGCCGGAAGCCCGGCTCCGGAGGCCTGCGAAGATCGGCCGCCGGAGCTCCGGGGGCATCGGTCGCACACGGTCACAGGATTCTTTTGCATGGGCAGGGGCCGGAAGGCACCTGACGGGGCGGATGACACCCGCGCCCAGCTTTGCCAGCATTTCCTCTGGCGGCCCGCTCCGGCGTCGACCTCGATGCCCGCCGCGGCCCTGCGGCGCGGGAGCCTGACCCACCGACCATCGGACGCAGCACCGCCTGCCCCGGAGGAACGGCCCTCGTTCCCGCTCCCCGGCGCCGGCCGGGAGCGCCGGACCCTACGACCCCCGTCCCTGTGCGGTTCACAGCCATCCCAGACATGCCGGGCGGCCCGGACGGCCCACGTCCGCCGACACGGCCCGTGCGAGGAGAGCACACCATGAGCACGTCCCAGATCATCCGTCCCCTCCACCCACCCCCCGCCGCGCCGCGGGCGGCCCCGGCCACGGGTCACGCGGGGACGCGGGCAGCCCAGTGGATCCAGCGGCTGGCGGTACCCCTCCTGGTCCTGCTCCAGGTGCTGCTCTCACTGCGGCTCGGCAACACGGCGTTCGAGGACGAGGCACTCTACGTCCAGGCCGGCCGGGACCTCCTCGACCACCTGCGCACCGGCGCCGAGGTGGAGGACTACGGCTTCTATTTCTCGGGCGCGCCCCTGGCCTATCCCCTCCTGGCGGGGCTCCTCGACGAGCTCGGCGGCCTGGCGCTGGTGCGGGCCTTCAGCCTGGCCTGTGTCGTGGTCGCCATGCTCTGCGTCCGGGCAACCGCGCGGCACCTGTTCGGCCGGACGGCCGGGGACCTGGCCGCCCTCGCCTTCGCGGTGACCGGCCCGGTGGTCTTCGTCAGCGCCCTGGCCACCTTCGACGCGCTGTGCCTGCTGCTGCTGGCCCTCGCGCTGTATCTCGGGGTGACGCGGCGCTCGTACCCGTCGGCGGCGGTGGCGGGGCTGGCCCTCGCCGCGGCGGCGGTGGTCAAGTACACCGGGGCCGCCTTCATCCCCGTGGTGCTGCTGGCGGTGCTCTTCACGGCCCGCCCGCGCAGGTCCGGGCGCCAGGTGATCCGGGTGCTGACCACGGCCGCCGTGGCCGCGGCGGCCCTCGGTGTCCTCTGGGCCCGTGCTGGTGCGGAGGTGCGGGCCGGCGTCGAGTTCACCACGACCTCCCGTGAGGCCCTGGCACCGGCGTCGGCCTCGCACCTGGTCGACCTCGCCCTGCAGGACATCGGCCTGCTGACCGCGCTGGCGCTGGTGGGCGGCTTCTTCGTCGTCCGCTCGTGGCGCTCGGCGCTGCTGCTCCTGGCCCTGCTGGCCGGGGCCTTCGGCCTGGTGCTGAGCCAGCTGCACCTGGGCGAGTCCGTGTCCTTCGAGAAGCACATGGCCTACTCCGCGCTCTTCCTGGCCCCGCTCGCGGGCCAGGCGCTGGCGGGCCTCGCCGGCCCGGGGATGCGCGGGGTCGTGCTGGCCGTCCTGGTGGTCGTGCTGCTGGCCACCGGGCTCGTCCGGGCTCAGGCGCTGTACCAGTGGCCGAGCGTGGCCCCCGTGGTCGAGCTCGTCGAGTCCCAGGACCCGCAGCCGGGCCGGTACTTCGCCACGCACCCGCTGCCGCTGAAGTACCACCTGTGGAACGAGCACCCGGACCTGCAGTGGACCGCACCCGGCGACCTGGCGGCCGACGACCCGCAGGCCCTCCGGCAGGCCGTGGCGGACGGCACCTACCGGATGATCATCTGGTCCGCGGACGTCTCCGGGAACCCCGCGCTGGAACCGCAGGTGCAGGTCCTCAGCGAGGCCGTGGCGAACAGCCCCGACTACGAGCTCGTCTCCGCACCGCCCACGGTCCCCGCGTGGGGCAGCACAGCGGAGTGGTACGTCTACGCGCTGACGGACTGATCCCGGAGACGCCCTCCTCCGGCCGTCGGCGCCGCCCCGCGCAATGCGCGCCCGGGGCGGCGCCGACGTTCTGGGCTCACCCCTGGGGCGCGGAGCCACGAGCACGAGCGGCTCCGCCCCCACGACGCCGTGCGGTCCGCCACGTTTCCGGACCGTGAACACCATGCAAACGACGGATATCCGCCCTGCGGCGCCGTCGACCCGCGCTGCTCGGCCCGCTCGGCGCCGGCGGGCGGGGTGACCGCGCGCGGGGACGTCCGAGGCCGGAAAAGACCGTCCCGGCCGTGTTTCCACACTCAACACGGCGTAACAGAGCGTCGATGGCTGAAAATCACCTTGTCGGCGCTTCGGGGGACAGATGCGAACGGTCCTGCACCAGAACGGCCGACGGAACACCTCTGGAAGCGCCACGCCGTCGCGGCGTCGATCCGGCGCGCCCCTCTCGGCGTGGCGGAGTGCATGACTTTTCAACTGAGAAACGGGGGGAGTGCCGCTCTCCGCCGACTACCGGGGCTCCTGATTGCTCTGGCAACCTGGAGCCACGGACAGCCCGGGCAGCGCCCCGGCCGGCCGGCCTGTCGGGGGACGGGCCGGGTCCGGCCCGACCGGGCCCGTCACGCTCCACCGCTCCGCCACACCCGTCCGGTCCGCCGCCCCCGCGCGGCTCGCGCCGACCGTACGGCCGAACGGGCGCTCGACCCCGGTGCCACATGCCGCCGGGCCGACCGTCAGCCACTCCGGGGGAAATCCATGCCTGAACTGCTGTTCTCTGTCCTCATCGTGCTCATCGCTCTGGTGTTGTTCGCGATCGCGACGTCCACGCTGTACCTGAACACCTATGCCTGGTGG
>NZ_JAVFXA010000032.1:0-11684 GCF_040981195.1 Kocuria oxytropis | reverse complement strand
AGTCGGTTCCGTACGGCCTAGCTGGCACTTAGTTCTAGGCCTAACTTCTGGCACTCAAATCGATATCCATAATCCCCGAACGTGGATCTCGACGCCGAGCGTCCCAGTACCTAGGAAGTGGAACGCCCACCCGAGAGCGATCAACACGTCGATCACCTCGAGCTCGGCCGGTCCGACGACTCCGATCGGGACGCAAGACCTCGATGCCGCCATTTAGCTCCGTCAGAACACCGCCACTTTTCGTTGCGGTTCACACACGCGGACAAGAATTTCTTCGACGAGACGTCTCGCATCCCATGGCTTCCAAGACGGCTCTTGATGCATCCTCATGGGTGTCCCGTCACCGCATGCGATGGTTACGATGATCTCGGTAGAAGTATTTTCGGATGTTGGGATGGCAACGGGCTTTGAGGTATTTGACAAGAGAATGACTCCATTGGCAAAGGCGCCCAGTGTGACAATTCAGAAGCGCGGCGTGATCTCGCTGAACAGGGTCGCCCATGACCTAATCAACAACGGCGGAGACGGTGGAACTGCTCTACGACCGCCAGCGGAAGTTCTTGGCGTTGCATGCCACCGATGACTCCTCCCCACATGCCTACGCGGTTCGCGGTGGTTCGAAGCGCGGGCCAGGGCAGGCCATTTTCTCGGCGACTGCGTTCACTGCCCACTACGGCATTGACACCACCGTCACGAGGCGGTGGAAACCTTTCGTGGAGGACGGCATGCTCTGCGTCGGCCTCGCCCAAGAGGGCACGGTTATTACCGGTAACCGCACCAAGGCCACAGCATTGTTAAATTCAAATATGAATGACATTTCGGGTGAAAGCCCCGTAAGTGACTCACTGGCTGAAGATCATTCCGACCCCGCCTGATACCAGGCCAGCAGCACCACTCCCCTACCGGGGGAAATCGAAAGGAATAGCCCCTATGGCGCAGAAAGTAGAAGTGCACCTCGAGGACGACCTCGACGGCGGTCCCGCCGAGCACACCGTGACCATCACCTTGGACAGCAAGAACTACGAGATCGACCTCTCCGACCCCAACGCCGAGACGCTGCGCCCCTACGCGGCCGCCGGCCGCAAGGCCTCCCGCGCCACTGGGGCCCGTGGCAGTGGAACCCGTTCCTTGAGCGCCGACCCGGATCCCGCCAAGATCCGAATCTGGGCCAAGGACCACGGCCACCCGGTCTCCGACCGCGGCCGCATTTCTCAGTCCGTCAGGGACACCTATTACGCCGCCCACTAATTCTTCCGCCGGTCGACACGCCCACTGCTGCGCGGCTGCACGGTCCGTGCGCATTGGAGTCCGGGTCCAGTAGGCATCTGACAAGTCCTTCAGCGGCTGCAGGGTAGAGGATGGATCAAACGGGAAGGGAAGGGCCCTGCACCCGATCCGGGGTGCAAGGCCCTCCACCTTGCCGTGGCCGGGAAAGCCTGGCCGCAGGTTGATTTCTCGCAGGCTACTGCGTCGCCGTCACGGTTCACGTGGAGACCGTAGCCCGGCTGACTGAGGTAGACCGGCGCAGCCCCTGCTGAACGGGCTGCGAAGCAGTTGGCGTAGTTGCCCGTCGAGGCCAAAGCAGCCACTGCAGGCTCCGGGCACGGAGGCGCCGGCGCCACCGGAGCAGAATCTCGTGGGCCCCGAGCCAATACCGCAGGGGCCGAAGCGGTGGACTCCTACCCCACACCGTCCCCGGCATAAATGAGGACATGAACACAATTCATGACGAGTACCTATTATATTCAGAGGCGATTCGCCAGTGAATTAACTGTGACCAAAGTCATGGCCCATAACATGGAAGTTACAGCGGGCTAGGAGCGTTTTCGTGCCTTCCTTGCGCCGAGATATTATTCAGGTATGAGGACTACGCAGAACTCGAAACTAACAGTTGTCGGAGCTGGCAGTGTCGGAACCAGCATCGCCTATGCCGCACTGATTCGAGGATCCGCCCGACATGTCGCTCTCTATGACATCGCCACCGAAAAAGTCGAGGCCGAGGTGCTCGATCTCGCGCACGGGACCCAGTTCACTGGCGCGAGCGACATCACCGGCGGGTCCGATCTGTCGGTTGTCGAGGGATCCCAGGTTGTCGTTGTCACTGCGGGCGCCAAGCAGAAGCCGGGACAGTCGCGCATCGAACTTGCCTCGGTCAACGCCGACATCATCTCCGGGATGATGCCTGATCTCCTCAAAGTCGCCCCCGACGCTGTCTACGTCCTGGTGACCAATCCCTGCGACGTGCTCACGGTGCTCGCGGCAGAGGCCTCGGGCCTGCCGCGGAACCGGATCTTCTCCTCGGGCACCGTGCTCGACACTTCGCGCCTGCGGTGGAAGCTGGCACAGCGCGTCGGGGTGAACACCAGCAGCATCCACGCTTTCATCGTGGGCGAGCACGGCGACACGGAGTTCCCCCTGTGGTCGGAGGCCAGGATCGGCCCCGTCCCGATCCTGGACTGGGAGACAGCGGACCACCCCAGGCTGACCGTCGACGAACTGGAACACATCGCCACCGACGTCCGTGATGCCGCTTACAAGGTGATCAAGGGTAAAGGGGCGACGAACAACGCGATCGGCCTGTCCAGCGCACGTATCGTCGAAGCGGTCCTGCAAGACGAGAAGGCGGTGCTGCCCGTGAGCACGGTCCTGGAGGACTTTCACGGCATCGACGGAATAGCGCTGTCAGTTCCCTCCATCGTGGGGTCTACCGGAGCCACGCCGATTCCGAACACGCCGTTCTCGCAGGAGGAGCTTCAGCTCCTCCATCGCTCCTCCGACGCCCTGGCCGGCGTCCTGGAATCGCTGCGCAACTGACCGGCCGTCATCCGCCCCATCGCTCGACCCGTTGCTGGGCCTGTTACGACGGTAAATCATCCCCGCCCTTTTTCCCGGCACACCCATGTCGCGGTGCCCTCGCAGAACGGCGGCCCGCAAAGACATGAAAGCGTGAGGAAGTGCCCTGATGTGGACTCAGACGACCGACCCCCTAGGCCTCTTGTGGCTGTCAGCCCTCGTGGCCGCACTCCCGATCGTGACCTTTTTGCTGTGCCTAGTCGTGTTCAAGATGACGGGAATCAAAGCAGCAGGAGTCGCTCTCCTCCTGGAAGTGATCGTGGCCCTGTGGGTCTTCGGGATGCCAGCACCGTCTGTAGCCGGAGCGGGGTTGCTGGGCCTGCTGAGCGCCATCTGGCCGATTGCCTACATCATTGTGATGTCGGTGTGGCTCTACAAGCTGGCGGTCGCCAGCGGACGATTCGAGGTGATCCGTTCCTCGATCGCGCAGATCTCACCCGATCAACGGATCCAGGTCCTGCTGATCAGTTTTTCCTTCGGGTCGTTTCTCGAAGGAGTGGCAGGTTTCGGTGTTCCGATCGCCATCTGCGCCGCCATGTTGGTGCAGTTGGGATTTCGGCCGCTCAAAGCGGCGATGGTGAGCCTCGTGGCCAATTTCGCAGCCGGCGCCTACGGCGCTGTCGGCATCCCGGTGATCGTCGGCGCGCAGGTCGGCGGGGTGGACGTGATGGAGCTCTCCCGCGATCTGGTCCTCATCCTGCAACCACTGACCTTTCTCATCCCGTTCCTGCTGGTGGTCATCCTCGACGGCTGGCGCGGACTGCGTGAGACGTGGCCGGCGACCGTGGCGCTGACCGCGGTGTTCTCCCTCAGCCAGGCCGGCATCCTGATCTTCCTCGGACCCGAGCTCGCCGCCATCGTTCCGGGTCTGCTGGGCATGGTGACCCTCGCAGCTCTGGGTCGGGTGTGGCGGCCTCGGCGGATTTTCCGCGAGGACGGCGTCGAGGCGCCCTCCATGGAACGGCACACCCCGCGCGAGGTCGTCGCTGCGTGGAGCCCGTTCTACATCCTCACGGCGTTCGTCTTCGTGTGGAGCACCCCGTACTTCAAGGGACTTTTCCTTCCCGGAGGCGCTTTGGACTGGTCCGTGCTCACCCTGCCCATCCCGGGTGTGACCGAGCAGATCACCACGGCCGCCGGCGCCGTCGTCGCGAGCACCTGGAGCTGGACCCCGATCAATGCGACCGGTACCGCGCTCCTGCTGGCAGTGCTCGCGACATACCTCACCACGTCGAAGATCACCGGATCGATGTTCGTCGGACAGCTGCAACTCACGGTCCGCGAGCTGTGGCGGGCACTGGTGTTGATCGGTGTGATCCTGGTTCTGGCGAACATCGCCAACCTGTCCGGGGGGTCAGCGAGCATCGGCAACGCCCTGTCGGCGGCCGGACCCCTGTTCCCCCTCTTCGCGCCCATCATCGGATGGGTCGGGGTTTTCCTCACCGGCTCGGTCGTGAACAACAACACTCTGTTCGCTCAGCTGCAAGCGACAACGGCCAGTGAAATCGGAGTCGGTTCGACGCTGTTGGTTGCCGCCAACACGGCCGGGGGCGCTGCCGCCAAGGTCATCTCCCCCCAGTCGATCGCGATCGCAGCCGGCGCCGTCGGACTCTCCGGGCGGGAAAGCGAAATCCTCCGGGCCTCGATCGTCCACAGCGCCGGCCTGCTGGCCTTCATCAGCGTGTGGACCCTGGTGCTGTCCTTGACAGGGATCTCCCTCCACTGAGGCCAGCACGGCACCCTGGCCCTGCCCATAGGAGGGCCAGGACAAGAGCCCGAGACGAGGGACTGTCGCTCTAACGGTGTAAGAGGCGTTTCCGTGGTTAGTGGTTCTCCGCCGGCGGCATGCGGTCGGCGAAGGTGATGGCGAAGGCGTTCAGCGCCGGCTTCCACCGTGTGACCCATCGTGTCTGCCCGGTGCCCTTGGGGTCCAGACTCCGCACGACGAGGTACAGGGTCTTCATCGCGGACTGCTCATTCGGGAAGTGGCCCCGGGCCCGCACCGCCCTGCGGAACCGGGCGTTGAGCGACTCGATCGCGTTCGTCGAGCAGATCACCCGACGGATCTCCACGTCGTAGTCCAGGAACGGCACGAACTCCGTCCACGCCCCGCGCCAGAGTCGACTGATCGCCGGATACCGGGCGCCCCGCTTGTCCTCCACCTCCTCCAGGGCCGCCTCGGCGGCAGCCGCGGTGGGGGCGGTGTAGACGGGTCTGAGGTCCTTGGCGAGCTCGTCCCAGTACTTCCTCGAGGCGTAGCGGAACGTCCCGCGGATCAGGTGGATGATGCAGGTCTGGACGATCGCGGCCGGGAACACCGCGTTCACCGAGTCGGGCAGGCCCTTGAGCCCGTCGCAGACCACGAAGAACACATCGCGCACCCCGCGGGACTTCAGGTCGTTCAGGACCGCGTACCAGAACTTCGCGCTCTCCCCGTCGCCGTCCCCGGCCCACATCCCCAGGATGTCCTTATGCCCGGCCAGGTCCACCCCGATCGCGGCGTAGACCGGCCGGTTGCGGACCTGCCCGTCGCGGACCTTCACCATAATCGCGTCGATGAAGATCGCAGCGTAGACCTGCTCCAGGGGCCGGGCCCACCACGCGGTCATCTCCTCGATCACCCGGTCGGTGATCCTCGTGACGGTGTCCTTGGAGACCTCGGCGCCGTAGACCTCGCCCAGATGCGCACTGATCTCCCCGGTGGTCAGGCCCTTGGCCGAGAGCGAGAGGACGACCTGGTCCAGGTCTGTCAGCCGCCGCTGGCGCTTCTTGACGATCACCGGCTCGAATGACGCCTCGCGGTCGCGGGGGACCTCGATCTGCACGGGGCCGGCGTTGTCGGTGATCACCGTCTTGGATCGTTTCCCGTTGCGCGAGTTGCCGCGGTTCCGTCCCTCGGGCTCGCCTTGCTCGTAGCCGAGGTGTTCGTTCATCTCCTCGTCAAGGGCGGCCTCGACGACCATCTTGGTCAGCTGCTTCAGCAGGCCGCCCGGGCCGGTCAAGGCCGCCCCGCTGGCCCGTGCCTGACGGACCAGTTCCCGGACGGTGTCTTGTTCAGCCGCGCTCAGCTGCGCGTTGTCTTCCGGCTCGTCACCGGGTGTCCGTGGGCTCACGTCCACCAGTGTCTCGATCTTCTCGCTCATGTCGACCCTCCAACCTCATGCGGGGTGATTGGGCCTCTTACACCGTTACTGCGATAGTCCCCTCCCCAACTGCGCAGTGTCTCAGAACACAGATGTCTCGCATCCCATGCCTTCCGAGACGTCTGACCTCTGGAGCTCAACAGTTATGCCTGTACCCGTTGCAATGAATACGATGCATACTGCTGAACCACCCGCCGTGCATAGGAGGCCTCATGCCGTTCGAAGTGTTCGACAAGAGAATGACCCCACTGGCGAAGGCGCCCAGCGTCACCATTCAGAAGCGCGGTGTCATTTCGCTAAACAAGGCCGCCCACGACTTGGTGGACAATGCCGAGACTGTGGAGTTGCTCTACGACCGCGACCGACAGGTCATGGCCCTGCGCGTCGCCGATGATTCCTCCCCGCACGCCTATGCAGTCCGCAACGGCTCCAAGCGGGGCCCAGGGCAGGCCATCATCTCGGCCACCGCCTTCACACAGCACTACGGCATTGACACCACTGCCACCAGGCGATGGAAGCCTTTCCTTGAGGACGGCATGCTGTGTGTGGACCTCACCCAGGAGGGCACGGTCATCACCGGCAACCGCACCAAGACCACCGCAGTCGCCGACCCGGCGGCAGCAGCCGAGAACGCGGATGTCGCTGAAGCTGGCATGGATGTCGCTTCCGCGGTGCCGACTGAGGACACCATCGAGCACTCCTGAGCCTGCGTCCTCACCACACCAAGAGCATCCTGGTTGAGGCGGAAGGACCAGGTGCGCGCCCGTCTCCGGCATGCCCCTTCGTCTCCCATAGGTTCAGTGCCTTACCCGTCAGGGTGGGCCACTGTCGCGTCGTCCCCACATGTAGCCACGCCCCCGAGAGCCCTCCCGCAATTACCGGACAGTAGAGTCGGAAACAGCAGGCGTCAGGGTGCCGTCGGCGGCTTCGCTGCGACACATGTCCCTGGGGGGACAGCGAAACCCGCCCCGGATTGCCCGTGCCTGCCGGAGCATCTTTGTCCTCCCCCGGGCAAGGATGCTTCCCCCTCCCTGCCCACGGAGCCGGCCCTTTGGTGGGTGACGGGCCAAGGGACCCGGTGCTCTCTTTGTCCCCCGGCCGCCTGACCCACCACGGGCACGGGTCGTGCTTCCGGAGTCGCTGGAGAGCGTTGGCACCATGACACCGGCCTCATTTGGGTCTTCCTCCGTCACGAACCCGTCAACGGTAGCGGTCTCACTACGGTGGAGGCCATGGACCCGGGGGCGCTGCTTCCGCCGCCGTGGCCGATTCTCAACCACTGAGCCCGCCCTTCGCTAGGACCTCAAGCCATGCCGATGACCCACTACCGGCGCATGACCCACGCCCAGGCCGCCGCTGCCCTGGGCGAGTTCCTCACCGAACGCCCCACCGCCCTGCAAGGCCTGCGCGCCGAGCTCATCAGCCATGGGATCGACCCGTCGGCAATGCTCGATGCCACCCCGGGCTCCTTGACCCCGTTGTGGCAATGGATCACCGACCGGCGCGCGGAGTTGGCCGCGGATCCGGCAGGTGACACCCCGGTAGAACCCCGACAGATGTGGCCCTCCTGGGCCCGGCACACCGTGACCGGAATGAGAGTGCCCTCGGCCACGATGTTCGCCCTGCTCGACGGCCTAGTCTCCTACCTCACTCTCGTCATCACCACCGGCGCCCCCAACGCGGCCTGGCGGCTGGGTTCACCAGAGGACCCGTCCCACCACCTGCACCACTACCCGGTGCTCACCGGGTCCGGACACCAGATCTTCGTTCCCACCCTGCCCATGGTCGGCGTGGCCAGGCTCAAGCGCGGAGAGAAGTCTCTGCGCGCCACCGAGCTCACCGAGTACGCAGCGGCCGTGATCGACGCCCTGCGGGAAAATTCGCACGAGGCCGCGTCACCGGATCCGCCCGTGGTGGTCGTGGCCGAACCCGAGTTCTTCGACGTCGGCCTGCGCGCCGACATCGCCGCCACCCACTCACAGCTGGTGGACCGCGTGATTGCCGAACTGGCCGTCCAGGACGGTGTCACCGCCGTCTACCGTGACGCCCATGATGCGCTGGTGGTCAATGCCCCGGACTGGGACGCCGAGGACTTGCAGCGGTGGTTGCAGGCCTGGTTCGAGATCCGGGTTCCTCTCGCTGGCTGAGTGAGGCACACCAACTCTGGGTCTCCAGCACAGAACCCGGTTCCCTCCAGGCACGCTCCCCGCCGGCGTGGTCGCCCCACCTGGGTGAGCGGGGTGCGTAGTCTCTGGCTCATCGCCACCTCGATGTCACAGCG
Organism: Kocuria oxytropis; assembly: GCF_040981195.1. Lineage (NCBI taxonomy): Bacteria > Bacillati > Actinomycetota > Actinomycetes > Micrococcales > Micrococcaceae > Kocuria > Kocuria oxytropis. The sequence continues at coordinate 3,407 of NZ_JAVFXA010000032.1, read as the reverse complement.
GGTCCCGGCGACACGGAGGAAGAAAGCCCCCGTGCTCTCCGCAGCACGGGGGCTTCACCATGGGTGAGGAGTCCCACTTCGGACAGGCCCCTGAGTGCGTGCTGCCCACCATTTGGTCCACCGGCCCGTGAGGGCCATGGCAACCGGCTCCTCGACGAGCTCGTCCCCGCGGCCACTCACCCCCTTCCCCGCCCGTCCTCAGGGGGTCCTGACGTGCGGCATTGGACAAGAAAACCAAGGTGACCCAGGGACGGGCGGCGAGGAATCCGTCAGGATAGTGACTCACCACTATTCCTGCGGCGGTCGCGAAGGGCCACACCATGCTGACAAGCACCAACACCGGGGAGCCAGCACCCCCACCCAACACCCCACCGGATGAGCTGGTGCCCGGTGACCAGGTGAACGCCTGGGCCCAGGAGGTGCTGCACTACTCGGGCACCGTGGAGATTGTGGCGGCCGAGCTGGGACTCATCTGGATCCGTGAGGACGGAGCAAACGGAACAGGAGCCCGCCGAGTGCTCGACGTCCGCGAGTACCGGATACACCGCCACGACCCTCCCGCCGTCCCCGCTGCGCAGTGACACCCGGTGAACCCGGTCCCCGACCATGGCCGTGACCGCAGCACCCCGCAGCCACCCCGGCGCGCGACACCGGAACGCCAGGACACCGGAACACCAGGACACCGGGCAGGACGAAACACGGACCGGTGCAGGACGGGTGCGCGACCACGCCCACCCATGTCAGCGCGGTGTAGCGCGTCAGTGCGAACGTAGAATCAGCACATGGATGACCCGTGGGGCGAGGAACAGGCCCGGTTGCTGCACCAGGCCCTGACACGGGCCGGCATCACGCTCGAGCAACTGTGGCCGTTCTACCTCCACCTCGGTGGTGCCGCTCACCGAGTGGAAATCGAGGCTTATCTGCACAATTCGCTGAAGCTTCCCCGCGACCAACGGGATCTGCTCGCCCATGCCGCCAACGTCTTGATCGCCCGCCTGCCTCCACCCCAGGCGCCCTACAGCGCTGAGCTCCAACACCAGGACATCTCCTGCCCATCCACCCGACCCCACCCCGGGACAGGGCACACAAACACCCTCAGCACCCCTGAAACGGCATCCCCACCGCAGGAGGCGCCCCCCACAGAACCCAGCGCCTAAAGCTTTCCTCAAAGGTCCCCCACCAAGGACTGTGGGACTGTCGCACCGCCACTGGGTGTGGAGTGGGGCGTGGGAAGTCCCCGGGCAGGACAGGCGCCACCGGGGAGGACGATGGAGCACTTTCGTTACCCCTGAAACAGGCCCAGGCCCAGGTGCCCGGCGTAAAATGCGTAGTCATAGACATGGTTCCGCCGATGGTCCCATGAACCATTGAGGACTCCGACGGCATCCACCCCAGCACCCCCCTTGCTGGGCGATCTGGTACCCCCGTACTGGATCAGGAAGCGCCCCTGCCGTCTCCCCGGCCCCGGGGCGCTTCCGTCCCGGAAGCCCGGCCAGAGAATCCCCTGCTCGTGGGGCGGACGCGGACGCTTTCCACGGGACCCGGCTCTGATAGCCGCAGGACACGTCACCTCCCTGTACCAGCTCCACCACGCCTGCCCTGATCCACACGGACTGCCGAGCCGAGGAGGCGCTGCGGTCAGGAAGTCGTCTGCGCCTACGGTCGTTGCCGCAGGCGCACCAGGGTCAGCACCGCCGGGATCACCAAACCACCCAGCAGCAACACCGCGAAGGCACCAAGGGCCGGGCCTATGACCAGCAACGGGGCAGCGGCGAACAGCGAGAGAAGCGCCAGGGTGACCGCCGCCGTGCGGCGCCGGGCCGTGGCCGGTTCCCGCCGCAGGATCGGTGTCTCCACGAGGAGTCCGACGATGATCAGCACCGGGTAGCCCAGCACAGGCAGGACGAGGGCAAGGACTTGAAGGTCGGTGAGGTCGAACATCATCAGCCCCATTCCCGCCGGCCTGTGCTCAACATGGGCCACCACCCCCACCACCGCCGTCGAAGTTCCCGCCCTCGAAGCCTCCACTTCCACTGTCGAAGCCGCCGTCACAGTGCGCGGCGCCGGAACCACCCAAGGCCGCGGTGGAGCCCTCAGCGCCAACCCCGCGACGGGCCCGGATGCGGTCACCGAGCCGAGCCGGTCGGTAAAGACGCAACAGGATCACCACGCCCACCATGGCCAGGACCACCCCGAGCACCAGCATCGTGGTGACGGACGGGGCCGGGCCGGTGGAAGCCACGGCGGGCACCAAGAGTGGCATGGGCATCTCCTTCGACGTGCCGTGAGGACAGCATGCGGGTGGCCGGCCGATCTTGACCAGCTCACACGCCCCGCTTGGCCATGATGACGACACCGGGGTTTCCCGTCCGCGGCTGCACCCACCACCGCGTACCGGACACGTCTTAGCTGAGGTGTTGGTGCGGGTAGGCCCCGGGGATCTCCGAGAGCCGTTGTCCGGCCCGGGCCGGAATCAGTGCCGGGGTGCTCTTGACTCCTTGCTGGCGCATGGCCGTGAGCCGGTGGACACCGTCGGTGATCTCTTCCGTGGAAGCCACGATGGGGTTCGACCGCACCAGGCCCATCACCGCCTCCTGGAGGTGCCCCGGACAGTGACGCGGCAGGTTCCGCTCTACCACCACCCCCAACTCCTGCCGCCGCCCCTGCCGGGCGGCCAGCTGGGCCAGGGCGCGCCGGAGGGTAGCGTCGGCCACCGTGGTTGCCTCATTCCAGTCCACCGAGTGGTACCAGCAGCACCGCCGGACCGTGCGGTAGGGCCGGTGCAACACCGATCCGTACACGGGCGGTGTCATGCACGGCACCCGAAACGGCCGCGTTGCCGGGAGGCCACTGATGCGCAGATGGCCCAGCACCCACGCACCGGCCCCTACCGGCCCATCCCCCGCCTTGTTCACAGCAGCGTCCTCCTGCCCGGGGCGAGCAGCGTTTCTTCCCACGCCCCCGCACGGATGCGATCACCCATGGCCCACACCGGTGGTGCGCCCCTGCGGCCGGCACCAGACCTGACGGCCTGTCGACCAGGACGCCGCAGCTTCTGCGCACCAGCGTGACACGCACGCTCCCACAGCACCCAGCACACCAGGTGTCAGAACGGTTCATGGGTCCTCGAACGCTGTTTGTGACGGGGTGAAGGGGAGAAATCACCGTCTCTACGGTCTTTTCCGTCGCTGCCCGTCCCCGCCCCAGTGGACGCATCACTGGCGGACGCCGGCTGTTCCGGGCCCAGCGACAAAACCAGCGGCATCCAGGACCTCCACCAGACCTTGGGCGACTCGGGGAATGCCTGGTGCAGTTGATTGGACAACTCCACGACGCAGTTGAGCCCCCGATAGTGGTGTAGCGCGGTGGCCCTGCTCGTCGTTCCGGACGAGAGCGCGGCCACCGTG
>NZ_JAVFXA010000031.1:0-12197 GCF_040981195.1 Kocuria oxytropis | reverse complement strand
CTGCTGCTGGAGCACCACATCGCCCGGCACCTGACCGACATGGAGGTCGTCTCCACCTACGAGGGCACCGACTCCATCCAGGCCCTGCTCGTGGGCCGGGACATCACCGGGATCTCCGCCTTCCGCTGATTCCGGTGCCCCACCCCCGGGCGCCCGGCACCGGCGGCGCCCGGGTGCAGGAGGGGCAGGGTGCAGGGGTGTCGGGGGTCAGGGTGCCTCGGTCGGGGTGCCTGGGTCAGGGGGAGCGTCGGGAGCGAGGGGTGTCCGGGGTCCGGGTGCCTCGGTCAGGGTGGGCGTCGGGAGCGAGGGGTGTCGGGGAGGGGAGGGGACCCTCCGGTTCCGGGAACACCGTCTCGGAGATCTCGATGACGGACTGCAGGGCCGGGTTGACGTTCCCCCGGCGCCAGATGAGACGGACCTCGACCGGCTTCTGCTCCTGCGTGAGCGGCTTGTAGACCACGCCCCGGGACGGCACGTTGTCCCGCACGCTGGAGAGGATGAGGGAGATGCCCATCCCGGCGCCGACCAGGACCACGAGCGTCCAGGAGTCCGGCGCCACCTGGACCACCCGCGGGACGAAGCCCGCGTTCATCGCCATGGTGTTGAGCCGGTTGGGCAGCGTGGCCCCCGCCCCGCCGGGCAGCACGATCCACGCCTCGTCGGCGAGGTCCGCGGCGTCGACCGTGTCCCGGTCCGCCAACGGGTGGCTCTCCGGGAGGGCGACGAGCAGCTCCTCGAGGGCGACGAGCCGGGAGCTGATCTCGGCGGGCAGGAAGTCCCAGCGGCCGATCACGAGGTCGAGCGAGTCGTCCAGGACCTTCCCCAGGCCCAGGTAGGAGAACTGCGAGCTGTAGAGCTCCAGCGTGATCCCGGGACGGCTGCGCCGGACCTGGCGCGCCAGCTCGCCCACCGCCTGGTTCACGGAGGCCCCCGCGAAGCCCAGCCGGGCCCGCCCGATCTCGCCCTCCTGCGACTTGCGCACCACGTCCTTGATCCGGCGTGACAGCATGACGAGCTCCCGGGCCGGCTCCAGCAGGGCCTCGCCCTGCGGGGTGAGGGTCACGTGCCGGGTGTTGCGATCGAACAGGGTGGCGCCCAGCTCGGCCTCCAGCTGCCGGATCAGGCGGCTGAGCGGCGGCTGCGCCATGTGCAGGCGCTTCGCCGCCCGGCCGAAGTGCAGCTCCTCCGCGACGGCGAGGAACGCCTGGGCCTTGTGGACTTCCATCCGGCCAGACTAGGGGGTGCAGGAGGGGCGGCGGGGACGCAGCACGGCGGCCGTTCTGTCGCAATTGTCATTTGTGCGGCTTGCCGGACCGTCCGTGGCATGCTTCGTCTCGTTATGAGGTTCGTCATGCTCCGGAAACACTGTGTGCCCGGTGCAGTAACACGGATCTCCTACCGTTGACGCAGCACCGCTCGCCCCGCCCCCAAGGAGCAGCCCATGACCGAGCACGCCGGACCAGGACCCGCGCCCGCGGTCCCGCACGGGCGGCGACCGGTTCTCCGGGTGGTGGGCGGCACGGCCGTCGAGCCCGCCCACCCCGACACGGACCCCGCCGCGGAGGCCCGGGCCCGCGCCGCGGCCGCCCGCGCCGCCCACCCCTCCTCCGGGCTGGGCGTGCCGGGCTACGAGCGTCCCCGGCCGGCCGCTGTCCCCGACCGGGAGGACCGGCGGGAGCTCCCGGCGCCGGAGCCCGTGACGGCCCCGGACGAGCGAGCCGGCGAGCCGCAGCACGGGCCGCAGGACACGTCCCAGGACGCACCGCAGGCCACACCGCTGCCCGAGGTCCCCGCGCTCCACGGACCCGGGCCGCACCTGGTCACGGGCCCGGCGCTCCTGCCGGGAGCCCGCACGGGCGAGGTGCTCAAGGTCGAGGTCCTGCACGTCGAGGACCCTGAGGCGTCCCCCGGCCCGCTCGGGACCGGGTGCACGGCCTACCTGCCCGTCCGCGCGGACGGAGCCGTCTTCTGCCCGCGGGAGCTGCACCGGGCGCTGGCCGCGGCCGGGGAGCCGCTGAGCGGCACCTTCCGGGTCACCGTGTGCCGGAGCGGCGCCGAGGGCGTGCCGGCCGTGGCGCACCGGCAGCCGTTCGTGGAGACCGACGAGCACTGGATCGTCGTCGGGCGCTCGGGGGCCGATGACGTGGGCGAGACCACGTTCTGCCTGACCGCGGCCATGCACCGGGCCGTCAGCGCGGGGGTGGACTTCCTGGCGCGGGACCACGGCGTGGACCGGCCCATCGCCCACGCCTACCTCTCGAGCACCGCGGAGTTCGCCGTCACCCGCCTGGCGGACAGCTCCGCAGGAGCCCACGGACGGATCCGCAAGGCGGACTTCGCCTGAACCGCCCCCGGGGAATCCCCGGCCCGGTACCGCCCCGATCGATGTGCGTTCGTAATCGTCATATTGTGCGCGGAGATGACGGGACTCCCCGGTAACCCCCTACTGTGGGTGACGCAGGTCACGCGGGCGTCCGTGCGCGGTCCCGACAACGGAGTCGGGCTGTCTGCCGCCGGTAGCACCACGGCCGGGGCGCCCGGTGACCTGTCCAACTCCCGGTCCCCGCGCCGGCGCATGACGTCACGATGCGGAAACAGCGGGACCCCGAACCCGAAACATCGTCTCCCTAGGGTCGAAGGCATTCGAGCAGCATGCCGCGACCCCGAGGAGCCCCCCATGAGCGACCACTTCGCCCGCCGCGCCGCCGAGGAGCTCCAGCGGGGCCTGGGGAGACGCACCTTCTTCCGGGCGGCCGCCGGAGTGGCCGCCGCCGGAACGGTCACCGGCACCGGCCTGGGGGCCGCCGCCGCGGCCGTCCCGCGGGGTGCGCAGCACGCCGCGGGCGGGCGAACAGGGTTCCGCGGCCCGGTGCTGCAGCCGGGAGCGGGCCGGATCCCGGGGGACCACTACCTGCCGTCCGACGTGGACAGTGTGCTGTGGGGGTACGTGCCCTCCCTGGACGCCGAGCCCTCGCTGCGGATGCGCTCGGGGCGGACGGTCACCATCGACGCGGTCTCCCACGAGGGGATCCTGGAGGACCAGGGGCGGGACCCGGTGGAGTTCTTCGGCGAGCAGGGCGTGGCCCGCTCCCAGGTCCTGGAGGACGCGATCGAGATCGCCCGCGACTACGACCGCACGGACCGGGACTTCGACCGGGACGGCCCGCACGTGGTCACCGGCCCGGTGTTCGTCGAGGAGGCGCGGCCCGGCGACGTCCTGAAGATCGAGACCCTGCACGCCGATCTGCGCGTCCCGTACGGGGTGGTCTCCAGCCGCCACGGCAAGGGCGCGCTGCCGCGGGCCGCGGGCGGCGGCGCCCCCGCCGGGATCGAGCTGGACGAGGTGATGCCGCCGGTCGGCACGGACGGCCGCGCCACGGGCGAGCCGGAGGACTACGGCAACGTCTCGGTGTTCACCCCGGTCGAGAAGGACCAGGGCGTGATGGGCCGGGTCCGCTTCCCGCTGCGGCCGTTCCTGGGCATGATGGGCGTCGCCTACGCGCAGGGCGCCGGGCCCACCGACGACCTCCTCAACTCGATCCCGCCGACGCTGGGCGGCGGCAACATCGACATCCGCCACCTCGGTGTGGGCTCCACGTTCTACCTGCCGGTGCAGACGGACGGCGCCCTGTTCTACGTGGGGGACCCGCACATGGCCATGGGCGACGGCGAGGTGGCGCTCACCGCCATGGAGGGCTCGCTGCGCGGCACCTTCCGGCTCACCGTCTGCAAGGCGGGGGAGGGGGACGCGCCCGCCGTGGCCCACACCTACCCCTTCGCCGAGACGGACGAGCACTGGATCCCCATCGGGCTGTCCGACCCGGACGGCGCTGCCGGCGGCCAGGGGTCCGACCTGGACGTGGCGATGCGCCGGGCCGTGGTCAACGCCCTGGACTTCCTGGAGCAGGAGCAGGGCATGGACCGGGCCGTGGCCTACGCCTACCTCTCGGCGGCCGCGGACTTCGCGATCTCCCAGGTGGTGGACCGCACCGTCGGGGTGCACGGGCTGATCCGCAAGGCGGACTTCGACCGCGCCTGAGCCCGTCCTGCTAGCCTCCGGGCATGTCCCCCTCGTCCCGGCCGGCCGCCCCCGCCACGTCCCTGCCGCGCACGCTCGCCCGGATCCTGCTGGGGCTCGCCCTGCTCGGCGCCGGGACCGGTCACCTCACGGTGGCCCGCCAGGAGTTCCGGGCGCAGGTTCCCGCGTGGATGCCCCTGCCCGACGACGCCGTGGTGCTCGGCTCCGGGGTGGTGGAGATCGTGCTCGGCGCCGCGCTCGTGCTCCTGCCCCGGCACCGGGTGCTGCTCGGGTGGCTGGCGGCGGCGTTCTTCGTGGCCGTGTTCCCGGGCAACGTCTCGCAGTACCTCACGCGCACCGACGCCTTCGGCCTGGACACCGACCGGGCCCGGGTCGTGCGGCTGCTGTTCCAGCCGCTGCTGGTGCTGTGGGCCCTGTGGTCCACCGGGGCGTGGCGGGCGTGGCGCCGCTCCCGGCGGGCTCAGTCCTCGCGGTCGGCGTAGCGGGCGGCCGAGCGGTCCCGCACCCGCCGGTACAGGGCGAACGTGCCCAGGTAGGCGAGGGCCGCGAGCGCCACCGGAGGCAGCCACTCCTGGGCGTCCAGGGAGGTCAGGAGCACCCCGGCCGAGGTCAGCACCAGGGCCAGGACGAGCAGGCTCGCGACGATCGACTTCACGGGCGTCCTTCCGGGGGCGGGTCGCTCAGGGACCTTTCCAGCGTAGTGGCCCGCCGGCGGCCCCGCGGCCGGGGAGCCGTCCCGGCCGCGGCCGACCGCTCGCGCCCGTGGCATCGCCCGGGGCGCCGGTTCCCCGGATGCGGTGCTCAGCAGGCCGCGGCGAGCGCGGGGTCCGGCTCGGCGTGCCGAGCCCCGCCGGGGACGTCGCCCAGGTGCAGCAGGTCCACCACGTCCGCCTCGTCGAGGGCGGCCTCGCGGGCCAGGAGGGGGATCGGCACGCCGTGGCGCACGGCCAGGCGGAGCTCGTCCCGCAGCGTCTCCACGGCCTGGTCGAGCCGCCACCGCTCGGCCTCGAGGCCGGCCTCGAAGGCGCACAGGCGCTGTGCCGTCTCTCCGGGGCCGGCGGCGCCGTCCTCCGTGGAGCCGGTGTCCGTGGAGCCGCTGTCCCCGGAGTTGCTGCCCGCGGAGCCGCTGTCCCCGGTGCTGCTGCCCGCGAAGCCGCTGCCCGCGGAGCCGCTGTCCCCGGTGCTGCCCTGCGGGGAGCCGGCGCTCCACGAGCCGGCGTCCGGCCCGGCGAGGGGCCCGGCGTCGGCCAGGGCCTGGTCGAAGGACCACTCGGCGCTCTCGACGCGCCCCGCCGCGGCCAGGACCCGCCGGGTGAAGAACGGGCGGAACAGCATGGTCTCGCCGTCGGGGACGATCGAGACCGCCGCGGCCCCGGTCAGCGGCGCCTCCTGGAGGAAGCCGCACGCGCAGGCGTGCACCTGCCGGCCCTCGACCGCGGCCTGGGCCACGGCGTGGTTGACGCGGTCCTGGACCTCGGTGAAGTCGAGGGTGCGCACCGGCATCGGCCGGCCGCAGTGCACGGGAACGGCCGGAGCCGCGCCGGGGTCCTCCCGGACGGCCCGGAGCGGTGAGGGATCGGTCTCCGCACCAGTCGTCTCTCCGGTTGCCGCTGTGGTGGACCCGGGGTGCTGCTGGCTCATCTTCCGACCTCTTCCTCACGTACCCTGCTGCGTTCCTCTGCGTCTGCGTGCGCTCCCTCACGGTCACGCACGATTCCCATCGAACAGCAGTATTACTAGATTGTCTAGTTATCAGTTCAGCTGATTTGTAGATCGCCTACACTGGACGCATGAGCGCACACCCCAGGACCTCGTCCGGCTACTGGTACGCCGGTGACGGACGTCCACCGGCCCTGCAGGTCCTCGAGGCCCTGCGGGCGTACCGCACGGCCGAGTCGGCCATGCGCCTGCGGACCCGGGAGTCGATGGGCATGGGGGAGAAGGACGTGCTGGCCCTGCGCTACCTGCTCGAGGCGGACCGCGCCGGGACGCCGATGAGCCCGCGGGACCTGGCGAGCAAGCTCGGCATCTCCTCGGCCTCCACCACCACGCTGCTGGACCGGCTCTCGCGCAGCGGGCACGTGGCGCGGCGCCCCCATCCCACGGACCGGCGGGCGCTGGTCATCGTGGCCACCGAGGAGGCCGACTGCGAGGTCCGCTCCACGCTCGGGGCCATGCACGAGCGGATGATGAGCGCCGCGCGCCGGCTGAGTGCCGAGGAGGCCGCCACCGTGACCGCGTTCCTGCACGCCATGGCCGAGGCGGTCGAGGCCGCCGACGAGACCCAGCTCCGGGAGGACGTCGCGCAGTGCCGGCATCCCGGCCCGGACCACGGGGCCGCCTGAGCCGGGCGAGCCTCCCCACGGGGACGAACCGGCCCGCCGGCCGGCGGCTCCCCGGCAGCAGGACCCCCGGCGCCGGACGCCGGGGCACGAAAGGAGATCCCGATGGGACTCGACGACAAGATCCGCAACGCGACCGACAAGGCGGTCGGCTCGGCCAAGGAGGCGGTCGGTGACGCCACCGACAACCGCGACCTGCAGGCCGAGGGGCAGGTGCAGAAGACGGCCGGGCACACGAGGCAGGCCGGGGAGCACCTCAAGGACGCCGCCCGGAACGTCGGCGACGGCCTGAAGAGCTGAGCCCGCACGGGTGCCCCCGGTCCGGGCCGGACCGGGGGCACCCCCCTGACCGGGGGCGGTGCCCCCGGTCCGTCAGTGGGTGGGGAAGCCCAGGTTGACCTGGGACTCCGAGGGCTCGGGCCAACGCGTGGTCACGAGCTTGCGGCGGGTGTAGAAGTTGAAGGACTCCGGGCCGTACATGTGCGTGTCGCCGAACAGGGAGTTCTTCCAGCCGCCGAACGAGAACGCGCCGATCGGCACCGGGATCGGGACGTTGACCCCCACCATGCCCACCTCGATCTCGAACTCGAACTGCCGGGCGGTCTTGCCGTCACGGGTGAACACGGCCACCCCGTTGGCGAACTGGTTGGTGTTGATCAGCCGCACCGCGTCCTCGTAGGTGTCCACCCGCACCACGGAGAGCACCGGGCCGAAGATCTCCTCGTCGTAGACCTTCATGCCGGGCTTCACGTGGTCGATCAGCGAGACCCCGGTGAAGAAGCCGTCGCCGTCGAACTCCTGGGCCGTGCCGTCGACGACGACGGTCGCCCCCTCCGCGGCCGCTCCCGCCACGTACCCGTTGACCCGTTCCAGGGCCTGCGCGGTGATGAGCGGGCCCATCTCCGAGGCCGGGTCGGTGCCGTCCCCGATGGTCAGCTTCCCGATCCGCTCCTGGAGCCGCTCGATCAGCGGGTCGGCCACGTCGCCCACCGTGACCAGCACCGAGACGGCCATGCAGCGCTCGCCGGCGGAGCCGTAGGCGGCCGAGATCGCCGCGTCCGCGGCGCCGTCCAGGTCGGCGTCCGGCATGACCACCATGTGGTTCTTCGCCCCGCCCAGGGCCTGGACGCGCTTGCCGTGGGTGGCGGACGTCTCGTAGATGTACTTGGCGATCGGGGTGGAGCCCACGAAGGACACCGCCTTGACCAGGGGGTTGGTCAGCAGCTCGTCCACGGCCTCCTTGTCCCCGTGCACCACGTTGAGCACTCCCGGGGGCAGCCCGGCCTCGGCGAACGCCTCGGCGATCCACACCGCCGCCGAGGGGTCCCGCTCGGAGGGCTTGAGGATCACGGTGTTGCCGGCGGCGATCGCCGTGGTGATCATCCACAGCGGGACCATGGCGGGGAAGTTGAACGGGGTGATGCACGCGACCACCCCCACGGGCTGGCGGGTCTGGTGCACGTCCACCCCGGTGGCGGCCTGCTCGAGGAACTCGCCCTTCATGTGGTGCATCAGCCCCGCGCAGAACTGCACGTTCTCCAGACCGCGGGCGACCTCCCCGGCGGCGTCCGAGAGGACCTTGCCGTGCTCGGCGGTGATGATCGCGGCCAGCTCCGGGGTGCGCTCCCGGATGATGTTCTCGACCTTGAACATGATCGCCGAGCGCTTGGACATCCCCGTGGCGCGCCAGCCCGGCAGGGCCAGCTCCGCGGCCTCCACGGCGGTGGCGACGTCCTCGGCGGAGGCCAGCAGCACCTGCCGGGCCACCTGGCCGGTGGCGGGGTTGTAGACGTCGGCGGTGCGCCCGGATCCGCCGTGGCGCTTCCCGTCGATGAAGTGCTCGACGACCTCCTCGAGGCCCCGTGGGGCGGGGGTGCCCCGCTCGGCGTCCTGCCGTGCGCGGGTCTCGGCGTCCTGCTTGGTGTTCTGCATGGTGTTCTCCTCGGTCGTGGTGGTCTCGGCGCCGCTCAGGCCTGCTCCGGGTCCCAGCCCTGGATCTTCCCGTCCGGCGCGGCGTACTTGGTGATGAGGGAGCAGTCCTTGTCCCCGAGGCCCTCGTCGATGAGCTGCTGGAGCTTCTCGGCCACGAGCTCCGCGGCGGGCAGCCGCACCCCGGTCTGCTCGCCCGCCATGAGCGCCAGGCCGGCGTCCTTCGCGGCGAGAGCGGCGCTGAAGGTGGCCTCGAAGTTCTTGTTGGCCGCGGCGGAGTCCACGATCCCGGGCACGGGGTACCAGGTCTGCAGGGCCCAGGAGTTGCCGGAGGACACCGAGGCGATGTCCCAGAACACCTGGGGGTCCAGGCCCAGCCGGTCGGCGAGCACGGAGCCCTCGGCGCAGGCCTCGAGGCAGATGAACAGCATCATGTTGTTGACGATCTTGGCGGCCTGGCCCGTGCCGGCGTGGCCCGTGGCCACGATCTTGCGGGCCATCGGCTCGATGAACGGGCGGGCCTGCTCCACGACGTCGGGCTTGCCGCCGACCATGAAGGTCAGGGTGGCCGCCGCCGCGCCGCTGATCCCGCCGGAGACCGGCGCGTCCACGAAGCGGAAGCCCGCCTCCTCGGCGGCCCGGTGCAGGTCCTCGGCGGTCTCCACGTCGATGGTGGAGCTGTCGATGAGCAGCGCGTCCTGCGGTGCCAGGGCGATGACGCCGCTGTCGCCGAGGTAGACGGCGCGGGCGTGCTCGCCCTTGGGGAGCATCGTGAACACCACTTCGGCGCCCTGCAGGGCCTCCTCCAGCGTGTCGAAGGTCTGCACGCCGTGCTCGCGGGCGGCCGCCATGGCGGCGGCGCTGACGTCGTGGCCGCGGACGTCGTGGCCTGCCGAGACGAGGTTGGCGGACATCGGGTTGCCCATGTGGCCGAGGCCGATCCAGGTGATGGTGGTCATTCGGGAGTCCCTTCTGCAGGGGCCGGCGCTGCGGGGTGCCGGACCGCGGGTGTCGAGAGGTGGTGGTCGTGCGCAGCGCGCCCAGCGGCGGACCGGGGAGCCGGTCCGCCGCTGGGCGCGGGAGGGGTGCTGACGGCGGGGATCAGGAGGTCCTGTCCCGTGCGGCCTTCTCCTCGGAGAGCCGGCGCCGGTCCTCGGCGTCGATGTCCTGGAGGGAGACGCCCTTGGTCTCGCGCAGCGTCGCGACCGCGATCAGGGTGATGAGGCAGGCGATGGCGATGTAGACGGCGATCGGCACCCAGGAGTTGAACTCCCGCAGCAGGGCGGTCGCGATGATCGGGGCCAGCGAGCCGGCCACGATCGAGGTCACCTGGTAGCCCAGGGAGACCCCCGAGTAGCGCATCCGGGTGGGGAACATCTCGGCCATGATGGCCGGCTGTCCGGCGTACATGAGCGCGTGGATCATCAGGCCGATGGTGATGGCGGCCAGGATGACGAAGCTGTTGTCCGTGTTGAACATGGGGAACGCGATGAACGCCCAGAAGGCACCCAGGACGGCGCCCGCGGCGTACATCGGGCGGCGGCCCACCTTGTCGGTGGCCCGGCCCACGAGGGGCACGCAGATCGCGTGGATCACGTGGGCGATCAGCAGCAGCAGCAGGATCCGGCTGGTGTCCACGTCCCGCTGGGTGGAGAGGTAGGTGATCGAGAAGGTCACCACCACGTAGTAGAGGATGTTCTCCGCGAAGCGCAGGCCCATGGCGCCGAAGACGCCGCGGGGGTAGCGGCGGAAGACCTCGCCCACGCCGTACGCGGCGGACTTCTCCTCGCGGACCTCCTGTTGGGCCTCCTTGAAGATCGCGGCGTCCGTGACGTGGGTGCGGATGTAGTAGCCGATGGCCACGATGACGATCGAGAGCCAGAAGCCCACGCGCCAGCCCCAGGCGAGGAACGCCTCCTCCGAGAGGGTGAAGGACAGGGTGAGCAGCACGATGGTGGCCAGCAGGTTGCCCAGCGGCACGGCGGCCTGGGGCCAGCTGGACCAGAAGCCGCGCTCCTTGTTGGGGGCGTGCTCGGCCACGAGCAGCACGGCGCCGCCCCACTCGCCGCCCACGGCGAAGCCCTGCACGAAGCGCAGCACCACCAGCATGGCGGGCGCCCAGTAGCCGACCTGCTCGAAGCCGGGAAGGCAGCCCATCAGGAAGGTGGCCGCGCCGACCATGACGATCGAGATCTGCAGTAGGTGCTTGCGCCCGTACTTGTCGCCGAAGTGGCCGAAGACGATGCCGCCCAGCGGGCGGGCGATGAAGCCGACGGCGTAGATCAGGAAGGCCTTGAGGATGCCGTCCAGCGGGTTGCCGGTGTCCACGAAGAACAGCTGGCCGAAGACCAGCGTGGAGGCGGTGGCGAACAGGAAGAACTCGTACCACTCCACGACCGTGCCGGCCATGGAGGCCGCCACGACCTTCTTCAGCCCGCCGCGGTTCTCGGCGGAGTCGTTCGGGTCCGCCGTGGCGGCGACCCTGTCCTCGGTGCTCATGGGTTCTCCTCTGGCTGGGGAAACGGTGACGGTGGTCACAATGTTTGCCTACAGTGTGCGGATCCGTGGTGCGCTTCACAATGACCATGCGCTCGCCGTGCCTGTGCAAAAATGCACATGCCGCCCGGTCGTGTGCGTTCCCCGGTGCGGGACCCGCCACCCGGAGGAGTTGCCCCTTGTCGCACGGCGCCGACGACCTCCTGCTCCTGCTCGCCGTGGTCCGCCACGGCTCCTACGCCGGCGCCGCCGCGGACCTCGGACTCAGTCACACGACCGTGTCGCGGCGGATGGCCTCGCTGGAGAAGACCGTCGGCGCCCGGCTGCTCGTGCGCACCGGCGAGATGTGGGAGCCCAGCGAGCTGGGCCGGAAGTTCGTGGCCGCCGGCGAGGAGATCGAGTCCGCGCTGGGCTCCCTCCCGCTCGGCGCGGGCGGGCGCGGCAGCACCGTCAACGGCGTGGTGCGCGCGCTGGCCCCGGACGGCTTCGGCGGGGTGGTCATGGGGGCGGCCATGCGGCGGCTGATCGAGGAGCACCCCGGCGTGCGGCTGGAGATGATCAACGCGGCCCGGCGGGCCCAGACCAACCCGGTGGGCATCGACCTGGAGGTGGTCGTGGGGCGCCCGGAGGTCTCCCGCAAGGAGGCCTTCCACCTGGCCGACTACTCCCTGGGGGTCTACGCCTCACGGGACTACCTCGCCGCCCACACCCCGCCGCGCACCCCCGACCAGGTGCAGGACCACCCGCTCGTCTACTTCGTGGAGTCCATGCAGGACGTGGCCGAGCTGGACATCCCGCGCCGGCGGTTCCCGCGGATGCGCCAGGGCGTGGGGGCGACGTCCTCCGTGGTGCACGTGGAGCTCACCCGCGCGGGGGCGGGCATCGGGCTGCTGCCCTGCTACCTCGCCGAGCGGGCCGGGGACCTGGTGCGGCTCTTCCCGGAGGAGCTGTGGTTCCCCGTGGAGTACTGGGTGGTCTCGCGTGCGGACCTGCTGCGCCGGCCCGCCGTGCAGGCGGTCATGACCGCCATCCGCGCGGCCGTGGCCGACATGCGGGACGAGCTCGTGGCGGCCCCGACCCCGGCACGGGCACCGTCACCGGCCCCCGTCCCGGCGCCGGACCCGGACTGACCGGGTCCGGACCCGCCCCGACCGGCCCCGACCGGCCCCCGACCGGCCCCGAGCGACGCCCGACCAGGTCTGACCGGCCCCGGACCTGCCCCGCCTTGCGCCCGACCCGGCTCGACCGGTCCGCGATCGCCCTGGCCGGTCCCCCGCGCTCGCCGAGTGACCACGCTTGCGGTGAGTGACCACGAGAAACCGTGGTGTTCTATCTCGGGGGTTAATGGACGGTTGTGTCTCGGGGCTTCGTGCACAGTTGTGTCTCGGTGC
>NZ_JAVFXA010000030.1:0-13856 GCF_040981195.1 Kocuria oxytropis | reverse complement strand
CTACGACGTGTGCCCGGTGAAGATCAACATCCCCGAGATCCTCGTGCACCTGCGCGACGAAGACGTGCGCAGCAAGCCCACCCCACGGGTGCCCTCCCAGATGGATTTGATGATGAAGGGCGCTTCGGTGGTGATGTCCTCGGGCACCCGGATGGGGTTGGCCGAGAAGGGTCTGCCGTTGGGGAGGGCGGTGGCGGGCAAGGATCGGGCGATCTCCTGGTTGCCCGGGATCGCCGGGGGCTGGACCGATGAGCGCGACATCCCCGCCCCGCCGAAGGAGTCTTTCCGCCATTGGTGGGCCAAGCACGCCGAGGAGACCCAGGAACGGGTGGCCGCCGACGGCGGCCCGGCCGCCGGCCCGGATGCGGGCAGTACCGCACCGGATGGGGCCGAGAGCGACACCGAAGACGACGGGGGAGCACGATGAGCGAGGCCAAGACCGAGATCCTCAACCGGATCCGCGGGGCGCTGCACGACGCGCCTACCCCTGCACCGGCGCAGCGCACCTATCGCCGCGTCTCGGAGCGTGCGGCTGAGGAGGTCATCGAGATGCTCGTGGACCGGCTGGTCGACTACAAGGCCTCGGTGCACCACGAGACCCCCGCGTCCCTGCCGGGGCGGATCGCCCAGCTGCTGGGGGTCTCCGCCCGGTATGTGGTCCCGGTCGGTCTAGACACCGCCTGGTTGCCGGAGGACACCGCCGCCCGCCGGGTGCTGGTGGATCCCAATGACGCCCGCGACGCCTCGGCCCTGGGGGTGCGGGAGCTCAACGCCGTGGACGCGGTGGTGACGTCCTCGACCGTCTCCTGCGCGGAGACCGGGACGATCTTCCTCACCGGCCGTCCCGACGAGGGCCGGCGGGCGATCAGCCTGGTCCCCGACCACCACATCTGCGTGGTGCCCGTTGAGACGGTGGTGGAGCTGATCCCCGAGGCGCTGGCCCTGGTGGAGCCCACGGCCCCGGTCACCATGATCTCCGGGCCCTCGGCGACCTCGGACATCGAGCTCGAACGCGTCGAAGGCGTGCACGGGCCCCGGACGCTCGACGTGATCCTGCTCGGCTGACAGGCCCGGATGGCGCGTGAACCGCAGCACGCGCAGAGGCACCGTCGCGGATCCGCTCGGCACCCCGGCCCCATCGCGGCCCCGAGGGCCCGGGTCCGCCCTGCCCGAGCACGGCGGACCCTGCCTGGGCGGTGGTCCCTGCCGTGCCGGCCGTTTCTCCTTCGCAGTTGACCTTGTCAGAAATTCACAACACAGCACCCGGGCCTCCAATGGAGCGCCCGGGTGCGGAACGGGTGTCAATGTTCTCCAAGATCCTGGTCGCCAACCGCGGCGAGATCGCGATCCGCGCTTTCCGCGCCGCCTACGAGCTGGGTGCCAAGACGGTGGCGGTGTTCCCGTACGAGGACCGCAACTCGATCCACCGGCAGAAGGCCGATGAGGCCTACCAGATCGGGGAGGAGGGCCACCCCGTGCGGGCCTATCTCGACGTCGAGGAGATCGTCCGGGTGGCCAAGGAGTCCGGGGCGGACGCGATCTACCCCGGCTACGGGTTCCTCTCGGAGAACCCGGACCTGGCCCGCGCGGCGGCCGCGGAGGGCATCACCTTCGTCGGCCCGCGGGCCGAGATCCTGGAACTGGCCGGGAACAAGGTGGAGGCGCTCAAGGCCGCCAAGCGGGCCGGGATCCCCACCCTGGACTCCTCCGCCCCCTCCTCGGAGGTGGACTACCTGCTCGGGGAGGCCGAGCGGATCGGCTTCCCCGTGTTCGTGAAGGCCGTCGCCGGCGGCGGGGGCCGCGGCATGCGCCGGGTTGAGACCCCCGAGGCGCTGCCCGAAGCCCTGGCGGCGGCGATGCGCGAGGCCGACACCGCCTTCGGAGACCCCACCATGTTCGTCGAACAAGCCGTGCTGCGGCCTCGGCACATCGAGGTCCAGATCCTGGCGGACGCGTCGGGGGAGACCGTGCACCTGTTCGAACGCGACTGCTCCGTCCAGCGCCGGCACCAGAAGGTGATCGAGATCGCCCCGGCCCCGAACCTCGACGAGGGGATCCGCCAGGCCCTGCACGCCGACGCCGTGAAGTTCGCCAGGGAGCTGGGCTACGTCAACGCCGGGACCGTGGAGTTCCTCGTGGACACGGCCGGGGAACGGGCCGGTCAGCACGTGTTCATCGAGATGAACCCGCGGATCCAGGTGGAGCACACGGTGACCGAGGAGATCACCGATGTGGATCTGGTCGCCTCGCAGCTGCGGATCGCGGCCGGTAAGACCCTGGCGGACCTGCGCATCGCCCAGGACGAGCTCACCGTGCGCGGGGCGGCCCTGCAGTGCCGGATCACCACGGAGGACCCGGCCAACGGGTTCCGCCCAGACGTGGGGAAGATCTCCGCCTACCGCTCCGCCGGCGGCGCCGGGGTCCGCCTGGACAGCGGCACCGTCTACGCCGGGGCGGAGATCTCCCCGCACTTCGACTCCATGCTGGTCAAACTCATCTGCCGGGGACGGGACTACGCCACCGCGGTGCACCGGTCCCAGCGTGCCCTGGCCGAGTTCCGGATCCGCGGGGTGGCCACCAACATCCAGTTCCTCCAGGCCGTGCTCGCCGACCCGCAGTTCCTCGCCGGAGAGGTCGCCACCGATTTCATCGAATCCCGCCCCGAGCTGCTCGAAGGCAAGATTTCCGGGGACCGGGCCACCAAGGCGCTGACCTGGCTGGCCGAGGTCACCGTCAACCAGCCCCACGGCCCCCGGGTGGAAGGTATCGACCCGCGCACCAAGCTTCCCCACTACCCGGGGGACAAGCAGGACGAGCCGTTGCGCTCCCCCTTCGACGGGCCCTCGGCGCACACCCCGCCGGACGGGTGGCGGCAACGCCTCCAGGAGCTGGGCCCCGAAGGCTTCGCGGCCGCGCTGCGGGCCCAGACCGCGGTGGCGGTCACCGACACCACCTTCCGCGACGCCCACCAATCCCTGCTCGCCACCCGGGTGCGCACCCGGGACCTGCTCGCTGCGGCCCCGGCCTACGCCCACACGCTGCCGCAGCTGCTGTCCGTGGAGGCCTGGGGCGGGGCGACCTACGACGTCGCACTGCGCTTCCTCGGGGAGGACCCGTGGGAGCGGCTGCGGCTGCTGCGCGAGGCGATGCCGAACATCCCGATCCAGATGCTGCTGCGCGGGCGCAACACCGTGGGCTACACCCCGTACCCGACCGAGGTGACGGACGCGTTCGTGGCCGAGGCCGCGGCCACCGGGGTGGACATCTTCCGGATCTTCGACGCCCTCAACGACGTGGAGCAGATGGCCCCGGCCATCGAGGCCGTGCGCAAGACGGGCACCGCGGTCGCCGAGGTCGCCCTGTGCTACACCGGGGACCTGCTGGACCCGGCCGAGGAGCTCTACACCCTGGACTACTACCTCGAGCTCGCCCAGCAGTGCGTCGACGCCGGGGCCCACGTGCTGGCGATCAAGGACATGGCCGGGCTCCTGCGCCCCGCCGCGGCGGCGAAGCTGGTGACGGCCCTGCGGGAGCGCTTCGACCTGCCCGTGCACCTGCACACCCACGACACCGCCGGCGGGCAGCTCGCCACGCTCATGGCCGCGATCGACGCGGGCGTGGACGCGGTGGACGTGGCCGAGGCCTCGATGGCCGGCACGACCTCCCAGGTGCCCGCGTCGGCGCTGATCGCGGCCCTGGCCCACACCGACCGGGACACCGGCATCCCCCTGGAGGCCGCGACCGCCCTGGAGCCCTACTGGGAGGTCATCCGGGCGATGTACGCCCCCTTCGAGTCCGGGCTCACCGCCCCGACCGGGCGCGTGTACCGGCACGAGATCCCGGGCGGGCAGCTGTCGAACCTGCGCCAGCAGGCCATCGCGCTGGGGCTGGGGGAGCGGTTCGAGGCGATCGAGGACATGTACACCGCCGCCAACGCCATGCTCGGCAGGCTGGTCAAGGTCACCCCCTCGTCGAAGGTCGTGGGCGATCTCGCCCTGCAGCTGGTGGGCATGGGCGTGGACCCGGCCGAGTTCGAGGCGAATCCGCAGAAGTTCGACATCCCGGACTCGGTGATCAGCTTCCTCGCCGGGGAGCTCGGCACGCCCCCCGGCGGGTGGCCCGAACCGTTCCGCTCCAAGGCCCTGGAGGGCCGCAACGTCAAGGTCGGGATCACGGAGCTGGCCCCGGAGGACTCGCAGGCCCTGGCCGGGGACCCGGCGACCCGGCGGGCCACGCTGAACCGGCTGCTGTTCGCCGGCCCGACCCGGGACTACGAGGCGGTCCGGGCCAGGTACGGCGACGTCACCGTGCTGCACACCCGCGACTTCCTCTACGGGCTGACCACCGACCGGGAGCACGTGATCTCCCTCGGCAAGGGGGTGCGGCTGCTGGTGACCCTGCAGGCCATCTCGGAGCCCGACGACAAGGGCATGCGCACCGTGATGGTCACCCTCAACGGCCAGCCCCGGATGATCGAGGTCCGCGACACCTCGATCGCCTCCTCGGTGCCCGAGACCGAGAAGGCCGACCCGTCCGACCCCGGCCACGTGGCCGCACCCTTCGCCGGGGCCGTGACCGTCACGGTCGCCGAAGGTGACCTCATCGAGGCCGGCGGGCAGGTCGCCACCATCGAGGCCATGAAGATGGAGGCCTCCATCACCGCCCCCACCGGCGGCACCGTCGTCCGGGTCGCACTGACCGGGGTCACTCAGGTCACCGGTGGAGACCTGCTGCTGCTACTGCGCCCCACCAACTGAACCTTTCACCGCCCCCGAACCACCCCGTCCCCTGCCCTGGGCCCCTGCCCCGGCAGGAGCCGGTCGGTCCCGACCGCTGATGTTCCTGCGGCCGGGCCGGCGGGCAGAACCGATCCCCGATCCACTGGCACCCCGCCCGGGCGGCGCCCACCGAAGGAGTCCTTCATGACCTCTGTCCTTCCTTTCACTGACATCGACCTCTCCGACCTCGAGGAGGTCGGCGGCAAGAACGCCTCTTTGGGCGAGCTGATCCGCAACCTCAGCAACGCCGGGGTGCAGGTGCCCGGTGGTTTCGCCACCACCGCCACCGCGTTCCGCCAGTTCCTGGCCACCGACGGCCTGAACACGCGGATCGCCCAGACCCTGGAGGGCCTGGACACCGCCGACGTGACTGCTCTGGCCGCCGCCGGTGCGCACATCCGGTCCCTGATCCGCAACGCACCGCTGCCGGACGCACTGGAGACCGGGATCCGGGATGCCTACGAGAAAGTGGCCGGGACCCACCCGGCAGGAGTGTCCTGGGCAGTGCGCTCCAGTGCGACCGCCGAAGACCTGCCCGACGCCTCCTTCGCCGGGCAGCAGGAGACGTACCTCAACATCCGCGGGGTGGAGAACGTGCTGGCGGCGGTCAAGGACGTCTTCGCCTCCCTCTACAACGACCGGGCGATCGCCTACCGGGTCCACCACGGCTTCGCCCACGCCGAGGTGGCGCTCTCGGCCGGGGTGCAGCGGATGGTGCGCTCGGACGTCGGCGCCTCAGGGGTGATGTTCACCATGGACACCGAGTCCGGGTTCACCGACGCGGTGTTCATCACCTCCTCCTACGGGCTCGGGGAGGCGGTGGTGCAGGGGGCGGTGAACCCGGACGAGTTCTACGTCCACAAGCCGGCCCTGGCCGCCGGGCGCCCGGCGGTGCTCAAGCGCGGGCTCGGGGACAAGGCCCTGCAGATGACCTACACCGACTCCCAGGAGCTCGGGGAGACCGTGGGTTTCGTCCCCGTGCCGCAGGCGCAGCGGGGGAGGTTCAGCCTCACCGACACACAGGTGGAGCAGCTGGCCCGCTACGCGGTGGCGATCGAGGACCACTACGGCCGCCCGATGGACATCGAGTGGGGCCTGGACGGCACCGACGGAAACCTCTACATCCTCCAGGCCCGCCCCGAGACCGTGGTCTCCCGCCGTGGGGCCGGGGCCGTGGCCCGCTACCGGCTCCACGAGACCGGCACGGTGGTGGCCCAGGGGCGGGCCATCGGCCAGCGGATCGGAGCCGGACGGGTGCGGGTGCTGAAGTCGGTCGAGCAGATGGCGTCCTTCCAGGCCGGGGACGTGCTCGTGGCCTCGATGACGGATCCGGACTGGGAGCCGATCATGAAGAAGGCCGCCGCGATCGTCACCGACCGCGGCGGGCGCACCTGCCACGCGGCGATCATCGCCCGGGAACTGGGCATCCCCGCCGTCGTGGGCGCCGGGGACGCCACCGAGGTCCTGGCCGAGGGGGACCCGGTGACGGTCTCCTGCGCCGAAGGCGAGGAGGGCCTGGTCTACGAAGGCCTGCTGGACTACACCGTGGAGGAGACGGCCCTGGGGTCGATGCCGGAAGCACCGCTGAAAGTGATGATGAACGTCGGCACCCCCGAGCAGGCGTTCTCCTTCGCCCAGCTGCCCCACCACGGGGTGGGGCTGGCCCGGTTGGAGTTCATCATCAACCGCCAGATCGGCATCCACCCCCTGGCCCTGCTCGCCCTGCAGAACGGGTCCCCCGAGCTGCCGGCCGCGGTGGCAGCCCAGATCCAGGAGCGGATCACCGCCTACGACGGACCGCGCGAGTACTACGTCCAGCGCCTGGCCGAAGGCATCGCCACGATCGCCGCGGCCTTCGCCCCTGAGCCGGTGATCATCAGGCTGTCGGACTTCAAGTCCAACGAGTATGCCAACCTGCTGGGCGGGCCCGAGTTCGAACCCGCCGAGGAGAACCCGATGCTCGGGTTCCGGGGTGCTTCCCGGTACCTCTCGGAGAGCTTCCGGGCCGCCTTCGAGCTCGAGTGCGCAGCGGTCGTCCACGCCCGCACCACCATGGGACTGAGAAACATCAAGCTCATGGTCCCCTTCGTGCGCACCCTCGACGAAGCTCAGGGTGTAATCGAGCTGCTGACCGCCAACGGACTGCGGCGCGGGGAGGAGGGTCTGGAGATCGTGATGATGTGCGAGCTGCCGGCCAACGCGCTGCTGGCCGGGCAGTTCCTGGAGCACTTCGACGGGTTCTCCATCGGCTCCAACGACCTCACCCAGCTCACCCTGGGCCTGGACCGCGATTCCGCCCTGGTCGCCTCCTCCTTCGACGAACGCGACCCGGCGGTGAAGAAGCTGCTGGAAATGGCCATCACCGCCTGCAAGGAGAGCGGCAAGTACGTCGGGATCTGCGGCCAGGGCCCCAGCGACCACCCCGAGCTGGCCGCCTGGCTGCTGGGCCAGGGCATCGACTCCGTGTCCCTGAACCCCGACGCCGTGGTGGACACCTGGCTGGCCCTGGCCACCACCACAGCACAGCCTGCCGTGTGAGCACCCTGGTCCTGGTGCCGCCTCCGCCAGGACCAGGGCACCAGCCCCACCCCCCACCCGGACCACCGGACATCCCGACGAGAAGACAGCGGAGGCACCCGTGACCGACTCCTGCCCGGTGGCGTTCTTCGTCTCCGACAGCACCGGCATCACCGCCGAGACCCTCGGCAACACCCTCATCACCCAGTTCCCGGCCCAGCGCTTTGAACGCCACACCGTGCCCTTCCTCACCACCGCCGAGCACGCCCACCAGGTCGCGGCCCGGATCACCACCGCTGCGGAAACCGGGCGCACCACCGTGGTGTTCTCCACCGTCGTGGACCCGCACCTGCGCGGCATCCTCGAGGCTGGCGCCGGGTACTTCGTGGACCTCTTCGGCTCCCACATCCACCAGCTCGAAGCCGCCCTGCACACCACCGCGAACCCTCAACCCGGCAGGGCCCACGGGCTCGGCGACGCCATCCGCTACCAGTCGCGGATGACAGCCGTCGAGTACGCCATGGAACACGACGACGGGCAATCTATCCGCGCCCTGGAACGGGCCGATCTGATCCTCATCGCCCCCTCACGCTGCGGCAAGACCCCCACCAGCATGTACCTGGCCCTGCAGCACGGCATCCGCACCGCGAACTTCCCCCTGGTCGACGAAGACTTCGCCCACCGGTCCCTGCCGGCACCCATCGCCGCCTACGCGACCAAGTGCTTCGGACTCACCTCCCAACCCCTGCGACTGAGCCAGGTCCGCCAGGAAAGACGCCCGGGCACCATCTACGCCTCCCTGCCCCAATGCACCTGGGAACTGCGCAACGCCCAGCAGATGTACGCCCTCAACGACATCCCCCACCTCAACTCAGCCTTCATGTCCGTGGAAGAAATTTCCGCCACGATCCTCCAGAGAATGGATCTCCAAGAAACCGGCACCGGCTGAGGATTCTCGGATCCACCGGAGCTGTCGATGCGGGAGCAGATGGCCGCCCATGCCCTGGGGCTGAACCTCGCCTCCCTGATGTTCGCCATCATGTACGCGGCCGACCACGACACCTCGGAGGCCTTGGAGGACGCGGTGGCCACGGTCCCGCACATCATCCAGGCGCAGCGGCTGCTCGGGGATCCCGACCGGGACTGTCCGATAAACGGCGTGTGGGGCCCGGCGGTTTTCATCAGTGAGCGGTTCTCTCGAACCGTCCGGCGAAGGTGATCGCGAACGCGTTCAGCGCCGGCTTCCACCTCATCACCCAGCGTGCTCTACCGCCGCCGGTCGGATCAAGAGACCGGGTGACGAGGTAGAGGCACTTCAGCGCAGCAACTTCGTTCGGGAAGTGTCCGCGCGCCCGCACTGCCCGCCGGTAGCGGGCGTTGATCGACTCGATCGTGTTCGTCGTGCAGATCACCCGGCGGATCTCCACGTCGCACCCGAGGAACGGCACGAATTGAAGCCCAGGAGGACTCCCACAGCTGCACGATCGCCGGATACCGCTGGCCCCACTCGGCCGTGAACTCGGTGAACCGGTCCTTTGCCGCTTGTTCTGAAGGCGCGGTGTAGACCGGTTTGAGCGCCTTGACGATCCCGTCACGGTGCTGGCGGCCGGCGTAGCGGAAGGAGTTGCGGATCAGGTGCACGATGCACTGCTGAACCACCGTCTGCGTCCAGGTGGTGCTGATCGCCTCCGGCAGGCCCTTGAGCCCGTCGCAGACGGCCATGAGCACGTCCTCGACGCCCCGGTTCTTCAGCTCGGAGAAGACCTGCAGCCAGAACCGGGCGCCTTCGGCGCCGTCGCCGGCCCAGATCCCGAGGATGTCGCGTTCCCCGTGCACGGTCACGCCCATGACGACGTAGAACGGCGTGTTGCGCACCTGCCCGTCGCGGACCTTCACCACGACCGCGTCGATGAAGAGCACCGGATAGAGCGGGTCCAGCGGACGCGAAGACCACGCGGCCAGCTCGCCGGCGACCTTCTCGGTGATCCGACTGATGGTGTCCTTGGAAACCTTCGCCCCGGAGACCTCCTCGAAGTGCACCGCGATCTCCCCGGTGGTCAGCCCGCGGGCCGACAGCGAGAGCACGATCTGATCGATCCCGTCCAGACGCCGCTTGCGCTTGGGCACGATCACCGGCTCGAAGGACCCGTCCCGGTCCCGGGGCACCTCGATCTCGACCGGGCCGATCTCGGTCAGCACGGTCTTCGACATCGTGCCGTTGCGCATGTTGGCCGCAATCGGGATCTGCCCGTGGTCGTGCCCGAGGTGTTCGGTCAGCTCGGCTTCCAGGGCGGTTTCCAGCACGTTCTTCGTGAGCTGGTTGATCAGTCCGCCGGGCCCGACCAGGCTCACGCCTTGCTCCTTCGCCTGGGCGAGCAGCCGCTCGGCTAGGTCCTTCTGATCGATGATCTCTCCGGTCACGGGATCGATCGTCATGCCTGTCATCTCGGTCGTGGACTCTGACACGGCCGTCTCCTTTCGGATCAGGCCGGACCCTCACACATCGTTGTTCTTACAATCCCCCTGGTGTGCCGCTGCCGGCCGTAGGAGTGGAGTGGTTCGTGGCGGCGGAGCAGCTCTCGAGCAGCGAGGCCGGCTCAGTGCAGGGTCCACTCCGGTGTGTCCGCGCTCATGTGGGCCACGGCCTCGACGATGGCTGTTCGGCAGGCGACGACGGCGGGGTGCCGGGTGCGACCGGAGCGCACCTGGATGGACAGGAGTCGATAGGGGGCCCCGGCCAACCCCACGGATCGGACGCTGTTCAGGTGTCGGGTCCCCAGTAGGGCCGGGACGAAGGCCACGGCGTGGCCGGAGCGGACGAAGTCGACCTGGAGCAGCGGATTGAGGGTGTCAATGCGCACCTGTGGTTCGAAACCGGCCTGCCGGCACACGGCCCGCGCCCAGGCACCGGTGGGCGTGTCGGCCGGGTCCAGGGCCCACGGAGCCTGCCCGAGGTCGGACAGGGAGCGAGGGCGCGCGGACCACGGGCCCTTCAGCGGCAGGGCAAGGTGGAGGGGATCGCGCAGCAGTTCCACACGGTCCACTCCCTCGCGCAGGGGGTCCGGGCGCCCGAGATACTCCTCGCTGATGATGAGGTCGAACTCATGGGCGAGCAACCCCGCGAAGGCGTCCTCCACCTCGCGCTGGGTGATGGTCACGTGCAGGTCGGGGTGGTCGCGGGCCAGGGCGTCCAGGACGGTGGGGGCCACCGTGAGCATCGCGCTCTGGAAGGCGGCTACGCGCAGGGTGCCGCGCACCGCATCCTGGGCTGCGGCCAGTTCGGCCTCGGCCTCCTCCAGGGTGGCCAGGATCCGCTCGGTGTGCCCGACCAGTCCCTGGGCGGCCGGGGTCAGCCGCACTCCGCGCCCGACCGCCTCGAGCAGGGTCGCGCCGGTCTCGCGCTCGAGCAGCTTGAGCTGTTGGGAGACCGCCGAGGGGGTGTAGTTCAGTGTCCGGGCAGCGGCCGTAAGCGAGCCGGTGCGGTGTACCTCCCGCAGCAGCCGAAGACGAGGCAAGGACAACATGGGCCGATCCTACTGTGTAGCTGTGCTCAACAGTAGATTTGAGAAAGAGTTGCTGGACTGCACAATATGGGTCGACGAGCATGGACTCGTGACTCCCTCGACCAATCCGCTGCCCCTGATCGCCCCCGCCCGCCGGCCGGCGGAGATTCCCACGGCGGGTGCCCCGGCGCCGGCCGCCCCCACCTCGGGCGCCCCTTCCGCCTCCGCGCCGACACCGACCGGGCCGGGCATCCAGCAGTCCCCCGCGCGGAACACGCTGGCCGGCGTCGGACTGGTCATCGGGTCCTGCATCTCGCTGCAGTTCGGTGCCGCCGTGGCCGTGCAGCTGTTCCCGCACCTGGGGGCTTGGGGAGTGACCACGCTGCGACTGGGCATGGCCGCCGTCATCCTGCTGGTCATGGTCCGGCCGCAGGTCCGGACGTGGACCCGGAAGCAGTGGACGGCAGTGGTGCTCTTCGGCGCGGCGCTGGGATGCATGAACGGCTTCTTCTACGCCTCCCTGGAGCGGATCCCGCTCGGGGCGGCGGTGTCCATCGAGTTCCTGGGCCCACTGGTACTGGCTGCGGTTCTGGCCCGCCGGCTGCTGGACGGGCTGTGGGTGGCCGTCGCCCTCGGGGGGATGGCCCTGTTGGGCCTGGACAGCGCATTGGGCGCGACCCTGGACCCGGTCGGGGTGGTGCTGGCCCTGGTTGCCGGGGTGTTCTGGGCCGGATATGTCCTGACCAGTGCCCGGGTGGGGCAACTGGTGCCCGGGGCGGGAGGACTGGCCGCGGCACTGGTGGTGGCCACCCTCGTGGTCGCACCCCTCGGCGCACCCGGGGCCATCGGGGCGCTCAATGACCCGGTGCTGGTGGGTCTGGCGCTGGTGACCGCGCTGTTGGCCTCGGTGATCCCCTACACCCTGGAGCTCTCCGCACTGCGCCGGCTGCCCGCCCCGGTCTTCAGCATCCTGCTCAGCCTAGAACCGGCCTTCGCGGCCCTGTTCGGCTGGATCCTGCTCGACCAGGAATCCGGGATGCTGCGCAATCTGGCCATCGCCCTGGTGATCCTCGCCAGCGTCGGGGTGACGCTGACCAACCCACGACGGCAAGCCTCCGAGAAGCCGGCCGGCCCCCGGTGACACGGTGGTCATCACCCCGCTGGAGCGCCTGAGCCGGTCGAGGCAGTACCTGCTGGCTTTCGCCAAAGCGCCACAGAGACAGAGGGGTGGGGCCACACGACCCCTTAGTCAGGAGATCAGCGAGTAGTGCAACCTGACATAAGGCGGGTTGGCGGCCGGTAACCCACGGGAGTTCTCGCATCTGTTGGAACTCCCGTCCGGCCGATTCTGTCCCAGTTCCGCGGCGCACCGCGGTCCGCCAGACTGCGCCGGACGTCAGATGGCTCACGAGGGTGTTGCCGCGGCGCTGATCAACGTAGATTTCCTGCATCAGATGCACGATTCCACGGTGACGAGAGATGCCGATGGATGCTGCATCGGGCCAGGCCCCTGCCATCCGGGCCGACGCCGGCGTGGGACTGTTCCGCGTCGACGAGCGGGTGTTCGACGCGATGCTGGACGGATGGATGACGTCAATAGCCCCGACGACATGGCCGACTCCCGCCTCCTCAACATCCGTGCCTACCGGTCGACGGTTTCCGTCGAACTGTGCGGCGGAGTGTCGTGTGATGCGGAGGCTTGGGTTTCGGGTTTTCAGCGTGCTTGTGGGCCGAGGACTCCAGATACGAAACCGTTCGGGAAGGACGAGCGGATCACTGAGTCCGTGCAGCGCACCCGAGCCGTTGGGATACTTTTTCGGAGGCGGCTTTGCAGGCGGCCACGAGGTGGGTGACCTGTTCTTCGGTGACTCGGTAGCGCGGTGCTGCGATCATCACGGCCGCGATCAGTTCGTCACGGTGGTCGAAGACGGGGGTGGCCACGCCCACTTCGTCCACGGAGGTCTTGCCGTAGTTGACGGCCACGCTTTCTGCGCGGACGTCGCGGAGAAGTTCCACGTAGGTGTCGATGCCGGTTTCGGTGGCGCTGAAGTGGTTGATGGTGCCTGAGAGAAGCAGGGCTCGGACCCGTTCGGAGGGTTGAGCGGTGAGGAAGATCTGCACCGAGGCGCTGAGGGCGGTGTTGTATCGGGTGCCCAGCGGGGTGGTGTGCTTGATCTGCTGGGGGCTGGGAATCTGTTCTACGCAGACGGCCTCGTTGCCGTTCCAGACCATAAGGGCGCTGGTCTCTCCGGTCTGCTCGGTGAGTTCCTGGAGCACGGGGTAGGCCACGCGGCGTTCGTCGAGGTCGGCCAGCAGGGGCCCGGTCATGGTGATCAGGCCCAGCCCCAGGCGGAAGCGCCGGGTCTGGGGATCGCGTTCCACCAGGTTCTCTTGCTCGAGGGTGGCGAGGATGCGCGAGACCGTGCTCTTGTGCAGACCGACCCGGCTCGCGATCTCGGTGACGCCCAGTTGAGGTTCCTGTGCTGAGAAGCAGCGCAGCACGCTGATGGCGTTGGAGACGACCGAGGCCGTGCGGGCTTCCGCGGCGGGGGAGGTGTTGTCAGATGAAAGAGTCATAGGGTTCCCTATTCTCCACGCGACAAACCCCATGCGCCCGATGATGGTGATGACGTCCTCAGGTGCTGCTCTCGGGTGGTGCATGGCGGGTCCTGGACGGGGTCAACACAACTGGGGGAGCGATCCGGAGTCCGATGTTCCTGTTGTAGCGCCGGGCGTTTCTAGTGTCCTTCACCTCCATGGCTGTCGAGGCGGAGTGCGGGTGGCGCCGTCCGTGGACGGCGCCACCCGCGCCGGGCGTCTAGGCGGGGACGATGTTGTGCTCGGGGCCGTAGGGGAACTTGGTGATGTTCTCCGCCCCGTCCTGGCCGACGACGAGGATGTCGTGCTCGCGGTAGCCGCCGGCCCCGGGCTCGCCCTCGGGGACGGTGATCATCGGTTCCATGGACACGACCATGCCCGGCTCCAGGACCGTGTCGATGTCCTCGCGCAGCTCCAGGCCGGCCTCGCGGCCGTAGTAGTGGGACAGCACCCCGAAGGA